>JAMOVG010000001.1 GCA_027061725.1 Desulfobacteraceae bacterium
GCAGCACCAAGAAAGACGGCCGTTTCCTGGCCTGCACGGACCGTGAATGCGGTTATCGCGAATCCCTGCCGTCTGAGGAAGAGGAAGCGCCTCCGGCAGCCGTTGATTCCTGAACCTTTAAAAAAAATTTCTTGACATTCTCTCGCGCCTCTGGCATGTGGGATCAGGTATTTTTATTCAAAGAGAAAGTATACATGAAAATCAGCGCCATTATCCTCCTTATTAGCCTTATTGAGATCCTCGTAGCGGATGTCATTCTCCGCTGCGGGGGTAAGAGGTTGATAATGGCCTAGCGAAACCAGCCATAAAACGAATCAAACCGTTATCAGCCTCAGCGCCGATAACGGTTTTTTTTTACGGCTTTTTTGCCGGCCGCTCAACCCAAACACCAAAGAGGAATTGACCATGAAACTCACAGGAGCCCAGATTCTGCTGAAAACACTGGCCGAAGAGAAGGTGGACACCATTTTCGGGTATCCCGGCGGCGCCGTGATCGACATCTACGACGAGCTGGAAAAAACCGACATCCGCCACGTCCTGGTGCGCCACGAGCAGGGAGCCGTCCACGCCGCCGACGGCTACGCCCGGGTGAGCGGCCGCGTGGGCGTGTGCCTGGTCACCTCCGGCCCCGGCGCCACCAACACCGTGACGGGCATCGCCTCTGCGTATATGGACTCCATTCCCCTGGTGGTCATTACCGGCCAGGTGCCCACCCACCTGATCGGCAACGATGCCTTTCAGGAAGTCGACATCGTCGGCATCACGCGCCCCTGCACCAAGCACAACTACCTGGTCACGCGCACCGAAGATCTGGCGCATGTTATCAAGGAGGCCTTCCACATCGCCCGCTCGGGGCGACCGGGGCCCGTGCTGGTGGACATCCCCAAAGACGTCGCCAACACCACCATCGAGTACAAGCCCCCGGGGCCGGTCAACCTGCGCTCCTATCGCCCCAACTACAGCCCCAACATGAAACAGCTGCAAAAGGTCGTCAAGCTGATCCGCAAAGCCCGGCGGCCGCTGTTGTTTGTGGGCGGCGGCGCCATCCTGTCCAAAGCCTCGCCCGAGGTCACCGAACTTGCGCACAAAATCCAGGCTCCGGTTACCGCCACCCTCATGGGGCTGGGCGCCTTTCCGGGCACCGATCCGCTTTGGCTGGGCATGATCGGCATGCACGGCACCTACCGGGCCAACATGGCCGTTGACGCCTGCGACCTGATGATCTCGGTGGGTGTGCGCTTTGACGACCGGGTCACCGGCAGGATCGACACTTTCGCACCACGGGCAAAGATCGTGCACATCGACATTGACCCCACCTCCATCCGCAAGAACGTGCAGGTGGCCATCCCCATTGTGGGCGATTGCCGCCTGACGCTCAACAGCCTCAACCAGCTGGTGGACGAAATCGATCTGGGCGATCTGTCTTCTGCCCGCAAAGACTGGCTTTCCCAGATTGACACCTGGAAAAAAACCACACCGCTGGCCTACAAGCAGACAGACGTCATCAAGCCGCAGTTCGTGGTGGAAAAGCTTTTCGAACTGACCGGCGGTGACGCCATCATCACCACCGAGGTGGGCCAGAACCAGATGTGGGCCGCCCAGTTCTACCATTTCAACCGCCCCAACCGCTTTGTCACTTCCGGCGGACTGGGCACCATGGGGTTCGGACTGCCCGCCGCCATCGGCGCCCAGATCGCCTGCCCCGACGACGTGGTGGTGGACATCGCCGGCGACGGCAGCATCCAGATGAACATCCAGGAAATGGCTACCGCCGTCCAGCAGAAGGCCCCCATCAAAGTGGTCATTCTGAACAACAGCTACCTGGGCATGGTGCGGCAGTGGCAGGAGCTGTTCTACGACAAACGATACGCGAGCACCTGCATGGACTGTACACCCGACTTCGTCAAACTGGCCGAGGCTTACGGCGCGCTGGGGCTGCGCGCCACCAAACCCGACGAAGTCGAGGCCGTGCTGCGCAAGGGCCTGGAAGCGCCCACGGCGGTCATCATGGATTTCGTGGTTGCCAAGGAGGAATGCGTGTATCCCATGGTACCCGCCGGGGCCCCCATCACCGAAATGCTGTTGGTCTAGGGCTTTTGTCGCAGCGGCGCGGGCCGACGCCGGCCCGCCGTCAAGCAACAGATTGGAGACAAACATGGAAGAACAGAAACACATCTTTTCCATGCTGGTGGACAACGTGCCCGGCGTGCTTTCGCGCATCGTGGGCCTGTTCAGCGGCCGGGGATTCAACATCGACAGTCTGTGCGTGGCCGAAACCACCGATCCGGCGGTTTCACGCATCACCATCGTATCCAAGGCGGACGCGCCCATCGTTGAACAGATCGAAAAACAGCTCAACAAGCTGGTCAATGTTCGCAAGATCCGGGATCTCACCGGTCCCAGTTCGGTCAAACGGGAAATGGCTCTGATCTGCGTACAGGCCAAGGCCAAGCACCGCGCGGAGATACTGCGCATTGTGGATATCTTCCGCTGCAAGGTGGTCGACGTGGGACTGGAGCACTATACTATCGAGGTAACCGGCGACGAGGGCAAACTCAAGGCCCTCCTGAAGCTTCTCAAACCCATGGGCATCAAGAAAATCGCCCGCACGGGCCCCATCGCGCTTTTCCGTGAACCCAACTGATACGGGGAACTCGGGCAAGAGCGAATCCAACGGGAACATGCCCGATGCGGCATTTTAATTATCCCACTGAAAGAGTGCCCCGGCGGCGGTTTTCCGTCGGCAGGGGCGCATGAAAGGAAGAACAGCATGGCAATCATCAATTTTGGCGGAGTGGAAGAAGAAGTCATCACGGCAGACGAGTTCACCCTCGAAAAGGCCCGCGAGGTGCTGGCCGACGAGACCGTGGCCGTACTGGGTTACGGTGTGCAGGGCCCCGGGCAGGCCATGAACCTGCGCGACAACGGCATCCGCGTCATCGTGGGTCAGCGCGAGGGCGGCGACTCCTGGGACCGTGCCGTGGCCGACGGGTTCGTTCCCGGCAAGACCCTATTTCCCCTGGAAGAGGCCGCCCGCCAGGCGACCGTCGTCCAGTTCCTGCTCTCGGACGCCGGCCAGATGCAGACCTGGCCGCTGATCAAATCGTGCCTCAACGAAGGCGACGCCCTGTATTTTTCCCACGGGTTCTCCATCGTCTTCAGCGACCAGACCGGCGTCGTGCCGCCGGACAATGTGGATGTCATCCTGGTGGCGCCCAAGGGATCCGGTCGCACGGTGCGCACCAATTTCCTGGAGGGCAGCGGCATTAATTCCAGCTTCGCCGTACATCAGGACTTCACCGGACGGGCGCGGGAACGCACCCTCGCGCTGGGCATCGCCATCGGTTCGGGCTATCTCTTTCCCACCACCTTTCAAAACGAGGTCTACTCGGACCTCACCGGGGAGCGCGGCGTGCTGATGGGCTGCCTGGCAGGCGTCATGGAAGCCCAGTACAACCTGCTGCGCCGCCACGGCCACAGCCCCAGCGAAGCCTTCAACGAAACCGTGGAGGAACTCACCCAGAGCCTCATCCGCCTCGTGGCCCAGAACGGCATGGACTGGATGTTCTCCAACTGCAGCACCACGGCCCAGCGCGGGGCCCTGGATTGGGCGCCGCGTTTCCGTGACGCCGTGGCACCCGTTTTCGACGAACTCTACCAGAAGGTCGTTTCCGGCCAGGAGACCCGCCGGGTGCTGGAGAGCAACCAGGCACCCGACTACCGGGTGAAGCTGCAGAAGGAACTCGACGAGATCAAGAATTCGGAAATGTGGCGCGCCGGCGCGGCCGTACGTTCACTGCGCCCGGAAAACCGGGGGAAATAAGCGCTCTCGGCGCTTTCGCCCCGCACGGGGCCCGACTACCCGCACGGCGCGACACCGCAAAGCGCGGAAGGACAGCAAAAGCCATGGAATCGATCCTGTTGTACGATACCACCCTGCGCGATGGCACCCAGGGAGAAAAAATCAGCTTTTCAGCCGGGGAAAAGATCAGTATCGCCCAGCGGCTGGACGAGATGGGTTTTCACTACATCGAGGGAGGCTGGCCCGGGTCTAATCCGCGGGACATTCATTTTTTCGAACTGGCGGCGCGCACCGAGTTCAAGAACGCCCGCATCACCGCCTTCGGGTCCACCCGGCATGCCGGCATCGCCCCCGAAGACGACGCCAACCTCAAGGCTCTGCTGGACAGCCGCACCCCTGCGGTGACCGTCTTCGGCAAGACCTGGGACCTGCACGTCGAACAGGTGATGCACAACTCCCTGGAAGAGAATCTGGCCATGATCACCGACAGCGTGGCCTATCTGCGGGAGATGCGGCGCGAGGTGATCTATGATGCCGAGCATTTCTTCGACGGCTACCGCGACAACCCGGCCTATGCCCTGGAGACCCTGCTGGCCGCCGCACGGGCCGGTGCCGCTGCCGTCGTGCTGTGCGACACCAACGGCGGCCAGC
>JAMOVG010000002.1 GCA_027061725.1 Desulfobacteraceae bacterium
GCCCGACTCAATAGACTGTATGAAATAGACCGCATGCATCGCTGAAAATTCATGAAGCATGAAAGCGCTTTGCCACCAGGTGGCCACGATGAAATCGAATGTCAGTGGGCGCGCCTGTTCAACGGTGATCCATTCCAGCTCAGCGGCCGCAGGGTGCCAGGCATGCTGTTCGGGTTCCACCGCTTCCCTGGTAATTATGGCTACCCGGTGTCCACGTCTTTTCAGGCGGGACCCGTGTTCGTAAATCACATAGGTGCCGCCATTGATCTCCGGTGACCCCAGCAGAATTCCGATAAACAGCGGCTCTACCATCTCAAACCGAATTCCTTCACACTGCGACGCCAGCCGTCATAGTACCTTAAAGGCGCAACCCCCATCTTCCTCAGTATGACAGGGGGCCATATGCCGCTTTCCAGCACCTCCGGGTGAAGCAGCACGCCCTTGAAATTGGCCCAGCGCTGTTTCCACGTCACACGGTTGCTGCCACGAAAGGTTGTGTATTCGAAAACACCGAAATTTTCCAGGTGATACAGCTTTTCATAGAAAGACACTTCGCGTTGTGTTGGCCTGAAGACCATGCGCGCATGCCGCCGCGCGAACCACTGATCGTCCGGTCGCCGACAGCCGTTCAGAAGAAACTGCCAGGTGCAGGCCGCGGCGGCTGCAATGAAGCGCTGCTGAAGAGGCCGGATCAGCCTTTCGAAAAGATGCCGTTCCTCCGGCAAGTCCAGCACCATCACCGAGACCCTGCAGCGGCCATCGCTCTTCTGTGCGTAGATCTGCCTTCCGGGCGTCTGCTCCCCCTGTAGGTTTGCGACCGATTCCGGAATGTACCCGTCGGCGCTCCCGTGACTTGCGCCCAGCATCATCTCGAACAGAGAGCGGTTGTTGTTGTATACCGCGAAATGGCGTGAGGGTTCGGGGCGGTCAGAGAAAAGAAGGCCCTGCTTGCGGTTTTTTTCGTTTAGTTCAGTGGCAATCAGCGAACCAATATAAAAGCCCTGCACCGGCACCTCGCCCTCCAGGATATGAAAAATGTTGTCCTGGATGCTGCCCTTCCAGCCTACATCGACGATGAAAAGGCCTTCCCTCCGGTAGTCCACGCCGAAAGAGTTCAGGTAGGTCAGGAAGCCGTCTTTCTGCTGTTCGCGCAACTTCCGGTAAGCCTCTCGGAAGAACGGATCCTTCAGGAGTCGTGAAAAGCATTCCTGTGACGCAAGGTCTGAAAAACGGCGCTCGAAATCCAGCCCGGCGGCAACACATATTCTTCGGGACTCTTCTTCCGGCATGTTCAGGCTGAGCATGAAATCACGCAGCGATATGTCCCGGTAATGGTCAAACAGTCGCGAGAAGTCCTCTTGCTCCAGAGGCCGCAACGAAGCGATGAAGGTGGCCTTGCGCGAAGCGACCAGATAGTGACTGTGGATAACCGGTCCAGCGAACAGACGCTGCTGAAAATCATCGAACAGCCGCTTGAGGAACTCGCCCTCCTTGGAGAAAAAAAAGACATCCCGCACGCCATGCTTTCTGAGTTCCTGGAACAGCCGGCAGGTGAAAAGCCACAGAGTGGTTCCCATTTCCGGGAAAAGGTCACCTCTCCGTTCGTCTGTTGCGAAAACGGTTCTCTTTGGTGAATTGTGCTGTTGCTTTTCCCATTTTCGGTAAAAAGCGCTCTGGCTTGGATTTTCGACCCGAAGGGTCTGCAGATTTCTTTCGGCGGCCATCCGGATATCCGCGTGGGGGTTGTCCCCGATCATCAGGACCTGCTCTGCGCGGAATCCGGTATCCTCCAGGATCCGCCGGTACAACCTGCCGGAGCCCTTGGTTTCCCCATAATCGGCCGAAACGTAGAGGTGATCAATGTGTTTCTCAAAGCCATGAAAGCGGAGCATACGCTGAAACGTTTTAGCAGGCAGGTAGAAATCGGAAACCACCACGGTGGTCAGCCCGCGTTGATGCAGCGCCTTGAGCAATTCCACCACTGGGCGGCAGGCTCGCTGAACCGCACATTCCACGGCCAACTCGATGGAAAGGACCGTCTCGATAAATCGCTCGCAGGATCGGTCGAAGCCCTCGCTCGCAGAAGAGGTTTGTCCGAGGCGTTCGTAAAGCCGCCGTGCCAGATCGGATAAATCGAACTCCATATCGCGGCCGGCGGCGTTGTTGGATTCACAAAGCGCCCTTTCCATTTCCCTGCGCATCGCATATATTTGCTCCCCGCTCTTCCCAACATTCAGGAGCCAACTCAGCACCGAGGATGCCAGCACCTTGGTGTATTCCGGCAGAACGATGCGCACCGCCAGTGTATCGAAATAGTCGAAGCATACGACTTTCACCCGCCTGCCAGGTCGGTCGCGGGAGGCGATCAAATCGGCTACGTCCTCAAATGAGGACTTTTCGATATTCCACTCATCCATTGCGGATTTTACGTTTCGCATCCCTTGGGCACATCCCCGGCCGCACCCACGGTGTCCCGGCTCGCATCCAGGCAGGTGATCTCGAGGGAATCCAGAGGGTTGTTAAACATTCCGTGAATGGCCTTTCCCGGAGCGATGGCGGAAAGGGAAAAAATGTTGTGCGCCCAGCACTGGATCTTGTGTGCCAGCGGGTGCCTGCCCTCCCCGATCCCCAAGGTGATGGTATAGTCGTCCGGATAGACTTCGGGCCATGTGAAGGAAAAAACTACCAGCGAGTACCCCTTCTCGACAGGACGGGGACCGTCGGCAAGGCAGAAGCTGTTCTCTCCGAATATGGCGTTACCCACCCGGTCCTTGATGGTGTATCCAAATATAATCTCCCTTTTGGAAACGAACGCACGCACCAGCAGGTGCACCTCGATGCGGTCCCCTGAACTGACCGTCTTTGCGGGCAGACCACCTTTGGAGATGAAAACCCGCAGAATAATCACCTCTCCTGCCCCCCCGGTCTCCTCCTCTGTAACCACTAGCCAGCGGGAAAACTCCGGGTTCAGTTCAGCGGCTTTCCGGGCAACCTCCACCGGTATCTTGAGCAGATCCGGGGCAGCGCGTCGCTGTTTTTTCTTGAATTCTTCGTTGTGAAGTATCTTGGTGTACTTGGCCACCCCCTCGGGCGGTTTGCCGTCGAAAACGATGCGGCCCTTGTCAAGTACAGCCACCCTGTCACACAGGTTGGTCACGGAATGCATGTCGTGGGAGACCAGGGCGATGGTGCACTGAGCCATCATTTTGCGCATGTGCTGCATGCATTTCTGCTGGAAGAAGATGTCACCCACCGCCAGGGCCTCGTCGATGATCAGCACTTCAGGGTCTACGCTGATGGCAGTGGCGAAAGCCAGCCGAATGTACATGCCGCTGGAATAGGTTTTCACCGGACGGTCGATGAACTCGCCGATGTCGGCAAAATCGACAATCTGCTGGAAACGCGCGTCGGTCTGTCGCCGGCTTAGACCCAGGATGGCCGTGCTCATGTAAACGTTCTCCCGACCGGTGAACTCGGGGTTGAACCCGGCACCCAGTTCCAGCAGCGCCGAAATCCTGCCGTTGACGGTGACCTGCCCCGCTGTGGGCTGCAACACGCCGCATATGATCTGCAGCAGGGTCGACTTGCCGCTGCCGTTTCTCCCGATAATGCCGATGGACTGACCGCGGGGTACGGTCAGGTTGATGTTTCGCAGCGCGTTGAACGGCGTGTGATATTTCTTTCCGAAAGGGCTGAAGGTTTCCCGAATGCGGTCCAGCGGCTTCCGGTAAACCAGGTATTGCTTGGAGAGATTGCGAATGTCGATGGCGATGTCCGTCATGGGATGTGCCCCTGTTCTCAGAGTGCGTCGGAGAACTGTGGTTGCAGCCGTTTAAAGACCATGGCACCCAGCAGCAGGATCACCAGCGCCACGGACCAGAAGTATGCCGTCAGGTAGGGCCGCTGCCAGAAAGGGACAAAATAGATGAACGAGTCGCGGTATCCCTGTACGATATAATAGAGTGGATTGAGCTTCAGGTACTGCTGAAGCCTGGCCGGCATGATGCGTGCGTCCCAGAAAATAGGTGTCGCCCAAAAACCGATCTGCAGCGCCACGCCAACGACCTGCCCTACATCGCGTATGAAAACGTTCAGGGCCGAGAACATCCATCCCAGGCCGACGGCCAGCACCATCATGCACACCAGGTAGTACAATGCCTGCAGGTAATAGAAGCTCAGCGGCATGCGCTGCAGCACGATGAGCACGAACAGCACCAGAATGAATGCGGCGTGGTTGGCCAGACTGGAGAAAATCTTGACGACCGGCAGCACCTGTGAGGGGAAAAGCGTCCGCTTGACCAGGTTGCCGTTGGCCACGACGGACCCCACGGCCCCGGCGACCATTTCCGAAAAGGCGAACCAAGCCGACATCCCCGCCGTCAGCCACACGACAAAGGGCACGTCCTTCATCGGCCTGACCCGAAAGCCA
>JAMOVG010000003.1 GCA_027061725.1 Desulfobacteraceae bacterium
GCCCTGTCCGGCCGCATGCCGGCAGGGAAACAACGCCACAGCACCCCTTGTTTGAGCAAATTGTGTGCCGGAATGGCGGTTGGCCCCGGACCGAAAGCCCATAAAAAGCATCAAAGACACAACCAATTATAATTACAACACATTTCACAAAGGAACATACCAGTGGAAGCAGGATCAGGCGAAAAATTCGGTTGGGGGGCGGGCGGGCGGGAGGATTTGCCGTCAAAAAGATCGTTGGTTGTCAACACTTTGACATCGGCAGCGGCGTGCAGAAGCGGCGGGTCCCGGAGCGTGCCCGGTCCGGCCGGCGGGGGATGCCGGCCGGACCGGGCACGCCCGTTCAGGGAGACTGTCCTGGGCAGAAAACCGGTACCGGATCAGCGCTTGATGTTGATCAGCTCGGCCAGCATTTCGTCACTGGTGGTGATCACGCGCGAGTTGGCCTGGAAAGCGCGCTGGGCGGTGATCATGTTGACGAACTCGGTGGCCAGGTCCACGTTGGAGATCTCCAGGGTACTCGAAATCACGTTGCCGAAATCGCCGTCGCCCGGTATCCCCACGACGGCGTCTCCCGAGTCCGACGTCTGCCGCCACAGGTTGTTGCTCATTTTGCCCAGGCCGTTGATGTTGGCGAATTCGTAAAGCGACACCTGCCACAGGGCCTGGGGGCCGTTGTCCGGATTGGCGGTTTCAATGCCGTAGAATATCCCGTTGTTGTCCACCGAAATGCTCTCCCACTGGTCCAGGTCGATATGGATGTCTTGGGGAGTATCCGTTCCCACAACAGGCGGGTTGTTGCCATTTTGCAGGTCGTATCCCTGGACGTTCATTCCGGACAGGGTGATCAAGTTGCCGTCCTTGTCAAAGGAGAAGTCCCCGGCACGGGTAAAAAACAGCTCCGTGCCGTCGGATACGCCGAAAAACCCGCCGCCGTTGATGGACAGGTCGGTGGCGTTGCCCGTGGACTGCAACGGGCCCTGGGTCCAGTCAAAGCGCAGGCCGACGACGGCCACGCCGTTGCCGATCTCGTTGCCGGAGAATCCGCTGTTGACGTTGGATGTGACGATATTGGTGGTCTGGTTGAGCACGTTGGCGAAAGATGGCGTCGAGCTCTTGAAGCCCGGCGTATTGACGTTGGCGATGTTGTCGCCGATGGTATCCATGTATTTTTTGTTGGCGTTCAGACCGGTGACTCCGGAGTACAGTGATCGCATCATGGTTGACGTCCTCCCTGGTTGTTTGTCGCGTTGGTTTCCATCTCAATTCAATGGCAGCGGGCCCGACGTGCCTACCGCAGTCCCTCTTCGATTTCCGGGGCATCAGGTTCTTCCGGTGCCGCTTCCGGGTTGGTGACCTCGCGCACGGCGGACAGTGGCACCAGGTTTTCCCCGGTCATTAGGTAGGGGCTGCCGTTGCGGTAGGTGACCCCGGACACCACACCCTCGGTGTAGGTGCCGGTCTCCAGCGGCACGTTGTCTTCCCCGATAGCGTGCACCTCGAACATATAGATCCCGGCTGGAACATCCTGGGCTTCGCTGTCGGTTCCGTTCCAGGTCATGCTGTGGTGACCGGCGTCCATAGAACCTGCCTGCAAAGTGGTCACGAAATTGCCCGCGGAGTTGAAGATGTCGATGGAGACATCGACGGCATTAGCGGGCAGATTGAACTCCAGCGTGGCGTCCCCCCCTTCAACCAGCTCGGTGGTATTGCCACTGGCCATAATGTTCTTGCCGATCATGCCCACGGCCTGGGCATTGTTCAGGGAATTCTGATACATCTGCAGCATTTCCAGATTCTTGTTGACGTTCGTCAACTGCTCCAGCGCGCTGAACTGCGCCAACTGGGCGACAAACTCCGAATTTTCCATGGGACTGAGTGGATCCTGATTCTGAAGCTCGGTGACCAGCAGCATCAGGAAATCATCCTTGCCCATGGTATTGGGATCACTGGAATATATCTGCGTACTGTCGGTTTGCTTGTTGTTGACGGAATCGGTCGTGATCATGCGTATTTTCCTCCTGTTGTCACCCGTCCTCGTTTTTCGATCCGGCCGGGATTTTTCCCGGCCAGAATTGGCTTCACGCGAAATAATCCACCATCCCCACCCGTGCCCGCGCAACGGCGCGATGCGGGGTCCCGGTTTCCTCTCCCACCGGTGCGGCCCCGCCTTCGCCGCTGCCGGCCACCTCGGCGGGATTTCGCGGCGAAGCGGAGGCCCGGTCATTGCCGTTCCCCGTTTCCTGCTGTCCCCCGGACACCGAGACGTCCAGGCGATCGATCTGCAGATTGTGCTGCTGCAGTTCATTTTTCAGGTGGCTGATGTTGCTCTCGATCATGTCCCGCACCCAGACCGAATCGGTCAGGATCCGGAGGGTTACCTGCCCGTGATCGGTGGACACATGCAGCTTCAGGTGCCCCAGACTCTCCGGTTTCAGGTCGATACGTGCTTCGGCCCGGCCGTTTCGGAGATGGAAGACGGCCTTTTCAGCTACCTGCTGCATCAGGTCCTGGTGAAAAGGCTGCGCCGGCCCCTCGGGTGCGGTGGCACCGCCGCTGCCCTGCACGTGGCCGGATGCGGCGTGATGCCCCTGGAACAGCCCGGTCTGTCCGCTCTGGCTGTCGCCCCCCACACGGGCCACTCGGCCCGGCGCCGACGCTTCCGGAGCGGCGGCTTCCGCCGAACCGGCCTGACCGTTGGCAGTGGCAGTGGCCGTCCCCTGGGACACGGCCACCGGTGCTGCCTGCGGCTGAAGCTGGGGCTGTGCCGCAGCCGGCGAAGCCCCTTTTACGGAAACCGCCGCCCTGGCTTCCGCTGCAGCCGGGGTGTCCATTTCAACCGGCGGTGCCCCGCCAGGCGCTGACGTTGGTTTTCCGGCGGCCTTGGCCGGCATCTGGACAGCAATCTTTTCACTCTTGGCGCTCTTGCCATTGGCGGGAGCGGAACTTTTTGCCGGGCCGCCGGCATCTGTCGCGGCCCCTTCGACAGGGGGCTGTTTCGCCATGCCGTCGGCTTCAACGGCCGCCTTGGCGGAAACGACGCGGGAGGTTTCGGCATCCCCGGCCAACGGTTCGACGCCCTGGCCGGCCGGTGACTGCGGCGGATTTGGATCGGCCTCGGCCTTTCCCGTCGCCGCCGTTCCCGTTCCCATCGCCGCCGCAGCCGTTTGCCGGGTGGCGTCGGGTTTTTCCGCAACCGCCCCCTCGCCCTGGGGCCCGTCATCCGCCGGCGGGGTTTCCTTGTCACGCGTTTCGGCGGTCTTCCGGTTCCGCTGCGTCTGCCCGGGGCGCTCTTTTTTGGCTCCGGCCGCCGTCTCGTTCTTGCGCATTGCGGTCCGCTGCGGACGCTCCTCACTTTCTTTCGGCGCCTCGGAACGCCGTATGGGTGCACCGCGATCTGGAGACGACGGGCCCGGCCGCCGGGAAACCGCCCCGCTGTCGCGGCGGCCCTCCGCCGGTGTGCGTGCATGCCGAGGGCCTGCCGGGGACGGGGGAAAGTCTTCCGTGCCATGCCGCATCTGCTCCAGCGAGAAACGGAAACTGCCCGGCTCCGGCGGTCGCGACAGGTCGACATCCGGCGATGGACTGAGGAAGTCCGGCAGGGCTCCGTTGCGCCGCATCTCTATGGCATCGAAAATTGTCGTCAGTTCTGCTCTAGTCATCGGGGCCGCCCTTTCTGATGAAGGTGTTGGTCGCTACGTCGTCGAAAAACAGCCGCTCCCTGTGCCGCAGGTGCTGCATGTCCCGTTGCCAATGCCGTTCCTTGAGTTTGTCGATCATCTTTTTCTTCCTGGCGGCCGCCTGCAGTTCGAAGCGCTTTTGCCGGACTTCCCGCCGGGCCTCTTCAATACACGCCTGCTGCCGCTCAATGGCGTCCTGTATGAGTGCCAGGTATTCGGTGTACGCCTGGGCCGAGGTGCCATCCAGGCCATTGTACCCCTGCAGCTGCCGAAAAGAACGGGCCGCCGCCGCCTGCCGGTTTTGGAACTCGCCCAGTTTGCCGCGCTCCTCGTCCAGGCGCCTTTGCGCCTCGGCCAGCGCCTTTTCCAGAAGCTCCTGCTGGAGTTTGCGGTATCGCAGCAGCGGTTCCAGTTTGAAAGATCCCATGGGTTATTCCGATTCCTCGCCGAAAAGCGCCGTCAGCAGGCGCCGGCTGTCTTCCAGGGGGATGTTTTCGCGGTCGCTCTGAACCAGGAAATCATTGATGCGTCCGATCATGTCCACGGCGCGGTCGATGGCGGCGTTGCTTCCGCGCACGTAGGCGCCGATATTGATCAGGTCCTCGGCCTTGCGGTAAGTGGCCAGCAGCGACTTGAGCTCTGCCGCGGCCCGCTGATGCTCCGGGTCGGTGACGTCGCCCATCACGCGGCTGACGCTGGCCAGCACGTCCACCGCCGGGTAGTGGTTCTGGACGGCCAGATCGCGGGTCAGCACGATGTGGCCGTCGAGGATAGAGCGCACCGCGTCGGCCACCGGCTCGTTCATGTCGTCGCCCTCCACCAGCACGGTGTAGAGGCCGGTGATGCTGCCGCTGCCGTCGGCATTGCCGGCGCGCTCCAGCAGGCGCGGCAGCAGGGTAAAGACCGACGGCGTGTAGCCCTTGGAGGTGGGCGGCTCTCCCAGGGCCAGGCCGATCTCGCGCTGGGCCATGGCAAAGCGTGTGACCGAATCCATCATCAGGTTAACGTGCAGGTTGCAGTCCCGGAAGTACTCCGCAATGGCCGTGGCGATGAACGCCCCGCGCACCCGAATGAGGGGCAGGTGATCCGAGGTGGCCACCACCACCACGGACTTCCGCAGGCCTTCCTCTCCCAGGATCTTGTCGATGAAATCGTTGACCTCGCGGCCCCGTTCGCCGATGAGGGCAATGACGTTGACGTCCGCGCTGCTGTTGCGGGCGATCATGCCCATCAGTACGCTCTTGCCCACCCCCGAACCGGCAAAGATGCCCATGCGCTGGCCGCAGCCCAGGGTCAGCAGGCCGTCGATGGATTTAACGGCCGTGCTCAGCGCCCGATCGATGGGCCGTCGCCGCAGCGGATTGAGCGGTTCGGCGTACAGCGGGTACTCCTGCTGGCAGTCGACGGGTCCGCGGCCGTCGATGGGGTTCCCCATACCGTCGACGACGCGTCCCAACAGTCCCGCCCCCACAGGAATCACAGCACGGGGCTCCATGGCCTCTACGGGACAGCCGGGCCCCAGGCCGTGGCACTCGCTCAGCGGCATCAGCAGCATGGTTTCGTCCCGGAAGCCCAGCACCTCGGCCATCACCGTGTGGCCGGCATCTCCGGTGTGAACCGCGCACACACTGCCGATGTTGGCCTCCAGCCCGCGGGCTTCGATGACCAGGCCCACCACCTTGGTCACCCGGCCCAGCCGGCCGACGGTTTCCAGGCTGTCGAGCAACCGTAAATAGTATGCCAGATCCAGTTCAGCCTTCATGATTCTCTTCCACGGGCGAAGCCTGCCCGCCGCGCTGCTGCAAAGCTTCCTCGAAAGCGGACGCGATGCGCGCCAGTTGTCCGTCTATGGTCGCATCCCGGTCGCCGGCGGCCGTTTTGACCCGGCAGCCGCCCGGCGCCACGGCGGGATCGGCCTCGAAGACTGCCTTTTCAACGGCCCCGTCCTCACCGAACAGGGCCTCGGGCGTCAGGGATTTCAGAAAAACGGCGTCTTCCGGGTTGAGCACCAGCGTGACCTCCGACCGCCGTGCCAGGCCCGCCAGCGCGCGCCGCAGGCTGTGCACCACCACCTGGCGGTCGATTTGCGTCTCGCGCCCGATGATCTTGCGGGCCACCGCCAGCGCCAGTTCCACGGCCTGCCCCTCGGCTGCAGCGTACAGCCCGGCTGCACGATCACGGACTTCCTGGAGGGCCTTTTGTAACTCCTCGGTCAAGGGCCGGAGGCGGGCTTCGGCCTCACGGCGGCCGGCTTCCAAGCCCTCCCGGTAGCCGCTCTCGTGGGCCAGTTGGGCAGCGTCCGGAGGCCCTTCAGCACCGGGGCAGGCATCGTCGCCGGTACTACCGTCCGATGGGCCGCAGCCTGCAAAATCGACGCGCCGAAACAATTCCCGCCGGCCGGAGATATCCCTGCGGCGGCTGACGCTGTCTTCAAAATCCGGAAAACTGTGCCGCACATCGGCGGTTCCCGTTCCGTCCCCTGCACTGTTGAAAAAATCAGGCAATGAGGTCGCCTCCGCCCCTGCCGCTGATCATGATCTCGCCCTTGCTCTCCATCTCCTGGATAATGCGGGTCACCTTCTGCTGGGCTTCCTCCACTTCGGCCATGCGCACCGGCCCTAGCGAGTCGATCTCTTCCTGCAGAATCTCCGCCGCCCGCTGGGACATATTGCGGAAGACCTTCTCCTTGGTCTCCTCGGCCGCCGCCTTGAGGGCCACCGCCAGTTCGCGGGTTTCCACCTGGCGCAAAACCTTCTGCATGCCCCGATCGTCCACCAGCACCAGGTCGTCGAAGACGAACATGCGTTCCTTGATGCGGGCGGCCAGCTCAGGGTCAATCTCTTCGATGTCGGACATGATCTGGTCACCCACCAATTCCCCTGACTGGTTGAGGATGTCCGCCAGATGGTCTATGCCGCCAGCCTGGTAAGTCGGCGATGCGGCACTGCTGTCCAGAATCTCCTTGAACACGCGGTCCACTTCCGCCACCATCTCGGACATGACCTTGCTGAGGTTGGCGATCCGGATGGCCACTTCCCCGCGCAGTTCATCGGGTAGTGCGCCAAGCACCCGGCTGGCGTTTTCGGCCTTGAGGTGCGAGACGATCAGGGCAATGGTCTGGGGATGTTCGTTTCGGATGGTTTCGGCCAGCTGTTCGGGGTCCATGGCCTCGATGGCCTCGAGTTTCTGCCGTCCGGGCTCTTCTTCCTCATCGCTGCCGTCACTCTTGTCCTTCTTTTCCTTGTCCGGCTCGGGTGCAGGCGGCAGGGCTTCGCGGCCATAGCGCGGCGCCAGGGTGATAAACTCCTGGGCCACCTTCTCGATAACCTCCGGCGCGATGTCCCCCAGCTGAGATACGTGCACCATGACCTGCTCGCGTTCCCCGTCGGATAGCTGCGTCAGTACCTCCTGAACCGCTTCCTTTCCCAGCGCTTTCATCAACACCGCCACTTTCAGGGGGCCAGACAACTGTGTGGTATCCATATGCAATCAGTTTCCCTGCTCAGAAATTGCGTGCCCGCCGATGCCTCTGCGTACCCGTTTCGCTCACGATGTCAGGACTCCTTCATCCATTCCCGGATGAGCTGAACCGAGGCCGTGTTGTCGCGCATCACCAAACGCGAAGCCTGGTCGCTGTATGGCAGGCTGCGGGCCTGCTTTTCGTACTCGCTTTCGATTTCGCCAACGGTCTTGGGCAACTGCTGCAGCAGCTGCACATCCTGCCCGCCTCCGCTCGTCAACCAGCGCACCAGCGGCCGGACGACGAACAGGAAGGTGAAAAACAAGATGAAGCCGGCGATGCCGTACTTGACCAGCAGGCGGTGCTGTTGGAGCTTGGCCATCCACCCCGGCGGCACCTCTTCGGGCTGCGAAAGCGCGTCCCAGGACTCGGTGTCAAAGGGGATGTTCTCGACCACGACCTCGTCGCCCCGCGCGGAGTCAAAATTGATGGCCCGCTTGACGATGTTTTCCAACTGCTTGAGTTCTTCGGGCTTTCGGGCGACGTACTGCATCTCCACTTTGCCGTCGGCGCCGGTCACCTTGCGGTACGTGCCGTCCACGATGACCGCCACAGACGTCTTGAGCAGACGCACGGACGGTTCGACCACGTGGCTGGTGACCTTGCCGATTTCGTAGTTGACCATCTGGTTCTGTTTCTGGATGGCCGGCATATCGCCGGCGGTGGTGGTGTTGGCGGCGTTGGGAGAGCTGTAGGCCGTCTTTCCAGGAACCCCCATGGGGATCTGGTCCGGACGGGCCGCGATCTCGCTGCTTTTCTTCTCGCTGCGCACCACCTGATTCTGTGGAAGGTATTTCTCCTCGGTCATCTCCCGCTGCCGGAAGTCGAAGTCACAGGAGGCCCGCACGATGGCCTTGGAAGGTCCCAGGGCGTTGTCGAGCATGGTCTTGATCTTGTTCTCCAGGTTGCGCTCCACCTTTTGCTGGTACTCGAGCAGCAGGATGCTCTTGCGGCCCAGCGGCATCTCGTCTTCGAATCCCGACAGGATATTTCCGGAGTTGTCGACCACCGTGACATTCTGCGGCTTGAGCCCGGAGACACTGGCCGAGACCAGGTGCACAATGCCGTCGACCTGGTCCCGGGAGAGGTGCCGGCCCGGCTTGAGCTTGAGCACCACCGATGCCGTGGCCGGTTCCTGGTCTTCGATGAACAGCGACTTGGCGGCCATCACGATGTGCACCCGCGACCCCTCCACCTCCTTGAGGTCGTTGATGGTGCGCGACAGTTCGCCCTGCAGGGCCCGCTGGTAATTGACGTTTTGAGCGAACTCGGTCATACCGAGATTTGACTTGTCAAATATCTCCATGCCGATGCCGCCACCCTGGGGAATCCCCTGGGAAGCCATTTCCATACGGGTCTCGTAAAGTTTCTCCTTGGGCACCTGGATGGTGCGCCCCTTGTCGGTGAGCCGGTAATCGATACGCTGCGCCTTGAGCCAGGCCACCACCTGGCCGGCGTCTTCGGCGGAAAGCCGCGTGTAGAGCGTCTGGTAGTCCGGTCTTCCGGCCCAGGTGATGATGAAAAAAAACACGGTGGCGGAAAGTCCGACAAGGGCGAAAAGCGTGACCTTCTTGCCGGGCGACAGGTTTTGGAACAGCGTTTTCATCTGGGTGGCGACACCGGGCATCTGCATGGCAAACAGCTCTCCTGGGGGTTAAATCTGCATCCTCATGATTTCCTGGTAGGCCTCGATGACCTTGTTGCGGATCTGCAGCATGAACTCCAACGAGATGTTGGCCTTCTCGAGATTGATCATGGTGCTGTGAATGCTGACGTCTTCGCCGGCCACCATACGTTGGGCCTGTTCATCCGCCGTTCGGATCTGCCGGTCGACTTCGGCCAGGGAATCGCCCAGCATGTCGGCGAAACCCTTCTCTTTCCCTTCCTGCGGCTTTTTCGGATCCATCCCCGGCAATTCCGCCGGCCTGACACTGCTGTCGATGCGCAATTCATCCATCATGGCTACTTCCCGATCTCCAGGGCCTTCATGGCCATGGACTTGATGGCATTGACGGTGGTCACATTGGCCTCGTAACTGCGCTGGGCCGAAATCATGTTGACCATTTCCTCAAAGATGTTGACGTTGGGAAAACGCACCAGGCCGTCCGCGTCGGCATCCGGATGTCCCGGCATGTACTTGATGATGGGCGGCCGCGGGTCTTCGATCACGTCGACCACCGACACCTCTGCCTGGTCGTAACGCTGTTCGATGTTGAGTAGATCCTGGAAAGAGCGCGGCTGGCGCATGGCGGCAAACACCGGCTCCTGGCGCACGTAGGGGCCTCCGTTGGCGGTGCTGGTGGTCTCCACGTTGGCGATATTTTCGGCGATCAGATTGAGACGCAGGCGCTGGGCGCTGAGACCCGAAGCACTTACCTGCAGGGCGTCAAACATGTTCATGGCCGTTTACTTGCCTCCTTTGATGACGTTCTTGAGACGTCGCAGTTCCCTGGAGATGATTTCCACCGAGGTGTTGTACATGATCTGGTTCTTGGCCAGTTTCCCCATTTCGCGATCGACGTCCACCGTGTTGCCGTCGGTCTTCAGAGAATAGGAATCGGCCTGCTGGACGCGCACCATCGGCTCGGGGAAGGGGGCCTCGTCCAGAGCCATGTGCCGCGGGTTGGTGGTCACCAGACGGAACCCATCCTCCTCCCCGTCCTTGCGCGCCTTCTGGAGGGCTTCCTCCACCAGGACATCAAAGGACTGGAAATTGGGCGTGTCGGCGTTGGCAATGTCGGTGGCCAGCACACGCTGTTTTCGGGTCCTCAGATCCAGACTCTTTTCAAGAAAATTCAATGTGTCGGGGAACAGGCCCTTGGGCTCCATACCGCATTCCTCCCGATTGGCTGCTGCCGGGCGGTACCCGCCGCCGGCGCTCCTTTTGCCCTCTCGCACTCAGTTACTGCAATTCCCGTTCCAAGCGCACGGCCCGAAGGCGCTCTTAATTTTTCTACTATTTTTTCAGTATATTGTGAACTCGCCAGCGCCCTTCTTCCGCAAAGTGGTGCCGCTTCCCGGAAAATATTGCCGCCGCTCGCCGCCCTCGGGCAGGCAAAAAGGTTCGCCTTTCAGCCGGCTGTCAGTGCAGTTCACAGAGCAATGCCGTGTTCCTCCCGGTACTGCTTTAGTTTGTTGCGCAACGTCCGGATGCTGATGCCCAACATGCGGGCGGCATGGGTCCGGTTGTCGTTGACCTTTGCAAGGGTTTCGAAAATCAGCTTTTTTTCCATATCCCGCAGTGTTACGCCGGCTGGAAGCTGCACCGACGCCGGAGACTCGGCCGGCGGCCGTAACCCAACGGAGTCCAGTACAAGGTGCTCGGGCAGCAGGCGGTCGCCGGCCCCCATGAGAACAGCGCGTTCCACGGCATTTTCCAGTTCGCGAACGTTTCCGGGCCACGGATTGTTGAGCAGCATGGTGGCTGCGGCAGTGGAAATGCGTTGCATCGGCTTCGCGTAACGCGCGGAAAAGCGGGCCAGGAAATGCTCGGCCAGCGGCAGGATGTCGTCCCGACGCTGGCGAAGGGGCGGGATGGTCAGGGGAATAACGTTGACGCGGTAGTACAGATCCTGCCGAAAACGCCCCGCCCCGACGGCCTCCCGCAGGTCCTGGTTGCTGATGACGATGACCCGCGCCTCGACCGGCACCGGCGCCTGCCCGCCGACCCGATCGACTTCCCTTTCCTGCAGGACCCGCAGCAGCTTGGCCTGCAGCGGCAGCGGCATCTCGCTGATCTCGTCGAGCACGATAGTCCCTTTCCCGGCCAGCTCGAACTTGCCGGCTTTGCGGCTGAAGGCCCCGGTGAAGGCGCCTTTCTCGTGGCCGAAAAGCTCACTTTCGGCCAGATTCTCCGGTAGCGAAGCGCAGTTCACGGCCACGTAAGGAGCGTCCGGATGCAGGCCGTGACGGTGAATGTGGGACGCCAGCAGTTCCTTTCCGGTGCCGCTCTCGCCCTGTATCAGCACCGTGGCGTTGCTGGGCGCCACGTTGGTCGCGGCCTCCAGCAGCGAGAGCATGCACGCGTCACGGGTGATGATCTTTTTGTCTCCGGCGACACTCCCTTCCGTGTGCCGTTTCGCGTGGCCGTTGCCGCCGTTGGCCCCCAGGGCCTTTTCAACGGACAGCAGTAGGGTCTCCGCGGAAAACGGTTTGAGCAGGTAATCACAGGCGCCCTCCTGCATGGCTTCGGCTGCGTTGCGGATGCTCCCGTAGCCCGTCACGATCATTACCGGCAGCTTCGGTGCCTGTTGCTTTAGATGGTGCAGCAGCTCAATACCGGACATTCCGGGCATTCTCACGTCCGTAATGACCAGGCGGGTTTGCCCGGCCTCCAGCCGATGGAGGGCCTCGTCTCCGCCGCCCGCTTGCAGCACCTCGAATCCCCTGCGCTGCAGGCTTTCGGCGATGAAGCGCCGGATCTGGGGGTCGTCGTCGACGACCAGGACCGTACCTGTCTGCATTGCCTCGTGTCCTGCCGATGACCGCGAAACAGCCATCGGGTCCAATTTTTAGAGCCGTCGGGCCGGCCGCCGACCTGGCGGACGCCCGAAAAACCAACCCGCCGCAAATCAACTGCAAATCTTTTGCCATATTCGAAATTTTATGCGGAAAAGAGCTTCTCTATTGACAACTGATTGTAAATAAAAGGTTTACGCCGCAAAAAGCGTTGGGGTAATTTGCATGGAAGGGGGTCTTGAGGGCCGACAGGAAAAAGAAAGCCCCCCAGATGTCAAGGCTCAAAAGAGAATCCTGTCAGTTCTTTGACACCTGGGAGGCTTTCTTCAGGTCGCGGGCTGCAACTGGTGGCGTTTGATTTTCTCGACCAGCGTCGTCCGCTTGACGTGCAGCAGTTCGGCGGCCTTCTTTTTCACCCACTTGCTCTTTTCGAGAGACTGCGTAATGAGAGCCTTCTCGTATTCATTGACCGCCGTGCTCAGGCAGATGCCTTCGTCGGATATTTCCAGAGGTGGAAGATTGGCGGCGTTTCCGGAGCAAGACAGGATGGAGGGCGGCAAATCGGAAACTTCGATTTTCGGTCCGTCATTGAGTACCACCAGACGCTCCACCATGTTTTTGAGTTCCCTCACGTTGCCGGGCCAGTCGTGACGCGAAAGGCGCTCCAGCGCCTCCCGGGAGAAGCCTTCGATGGGAGAGCGCTTCTCTCTTCTGATTTCGTCGATAAAATGCGACGCCAGCAGATGGACGTCGTCCTGCCGTTCGCGCAGCGGGGGCAGCACGATGGGAATCACGAAGAGCCGGTAATAGAGATCCTGGCGAAATCGCCCCTCGGCCACGGCCGCCTCCAGGTCGCGGTGGGTGGCCACGATGATGCGCACGTCCACGTTGATGGTGCTGCAGCTGCCCACTCGCTCGAACTGGCACTCCTCCAGCACCCGCAGCAGTTTGACCTGCAGGTCCAGGTTCATGTCGCCGATCTCATCAAGGAAGATAGTGCCGCCGTCGGCGACCTCGAACTTGCCCTTCTTGGCCGCCGTTGCACCGGTGAAGGCTCCCTTCTCGTGGCCGAAGAGTTCACTTTCCAGCAGGTTTTCCGGAATGGCGCCGCAGTTGATCTGCACGAAAGGCTTGTTGCGCCGATAGGAACGATTGTGAATCGCCCTGGCCACCATGCCTTTTCCGGTGCCGGTCTCGCCGCTGATGACGATGGTCGAGTCGCTGTCGGCCACCCGTTCGATGGTTTTGAAAACCTTTCGCATACCGCGGCTCTGGCCGACGATGCCTTCGAAACTGCAGTTGCCGGGAGAGAAACGCCGCGTGCCGAGATCGATTCGTTCGATACCTGCGAATTCCGGTTCACGCTCGATTGCAACTGAATACATGATCTGCCTTCCTCCGTGGTGAGCTCAGGTTCTGGATTCGATGGCGCTCTATAAAACTTTCAAAACAACCAGGATTTCCGGTGGCGGTCGCTTCGGGAAACAATTGCCGCCATACGTCCTGATTGTGTAGCAAGAAGGATGCCATTCCCGCACCGAGGATCGTCTCGAAACGGCACAAGGCCCTATCGCACACAGGGGATGGCCCACCGCGTTTTTCAGCATATTCAAGATGAAGGGGTATGGGAGACAAACGGGTACTTCATGCTGTGGGCAGGGGCCGGAGTCAGCGTTGCGCATAACGACGGAATTTTTCTGGCCTGGAAACAGGCAATTGTTTGCGGAGGAAAGGAACCGTAGAATACCGGCTTTTGCAAATCGCAAGGGAGGAAAGTGAACAAGAGATTCAAAACTGTGTTATTAGTATTAAATTACATAAAGTTATATATAATTTTATGATGCCCTGGATGCATTTAAAGTCCGAACCTACCGACAATTAGTCCGATCCGGGAATGACAACCCCCTGCATCTCTTTTCGAATCATTCACCACAAACCAACTATATGTTTTATATTAAAGTGGTTACCAAAATTAAAACGGGCTTTGAAAGCCCGTTTTAATTTTGTTTTTGCAATTTGCAATTTGCAACGGCTCATTTTCACGCCATGGCGGCCTTGGCCTGGTCGATGGAGGCGTCAAATGGAATGGCGCTGGTCTCCTGGAACCCCTTGAGTTCATCGCCCAGGCTCTGCTGGCCGGTGACCCGGAAGCTGACCCCCGACGACTGACAACGCTGCGCCACCAACACGATAAGCTTGATGAGAGACATGTTGGTCTGGCTGTTCTTGCCCAAGTTCAGAATCAGCTTTTTCACGCCGGCGCCCACCATCTCCTTCATCTTGGCCGCCAGCAGGTTTTCGATTTCCACCACCACGGGGCGCCCCACCTTGTCCGGCACATTGAGCAGCTGGACGTCCTGGTCGAGGGCGAAGTATTTGGCCGCCCCGCCTTCGCCTGCGCCATCTCCAGAGCTGGGTTGAAGCTTGACGATCTTTTCTACGCGTTCGATGAGCTGGTCGCCCTTGAAAGGTTTGACCATGTAATCGTTGACCCCCATCTTGACAATCTTCATAACATTGTCTTTGCCGGACTCGGCGGTCAGCATAATGACAGGAATGTCCTTGAGCGACGCCTCCGCTTTGAGTTTTTCGAGCATTTCGATGCCGTTCATCACCGGCATGGTAATGTCCAGAACGATCAGGTCCGGCTTGATCTTGCTGGCCAGGGCCAGCCCCTCGACTCCATTTTCGGCCTCGTGCAGCTCGACATCGTAGTCCTTGAAGGCGCGTTTTACCACCATGCGGATCGTCTTGCTGTCATCTACGGTCAGAACTTTCAGGCTCATCATATACCTCCAGGTTGCGTTATTTTGTCTTCAGGAATATCTCCACCATGGCGAGGTGCTGCGCGCACTGCAGGCAACAGTGCTCGTGCCAGGCCCACTGCCGGGTTTCGATGGTAAAATTGGTCCCGCTTGTAATATTGGGAATGGAAAGCTGGCAGGGAAAGCCCATATCGCACAGGTGGGATTTGACGCCGCCCCCGATCATATTGCTGACCTCTCCGATGACATCGTGGATCTCTTCATCGCCTTCGATTTCATCGGGTTCCATGCCCAGCATGGCGCAGGTCATCTCCTTGGCGAAATCATGATTGACATAGATGCGGCTGCAGCCCATGACATCGCCGGTAAAACTGACCGACCCGACGATCTTGCTGCCATTGAAAAAACCTTCCGGTACCTTCTTTGTTTCGCGTGCGTCCATGGACAGCATGGTATCGAACACGTCCAGGGCCGCGCGCAGGGCGACATCCTTGAGTTTTCCATCATCGAAGTCGGTCATAGATCCATCCTGCATGTGTCAGTAAAAACAAACCTGCCATGTTCCCTTTATCCGCTTCACGAAGCCCCTACTTTAGGGCTTTTTAAGGCGGCAGCACGGGTTTGCCGCCACCGGATGGCGACGCGGGATATAGAATAAGGTGGATAGAGGAATACCGGGTTTGAATCACGGGAAAATGCCGAACGTCAGGCAACGCCGGAGAATCCGCTAAACTGATCGGCGTCGTCCTTCATGGAAAGGCCGTAAACATCCTTGCCCCTGAACTGAAACTCGATGTGGGCGGGATCGATGGTGCCATCGGCGTCGGCATTCTGCCGGATGGTGAAATAGACCGTGGCGGTCATGGCTTCAGCGTCATATATCACCTGGTCGGGAAAAGGCGATAGGCTCACTTCGGTATCCGGTATGGAAAGCCCATAGTTATAAGCTTCTCCAGGCCCGCTTCCGGTGGACCGCCCGATGCGCCAGTTGAAAACATTCTGCACGGATTCCCGATCCATCTGCTTGTCGAACTGAAACTTCATGGTAAAGGTCTTTTCGGTGTTGGCCGCAGACAGGTAGGCGTCCAGCGCCGAAAGAGGCGTTCGCATGGGCATGCTGAGGTTGAAATCGGTGGAATAGGCGAAATTGAACTCGGGCGGGTCCGCCTGGTACATGTAGGTGCTGAGACTGTCCGCCAGTTCCGGATCGACCAGTTTGAGAAAGTCCACCTGCCGCTGGGCCTCTTCCATCTGTCCCAGATCGGCATAGGCGTATCCCATTTCGGCGTAGGCATCGTAAAAACGGCTGTCCAGGTTAACGGCTTTCTCAAACGAACGGATGGCGTCTTCGTAACGTTCCTGTTTGCTGTAGCTGAGCCCAAGACCGTAACTCCCGTTGGGCTTGTCGGGCTCGAGGCGCGACACTTCGCTGAACTGATACTCGGCATCAGCATAGCGCCCGATCTGGAGATACGCCTGCCCCAGTGCGAAACGGTTGTCGGCCGAGGCGTTTATTTTGACGGCCTTTTCATAGGTTTGGGCCGCTTCATCGTAGCGCTCCTGCGCGAAGTAATAATTTCCCAGATTGACATAACCGTCGTCGCGCAACGGGGCCAACCGGATGGCCGTCTCATAGGACTCGACGACCCCCTTGCTGTCATCCAGTGCCATATAGGCGCGGGCCATGTAATTGGCCGCATCCACTGCGTATTCGCTGCCCTGGGACAGTCCCAGGGAACGCTGAAACTCCGCGATGGCCCCCTTGTAGTCCTGGCGCATATAGCGGTCGATACCGCTTTTCAAAGCGTCGTTGGCCATGGACTCGAGCTGCTGCGACCCAACGACCGTGGCGCTGAAAAGATTATCCGGATTGCTGATGCCTGTAATATCCATATTCCCTATTCCGTGCGACTGCCTCCATTATCGGCACAGTGAGAAAATCCTTTAGAGGCCAACACCGGCCGGATCGCTTGCAACAGCGACAAATCTTCCGGTCGTTCCCGGCCCCTTTTTTCGTGCGATGCGTTTGTTTCCCGTGTCCTTTCGTCGTAAATTTGACGCTTTTGGGCTTCAATGCCAGCGCAAATCAGCCCATCCTGCTGTTTATTCAGCACAAACAGATCTATCACATATGGCATGATTATTGCGTTAAATACTCTTCTCGAATAGTGCCGGTCCGAAATTTTTTGCAATGCAGGAAACTGGCAGACACTGCCGGAAGTGGCGATGCGTGATCGTATGCGGTGCCTCCGGGGCGCCCTGCGCTACTCGTCTGTCCACCTGTCGGGCGGGGATGCCGGCCAGCGCGCTCAGTGCCTGTCGACGGCGGAAACAAAGGCGAAGTCTTTTTCACGGGCAGGCTGACCGGTGATTGTCGACGCGGTTTGAAGCCCCGCCGACAGTACCGGTTTCTCGCTTCCGTGCAGGCATGGGTATAATTTCAGTTTTTCCACGTGGATCAGATGCCTTCAACCGTATCAGATCCAGGGGAATGGCTAAACCGGAAAGCGTCAAGGGACTATCGATGCAAAACAAACTGCGGGGAAAAGACAACCAGCGGGTGCGAAATCACACCAGCGACCAAGACGGCGCTGTTCTGTCCACCGGCAGCCGGGAAAACGGCCATGGCCAGGGGGATGGCCATCGCCCGGATTCGCCCAAAGCGGCGTATTCTATTCCGTCTGGTGCCACGTCCAAAGCCATACCCGAATTTGGGCATGATCCGGATTTACCGGTTCCCCCCGTGCAGACGGCTCCCGTAATGAATGCGTCGGCACCGGCACCCGGGCAGGTGAACATCGTCGTTGCAGACCAGGGCTGGATTTTGGAGCGTTGTGCACGGGAAATCGAGTCTCGGCTCTCGTATATCACCGTTCAGGCACAACCCGACCCCCGGGCGGATCTCAACTATTACGTCAATTATTCCGCTTACCGACAGTCCCAGCCAACCCTTGAAGTCGGTTTTTTTACTCATATCGAAGAACGGGACAAACAGGCCACCCGCCGGTTTTTCAGCGTAGCCCGCAAAATGGATATTTGTGTCTGCATGTCGCCCCTGTATGCCGACCGCCTCAAGGAGGCCGGTGTAAAAAAGGTACGGGTGATCACCCCCGGTGTCGATCTTGACGCGTATCAGCCCAAGGTCAAGATCGGGGTGGTGGGACGGACTTATCCCACCGGCCGAAAAGGCGAGGACCTTATTGCCAGGCTTATCGATGAACCGGGAATCGAGTGGCATTTTACCGGAAGCGGGTGGCCCGCACCGGCGACTTTTTACGCCCCGGAAGAGATGCCTTCTTTCTACAATTCCGTCGACTATATCCTGGTTTCGTCCTACTATGAGGGCGGTCCGATGACGGTGCTCGAAGCGCTGGCCTGCGGCAAGCCGGTCATCGCGCCCCCCGTTGGGTTCATTCCCAACTATCCCCACATCGAGTACCGTACCGGTGATGTGGAGGACCTTAGACGTGTTTTGCGCGAGATAGTGGCCCAACGACGGCAGCTGCGGCAATCCGTCGCGCATCTTACCTGGGACGCCTGGGCTTCCGCCCACGATGGTTTGTTCAGGTCTGCACTGGAGCCAGCCCGGCCCAGTCGAAAACCGTTGAAACCGTCTTCCCCCAAAGTCCTGATGGCGCTGCACGCCCCCGAAAACCTGTCCAAGGGCGGCCCCTCCATCCGGATTGGCAAAACAGCCCGGCATCTACGTAAGCTCGGC
>JAMOVG010000004.1 GCA_027061725.1 Desulfobacteraceae bacterium
GTATTTAATCTAAATCATCACCCAAAGAACACTTTTGAGAGGTACCGCTGTGTGGACCATCATCAAAGACAGCTTCTTCTTTTTCCGCCTCCACTTCAGGGCCATCGCGACCCTGTGCCTGATCATCGAGGGACCCTACATCCTGGTGAGCAACATCAGCGCCTTTACCCAGCTGTCGCCGCAGGTGTCTGTTCTGATGGCGGTCTTGCTGTTCGTGGCATCCATGGTGGTCTATCCCTTTCTGACCGGGTCCCAGATCCACCTTTTCTACACGGTTTTCAACGGCCGCACGCCCACCATGGGCCAGTGCATCGCCAGGGCCAGGGCGCGGCTGTTCCCGCTGGTGGCCGCCTCGTTCATCTCGCTGGTGCTGACGCTCATCGGCCTCAGCCTCTTCATCTTCCCCGGCATCCTCATCGCCGCCCGGCTGTCCCTGGCGGGCTTTTTCATCGTCATCGAGGACTACCAGGCCGTCGAAGCCCTCAAGCACAGTTTCACCGTCACCAGGCAGTACACCCTGCTGATCGTCAACTGCTTCATGCTGCTGATCCTGGTGCTCATCGGCCCCCAACTGCTCATCTACATCGCCCTGCACAAGCTGGATTTCTACTCGTTCGTTTCCTCCACCCTGCTGGACCTGCTGTCCGTCATCCTGAGCTCCCTCTTCCTGGTCATGCTCTTCCGCATCTACTGCATGATCAAGGAAAAAGAGGAATCCCACCTTGAAGTGGTGCAATAACAATACGGAGACTGGAAAAAATTCACTTTCCGGAGTGCCAGGGAGGGCAAACCGCATTGCCGGGAGGTGCGAGAAAAGCGGATCGGGCGAGGAAATGCGGGGCACAAAAGAAAAAGGGACCCGCAATGCGTTCACACGGCGTATCCCTTTTTGAAAATGCGTGGTGCCGAAGGGGAGACTCGAACTCCCACGGGGAAACCCCCACTAGACCCTGAACCTAGCGCGTCTACCAATTCCGCCACTTCGGCACGAAAAGCGTTGATTTAATTTTTGAGATGCCTTAGATATATTTTTTTTCAGAGGATGTCAAGATGATTGTGAGGTAAAATCTAAATTTATAATGAAACTGATAACCGATCTACAGGAAATCAAAACCCCCTTTAAAAATCCGGTGGTTACCATCGGAAATTTCGACGGGGTGCATATCGGGCACCAGTCCCTGTTCCACGAGGTCATCGAACGCGCCGACGACATCGGAGGAACTTCCGTGGCCATCACCTTCGAACCCCACCCCATCAAGGTGCTGGGCAACAACGGCAGCCCGCCCCTGATCACCCTGTTCGAACAGAAGGCCGAACTGATCGCCAGCACCGGCATCGACATTCTGGTGTGCATCCCCTTCACCCGGGAGACCGCCAACATCACGGCGGAGGATTTTGTCAGGGATATCCTCGTGGGCCGCATCGGCATGCGCGTCATCGTGGTGGGCCGGGACTACACCTTCGGCCGCAACCGCTCGGGCGACGTGGCGCTGCTGGAGAAGCTGGCGCCGCGGTACGGCTACGAGGTGGTGGTGGCCGACTGGATCGAGAATTCGGTCATGCAGCGCGGCCGCATCAGCAGCACCCGCATCCGGGACCTGGTGAGGGCCGGGCGAGTGGCCGAAGCGCGCAAGCTGCTGGGCCGCCACTACCAGATCCGCGGGGTGGTGGCGCGCGGCCGCGACCGCGGCGGCAAACTGCTGGGGTTTCCCACGGCCAACATCAACCTGCAGGACGAACTGTGCCCCAAGACCGGGGTTTACGCCGTCACCGTGGAGTGCATGGGCAAGAAATACAAGGGGGTCGCCAACATCGGCTACAGCCCCACCTTCGATGACCACCAGTTCACCGTCGAGGTGCACATCCTGGACTTTGACGGGGACCTTTACGGCCAGAAAATCCGGGTCAATTTCGTGCAGCGCATCCGGGACGAGATCAAGTTCAGCGGCGTGGACGAACTGGCCGAGCAGATCCGCCGGGATGTCGCCGAAGCCCGGCGCGTCCTGCCGCCCTGACGCCCCATGAACCGCAAAAGCCTCCTCATCTCCGTTGCCGTGGGAATCGTGGTCTCCGGCATCACGCTCTACTATGCCTTCCGCAACGTTCCGGCCGGCGAACTGGTCCGCTACCTGGGGACCATCAACTACTGGTGGATCGTGCCGGCCACGGTGATTATCCTGGTCAGCTTCGGGCTGCGGGTCTACCGCTGGCAGCTGCTGCTGGGAAGCGACGACATCGGATTCTGGCAGGCGTTTCATCCCCTGATGATCGGCTTCATGCTCAACTGTGTCTTTCCCGGCCGCATCGGGGAGGTCGCGCGCCCGCTGATTTTAAAAAAACAGCAGGATTATCCCTTCTCCAGGGGCCTGGCCACCGTGGCCGCCGAGCGTGTCTTCGACTCCCTGCTGCTGGTGGTGCTGCTGGCCGTGGTGCTGTCGGTGGTTCCCATCGATCCAGGCCGGGAGATGACCTTCGGCGGTTACCAGCTCAACCGGGAAACGCTGACGGCCGCCAGCAGCGGACTGGTCAAGCTTTGTCTGCTGGTGGTGCTGGGCGTGGTCCTGGTCTCGTGGACGCCCAGCCGGGGCCTGATCATCGCTGTGGTTCAAAAACTGCCCGAATTTTTTCGTTTTGCCGGCGACGGCTTTCGTGATAAAATTCAACGTTACGTTGCTGCACCCCTGGTGCACGTGGTCGAGAACGTGGCCGCCGGTTTTTCGCTGGTCCGGGACCCGCGCCTGCTGGCAGCCTGCGCGCTGCTTTCGGTGCTCATCTGGGCGCTCATGGCGCTGGCTTACTACGTGGTCTCTCTCGGCGCGCCCGGCGTAGGTATCAGCCTGGCGCAGATGACGGCCGTTATGGTAATCGTCTGTTTTTTCATCGCCCTGCCCTCGATTCCCGGATACTGGGGCATCTGGGAGGCCGGCGGCGTTTTCGCACTGACCCTGTTCGGCGTCAATGCCCGCGAGGCGGCCGGCTTCACGCTGGCCAACCACGCCATTCAGCTGCTGCCCATCATCGTGATCGGGCTGATGTCGGCCCTGTTAACCGGCGTCAACCTCTGGCAGGTGGCCTTTAAGCCCAACGGGGCCGAGCGCAGCTGACACCTTTTCTATTTTACCTGATAAGCGGAAAAAATGCATTCATGGCCATACTGAAAATCCTGACATATCCCGACAAGTTTCTGAAACAACCCACCAAGCCCCTGGAGAACATCGACGGCCAGACCCAGAAAATGATCGACGACATGGCCGAAACCATGTACCAGGCGCCGGGGGTGGGGCTGGCGGCCATCCAGGCCGGCTTCGACAAGAGCGTCATCGTCTACGACGTGGCGCCCCGGGACGAAAAACGCGACCTGCACGTGCTCATTAATCCGCGCATCCTGGAAAAGGAGGGCTCGGTGCTCTCGGAAAACGAGGGCTGCCTGAGTGTGCCGGACTTTCGTTCGGACGTGCGCCGCTACGCCACCGTGCTGGTGGAGGGTCTGGACCGCGACGGCAACCCGGTGCGCATCGAGGCCGACGGGTTCCTGTCGGTGGTGCTGCAGCACGAAATCGACCACCTCAACGGCATCCTCTTCATCGACCGCATCAGCGCCCTGAAGCGGCAGCTCTACACCCGCAAAGTCAAGAAGCAGATGAAAAAATCGTGAAAAATCCCTTCAAGATCATCTTCATGGGCACGCCCGAATTCGCCGTGCCGACCCTGACGGCGCTGCACCGTTCACCGCACGAACTGCAGCTGGTGATCACGCGGCCGGACCGGCCGCGGGGACGCGGCCGGCGCAGCGCTCCGCCGGCCGTCAAGGTCGCCGCGGCGGAGCTGGGCTGCGAAATCCTGCAGCCGGAGTCCGTCAAGTCCGATGCCTTTTACGAGCAGATGGCCGCGCTGGACTTCGACTTTTTCGTCATCGTGGCCTTCGGCCAGATCATCCCGGAGCGGGTGCTGCGCGTTCCGCGGCGGGCCTCGGTCAACGTGCACGCCTCGCTGCTGCCCCGCTACCGGGGGCCGGCCCCCATCCAGTGGGCCATCATCAACCGCGAAGAGCGCACCGGTGTTACCACCATGTTCATGGACGCCGGCATGGACACCGGCGACATCCTGCTGCAGGCCGTGGAACCCATCCGGTCCGACGACACCTCCGAGAGCCTGCACGCCCGGCTGGCCGAACTGGGGGCCCGCACGCTGCTCGAAACCCTGGCGCGTTTCGCCGACGGCGATATCCGGCCCCGCAAGCAGGACGACGCCCTGGCCACTTACGCCCCCATGCTCAAGAAGGCCGACGGACTCATCGACTGGAACCGCCCGGCCGTCGATATCGAGGCCTTCATCCGCGGCGTGAACCCCTGGCCCGGCGCCTTCACCCACTTTGGCCACCGCCAGCTGAAAATCTATCGTGCGGCCG
>JAMOVG010000005.1 GCA_027061725.1 Desulfobacteraceae bacterium
CTCGTCGCCTTCGTTCAGCGCCTGCCGCACCGTTGCCACGCGCCCGTTGACCATGATGACCTTGGGCGTTGCCGCCGATATGCCAACGGCCTTCAGGGCATCGGCCACCGTGCCGCCCGGAGCCAGTTCCAGGGTGAAGGGGTTCCGCCCGCCGGGAGCCCGGCGCGCGAAAGTGAGCTGCAGCTTCACGCGCACCCGCATGGCTACGCCAGGTCCAGCTCGGCCAGCTTTTCGGGTGTCGGGATACCGTCGGCGTCCCAGCCCCGCAGGCGGTAGTAGTCGGTCAGCATCTCCTCCAGGTGGCACACCATACCCTCGGCCGGCCCCTCGGGCAGGGGCTCTGCCACAATGCGCGGCGGCAGGCTGTCATCACGGCGCGAAAACCCGGCCCGCACCAGGAACAGGCGCTCGGCGTTGAAGATGCGCTCGCCGGCCGTGCACAGCTCGTCCACACTGTAGTCCAGGCCCGTGGCGGCGTTGAGCAGATCGCAGATGCCCTCGGGCCGAATCGCCTCGTCGGGGCGCACGTAGTTGCGCACCGAAAAGAAGACGCACAGGCCGGCGGCGTCGATGACGCAGAAAACGTTCTGCCAGTCCACCACGATTTGCGGCTTGTCGTGCCACGTCAGCGGGTCGATCTGCTTGGGCACGCCCAGCAGCTCGATATACGCCGGGTCGCCGCGCATGTGCGAGGCGCCGATGGGGCTGGTGGCGTAGGCCAGGCCCATGCCCTGCTCGCCGCGCGGGTCGTAACCCGCAAACTCCTGTCCCTTGGACACCATGGCGTACTGCGGGTGGCCGTAGTGCCGCGCCAAGCGCAGGGAGCCCCAGGCCAGCAGGCGGCCGAAGCCCTCCATTTTCGCGGTCATCTCGACCAGCCGGACCAGGGCCGCAGCATCGCCGAAGGCCAGCCTGCGATCCAGGCCCACGTCTTTTTCCGGGATGATGCCGCGTTCGCTCATCTCCATGGCGCAGGCGATGGTGGCGCCCATGGTGATGGTGTCCATGCCCGCCTCATTGCAGATGTAGTTGGCGCGGGTGACGGCCGCCAGGTCATCTACGCCGCAATTGCTGCCCAACGCGTAGACCGTCTCGTACTCGGGGCCCTCGCCCTCTCCGGCGTAAGGCCCCTCTGGCACGCGCGTGCCGCGGCCGCAGGCGATGGGACAGGCGAAGCAGGCCTTGGCCTGCTCCAGGTATTTCTCGGTCAGCATGCGGCCGTCGATCTTTTCCCAGCCCTCGAAGCGGCCGGTCTGGAAGTTGCGCGTGGGAAAGACACCGAAGTTCTGGGTGCCGATGACGGTAACCGCCGTGCCCCACTCGCGCAGGGGCACCGGCCCGTCGCCAAAGGACTTTTTAAACCCCCGGATGTATTTTGTCACCAGGGACCGGAAACGCTTTTCGTCGGCCAGCGCCACGCGCCCGTCGCCGCACACGGCCACCCCCTTGAGGTTCTTGGCGCCCATCACAGCGCCCACGCCGGAGCGCCCGGCGGCCCGGTGCCGGTCGTTCATGATGGCGGCGAAGCGCACGCCGGCCTCGCCGGCCGGGCCGATCACGGCGGTCTTGGCCGCCGGGTCGGTCTCGGCGCGCAGGGCCGCGTCGGTCTGCGGTACGCTTTTCCCCCACAGGTGCGCCGCGCTGCGCAGCTCGGCCCGTTCCCCGTCCACCCACAGGTAGACCGGTTCGGGCGCCCGGCCCTGGAAAATAACGGCGTCCCAGCCGGCTTTCTTCAATGCCGCCGGGAAATGCCCACCCGAGTTGGAGCAGGTGAGGGCGCCGGTCAGCGGCGATTTGGTCATCACCATGTAGCGCGCCCCGGTGGGCGCAGCCGTACCGGTCAGCGGGCCGGTGGCCATCACCAGGTCGTTGTCCGGACCCAGCGGATCGGTCCGCGGGTCGACGTGGTCCAGCAGGTGCCGCACCCCCAGACCGCGGCCGCCGACGTATTCCCGGGCCATCCGGGGGTCTAGGGAACGCGTCGCCACACGGCCGTTGCTTAAATCCACCCATAACACCTTTCCCGTCCATCCAAACATGAATTCTCTCCTCCTCAAAACGGTATCCGTATCCGCGGCTTCTGCGTCACCCGCATTTGGTTTTCAGGTGTTTCAACCGCAGTATTTGCCGGGCCTCATCCGGAGAAGCCACCGCCCGGCCCAGCATGCGGCTGATCTCCACGATGCGTTCCACCAGCATGACGTTGGTGGCCAGTTCCCCCTTTCGATAGTAGATGTTGTCCTCCAGCCCCACGCGCACGTGGCCGCCCATCAGGATCGCGTGCACCGCCATGGGCAGTTGGGCCGCACCAACCGCACTGACACTCCAGGTGGCATCCGGCGGCAGAAACAACCTGAGGTGCGCCAGATGCTCCACCCGCGCCGGCATGGCGCCTTTTAGGCCCATCACGAAGTTGAAATGCAGGGGCGCATCGACGAGGCCGGCGTTCATGAGGTCGATGGCGTTGTGCAGCATGGCGAGGTCAAAGACCTCTATCTCGGGCTTGATGGCACGTCTCTTCATCTCTTCGGCCAGGCCCGCGATCAGATCCGGTGGATTGATGTAGGCCGAATTGGGAAAATTGACGCTGCCGGTGGTCAGGGAGGCCATCTCCACATCCGTGGCCAGACGACGCCGGCGGCTCTCCAGGTCAGCGCCCGCCCGGCCTCCGGTGGACACCTGTAGGATCAGCTGCGTGCGCCCGCAAAGCGCCTCGACCACCTCCCGAAAACGGCGGGGGTCATCCGAAGGCCGCTGGGCTTCATCGCGCACGTGAATATGCAGCACCGCAGCGCCGGCGCGCTCGCAGCGCAGGGCATCGGCAACGATCTCCTCGGTAGTCACCGGCACATGGGGAGTGTTTTCCTTTCTGGGCTTCGACCCCGTGGGCGCCACGGTGATAATCAGTTTTTCCATCTCTTCACCCCGGTGGTTTTAAAAAAACCAACTTCCAAATTGCGCGTGTATCACATGAAAGGGGCGGCGCCATTTCCCCTGACTTTCTGGCAGCGCCGTTTTGGGGTTATCGTAAATGGGCATCGATTCGGTGTCAACATGGATAACCGGCATTGAAGGCGACTTGTTTTCAGACTATTCATGCGCTACTAGAAACCGAGCGCCGTCACCCCCCGGATTTCCCGACCATCACTTTGGTACGTCGCCATGAAAGTATTTGAACCAAACAATCTTTCTGGTGTTCGTAAGCGGCTGGAAGACGCCGGCAACGGCGTGGTGATGGTGGACCGGCGCGAAAGTATCCCGGTGTTCAGTCGCATGGCCCGGCGACTGCTCGGCAAACCCTCCTCCGACCTTGTGGGACGTCGTATCAAAGACACCTTTCCCAATTCCCGGGACGATCTGAAGCGCTTTCGGCGCAACGGCCGCCTCAGATGGCCAGACGGGTGGAATTCGAAAACGGCACCATCATCGCCCACCGGACCCTCATCATGGAAAACGGACACCCGGTGGGCGTTCTGAGCATTTTTCAGGATATCGGCGAATACGAAAGAATAAAAATGCCTTTACCGGTGCCCGCGTCGAAAGAAAACCGGGCTACTTCGAGATGGCCGATGGCGGAACGCTGTTGCCCGATGAACTTGGCCGGAACGCGGGCCTGCATTCTGAGAAAGCGGGGGGCCGGTTGGGATGCGCCTGCATCGGCGAAGGCCAGGGGATGGCACGATTATCGAGATCTAGGGCCGGCCGGCAGGATATCCAGCGACGCCAGCAGGCGGGCGGCACTGCCGCCGCGAATGGCGGCCTGAACGTCCGGCGCGAGGCCGCTGGCCTTGAGCTCGTTGAAGTAGCGCGTCGGCGGCAGCAGGGGGTAGTCGCTGCCGAAGAGGATTCTGTCGGCGCCGATGATCTCAACGGCCAGGCGGTATACCGCCGGGTCGTAGAGGTAGGGCGAGGCGGCCGTGTCAAACCAGACGTTGCGCAGACTCTCCTTGACCTCTTTTTTCAGCAGGTTGTAGAAGAGCAACCCCCCGCCCCAGTGGGCCAGCACCATGGGGTTGTCCGGGAAAGTGCGCACCAGGCGGTAGAGCTGGGCCAAGGTGTTGGGGGTCTTGCCGGGGTACTCATGCCCCACGGGCTCGTTGGTGTGGATCAGGGTCAACGCCCGGTGCCGGCGGCAGACCGCCATCAAGGGCTCCAGTTGCCGCAGGCACTCGCTGTTGATGCCCGAACGGTAAAAGGCCAGCTCCCCCATACCGGCCAGGCCCGCCTCCAGGCAACGCTCCACCTCGTGCTCGGCGCCCGGCATGGCCGCGTCCAGGCAGACCATCCCCACCAGCCGGTCCGGAAAGCGCTCCACGGCCTCGATGACGTAGTCGTTGTGCATGCGGCAGGTGTCGGGGTTTTTCCAGGGAAAGCCGAAGACCACCGAGACGTCCACTCCCTGTTCGTCCATGGCCGCCACCAACCGGTGTGCGCCCGCCATCTGGGACCGCGGCGATTCATAGAGCCGTCTGAACGCCACCTCGCCCTCGAAATACGCGTCGCGTTCACGGCGGACGGCCGGCGGGAATATGTGGGTGTGGATGTCGATGATCATGACGGTGCCTTTCCGCCCCGCCGGCAGACAGCTGTTGACCTGCGGCGGCGAACTTTTTATAATTTTTGACCTGACCCAGAATCCATGCCCGAAGGAGGAAAAACATGTATTTCGAAAAAGCCGGTAAAGTCAACACCGAAGCGACGCTCAAGGCGGCCTTCGCGCGCGCGCGGGAGCTGGACATCGACGAAGTGGTGGTGCCGTCGACCACCGGCGCCACCGGGTTTGCGGCCCTGGAACTCAACGAGGGCTGCCGCGTCACAGTGGTCACCTACCACTGCGGGTTCCGTGAACCCTTTCAGAACGTGATGCCCGACGAGGTGCGCAGCGACCTGGAAAAGCGCGGCGCCGCGGTGGTTGCGGCCACCCACGCCCTGAGCGGCGTGGAGCGCTCGCTGGCCAAGAAACACAGCGGCATCTACCCGGTGCTGATCATCGCCGACACCCTGCGCCTCTTCGGGCAGGGCACCAAGGTGGCCGTAGAGGTGGCCATCATGGCGGCCGACGCCGGCATGCTCAGCGGAAAGGACATCGTCGCCCTGGGCGGCACGGGCCGCGGCGTGGACACCGCCCTGGTGCTCAAACCGGCCAACCAGTCAGACCTGTACGGCATGCGCATCCGTGAGGTCATCTGCAAGCCCCGCAATTTCTGATTTTCCTGGTGGCGGGTACGCCAGGGACAAAACCGCATTCCGTGGGAGCCATGCGTCTTATGATTGACAAAACCATGAACCGGCGACGCTTTCTGCAGCTGGCGGGAATGTCGGCTGCGGGCACCATCCTGGGCTGCGCGGTCAACCCGGTCACCGGCCGCCAGCAGCTCATGCTGGTGTCCGAACAGGAGGAGATCCAGATCGACCGCCAGCGGGCGCCCTTCCAGTTCTCAGAGGACTATGGGGCGCTGCAGGACAGTGCCCTGAATGCCTACATCAACCGCACCGGCATGGCCATCGCCCGCAAGAGCCACCGTCCCGACATGCCCTACTCCTTCCGGGGCGTCAACGCGGTCTACATGAACGCCTACGCCTTCCCCGGCGGCAGCATCGCCATCACCCGCGGCATGCTCATCGAACTGCAGAACGAGGCCGAGCTGGCCGCCGTCCTGGGCCACGAGATCGGGCACGTCAACGCCCGGCACACGGCTCAGCAGATGTCCAAGGGCATGCTCAGCCAGATTTTCGTGGCCGGCGCCTCGGTGCTGGCCTCTTCCTACGGCTTCGGCAACCTGGCGGCCCAGCTGGGTTCCCTGGGGGCCGGGGCGCTGCTGGCCTCCTACAGCCGGGACAACGAGCGCGAGGCCGACGCGCTGGGCATGGAGTACATGGTGCGCGCGGGCTACAGCCCCAAGGGCATGGTGGGCCTGCTGGAGATCCTCAAGCGCAAGTCCAAAAAAGGCGGCAACGCCGTCAGCCTGCTTTTTGCCACGCACCCCATGAGCGACGAGCGTTACCGCACGGCCCTGCGCGAGGCTGCCACACGCTACGCCACCGCCATGAACCGGCCGCTCTACCGCGAACGCTTCATGGACAACACCCCGCGCCTGCGCGCCCAGGCGGGCGCCATCCGGACCCTGCAGCGGGCCGAGGCCGAGATGGGTCGACGCAACCTGCGGGGCGCCGCCGACCTCTTCCGCCGGGCCCTCAAAGAAGCGCCCCACGATTACGCCGGCCTGCTGATGATGGCCAAGTGCCAGCTGGCCCGGAAAAAACCGGGCGTGGCGCTGCCCTACGCCCGCACGGCCAAGCAGGTGTACCCCTCCGAGGCCCAGGCCTATTTCATCAGCGGCTACACCGAACTGCAGCTCAAGCGCTACGACGCGGCCTACGCCGATTTCGACCGCAACGAGCAGCTGCTGCCCGGCAACCCCAACGTCTCCTTTTTAAAGGGCTACGCCCTGGAGCACATGCACCGCCGCAGGGAAGCCGCCCAGGCCTATTACCGCTACCTGCAGCAGGTCAAGGAGGGCAAGATGGCCCAGTACGCCTACCAGCGCCTGGTGCAGTGGGGATACCTGAAACGGTGAACGATGCCCGTGAACGTCACGTGGTGCTGGTGGCGCCGCGCATTCACTGGAACACCGGCAACGCCGGCCGTACCTGCCTGGGCACCGGCAGCGCCCTTCATCTGGTGCGTCCCCTGGGGTTTTCCCTGGACGACCCTCACGTCAAGCGTGCCGGGCTGGACTACTGGCCGGAGGTGGACCTGCACATCTGGGACCGGTTTGCCGACCTGCTGGCAGCCTACGACCCGCGGCCCGGCGAAGTGGCGCTGTTTTCCAAGCGCGGCGCACACTCCTTTCGGGAGCTTCCGGGCCGCCGACGGCTCTTTCTGGTGTTTGGATCAGAGACCGAAGGCCTGCCGGCGGACATCCTGGACCGCTACCCTGACCGCACTTACCACATCCCCATCCGCAACCGCATCCGCAGCCTGAACCTGTCCACCGCCGTGGCCGTGGGCCTGTACGAGAGCCTGCGAGACGGTCCTGAACCCCACGGATGGCACCCGTTGCCAACAGGAGATTAACCGGTTGTTATTTCGTCTTTTTTCACCTCTGCGCCTTTGTTTTCTGGCACCTGTCATTATTTTCGGCGCAGCGTTTGACATCCCCTTTCCAGTGCTTATATTCTGCATGCAATTAAAGGACCATGTCAAAAAAGTAATGTGGCTAAAGGGTCCATTTCAGGAGGATACAAAACATGCGCTTTGACAAGTTTACCATTAAATCCCAGGAGTTGATCCAGCAGGCCCACTCCCTGGCCACCCGGCTCGGCAACCAGTCCATCGAGCCCGAGCATTTGCTGGCGGCCATGCTGGAGGAAAAGGACAGTGTCGCCTGGGCCATGCTGCGCAAGCTGGGGGTCGCCCCGGAAAACGTGCAGCAAGACCTGACGGCCGCTCTGGAGAAGCTCCCCAAGGTCAGCGGTGCGGAGGTCTACATCTCCCAGCGCACGCGGGCCGTCCTGGACGCCGCCTTTTCCGAAGCGTCCAAGATGAAGGACGAGTACGTCAGCCTGGAGCACATCCTGCTGGCCATCAGCGATGAAAAGGAGGGCGAGGCGGCGCGCATCCTGGGCACCCACGGCGTCAACCGTGAGGCCATCTTGAAGGTGCTCATGGAGATCCGGGGCAACCAGCGCATCACCGATCCCAACCCCGAGGAAAAGTACCAGGCCCTGGAAAAGTACAGCCGTGACCTGACCGAACTGGCGCGCCTGGGCAAACTGGACCCGGTCATCGGGCGCGACGAGGAGATCCGGCGCATCGTACAGGTGCTTTCGCGCCGCACCAAGAACAACCCGGTGCTCATCGGCGAGCCCGGCGTGGGCAAGACCGCCATCGTGGAAGGCCTGGCCCAGCGCATCGTGGCCGGCGACGTCTCCGAGTCGCTCAAGAACCGGCGGCTGGTGGCTCTGGACATGGGTGCCCTGATCGCCGGGGCCAAGTACCGCGGCGAATTCGAGGACCGGTTAAAGGCCGTCTTGAAGGAGGTCGAGGCCGCCGAGGGCGAAATCATCCTGTTCATCGACGAGCTTCACACCCTGGTGGGGGCCGGCGCCAGCGAAGGCGCCATGGACGCCTCCAACATGCTCAAGCCCGCCCTGGCGCGCGGGACCCTGCGCTGCGTGGGCGCCACTACTATCAGCGAGTATCGCAAGCACATCGAGAAGGACCCCGCCCTGGAGCGGCGGTTCCAGCCCGTGATGGTGGCCGAACCCAGCGTCGAGGACACGATTTCCATCCTGCGGGGCCTCAAGGAAAAGTACGAGGTGCACCACGGGGTCCGGATCAAGGACGCGGCTATCGTGGCGGCGGCGACCCTGTCGCACCGTTACATCTCGGACCGCTTCCTGCCGGACAAGGCCATCGACCTGATCGATGAATGCGCCTCCAAGCTCCGCATCGAGATCGACAGCATGCCGGCCGAGATCGACGAGCTGCAGCGCAAGATCATGCAAGCCGAGATCGAGCGCCAGGCGCTCAAGAAGGAGACTGACCCGGCCTCCATGGAGCGCCTGAAGAAGCTCGAGCAGGACATCGCCGGCTGGCAGGAAGAGATCAGCGCCATGAAGGCCCACTGGCAGCGCGAAAAGGAGCTGATCCAGCAGATCCGCCAGATCAAGGAGGAGCAGGAACAGCTGAGCATCGAGGAGCAAAAGGCCCAGCGCGAGGGCGACCTGGCCAAGGTGGCCGAGTTGCGCTACGGCAAGGCCAACGAGCTGCAGGAGCGCCTGGAGGAGACCCGGCGCAAGCTGGCCGAGCTGCAGAAGGACCGCAAGATGCTCAAGGAGGAAGTCGACGAGGAAGACATCGCCGAGGTCATCTCCCGCTGGACCGGCATCCCGGTCAGCAAGATGCTCGAGGGCGAACGCGAGAAACTGCTGCACATGGAAGAGCGGCTGGCACAACGCGTGATCGGCCAGAGAGAGGCCATCGAGGCCGTCTCCAACGCGGTGCGGCGCGCCCGGTCCGGTCTGCAGGACCCCAACCGCCCCATCGGGTCCTTCATCTTCATGGGCCCCACGGGCGTGGGCAAGACCGAGCTGGCCAAGGCCCTGGCGGAGTTTATCTTCGACAGCGAGCAGGCCATGGTGCGCATCGACATGTCCGAGTTCATGGAAAAGCACGCGGTCTCGCGCCTGATCGGCGCCCCCCCGGGCTACGTTGGCTACGAGGAGGGCGGCTACCTCACCGAGGCCGTGCGCCGGCGCCCCTACACGGTGGTGCTGTTTGACGAGATCGAAAAGGCGCACCCCGAGGTCTTCAACGTCCTGCTGCAGATCCTGGACGACGGCCGCATGACCGACGGTCATGGCAAGACGGTGGACTTCAAGAACACCATCATCATCATGACCAGCAACATCGGCAGCCAGTTCATTCAGGAGCTGGGCAGCGCCGACCGCAAGGAGATCGAGCGGCGGGTGACCGAGGCGCTGCGGGCCGCCTTCAAGCCCGAGTTCCTGAACCGGATCGACGAAACGATCATCTTCCACAACCTGACGGAAGAAGAGATCGCGCAGATCGTCGACATCCAGATCCAGCGGCTCAACGACCGACTGCGCGAGCACAATCTGGAACTGGTGCTCTCGCCCGAGGCGCGGCAGCTGCTGGCCAAAGAGGGCTACGACCCGGTTTACGGCGCGCGTCCGCTCAAGCGGGCCATCCAGCGGCTCATCGAAAACCCGCTTTCGGTGGAGATCCTGGCCGGCCACTTCATGGACGGCGACCGCATCCGGGCCGACGTGGAAGGCGACCGCATCGTCTTCACAAAAATCTAACGCGCCCTTTGAGGGCCGTGTTGCCAAAACCTCCCGCCCCGCAACGGGGCGGGAGGTTTTTTTATGGAGCCGCCCTTCCACCGGCCCCCTGACGCACTTTTCCGCCGTCAGGGCTCCAGCACCGAAATAACCTCGAACTTTTCGGCGTCCACCAGCCCCTTGTCCGAGATGCGCAGCTCCGGGATGACCACCAGCGCCATGAGGCTGAGCTGCATGTTGGGGTTGTTGAGCCGGCAGCCGCAGGCCGAAAAGCCCTCCAGCACCGTGGCGGCCCGCGCGGCCACGGTCTCGGCGTCGCGGTCGGACATCAGCCCGGCGATGGGCAGGTCCACCTCGCCGACGACCGCGCCGTCGCGGACCACCACCTGGCCGCCGCCGATCTCGGCCAGCCGGTTGGCGGCCTGCGCCATGTCGTCATCGTCGGTGCCCATCACGATCATGTGGTGGCAGTCGTGGGCCACGGTGGTCCCGATGGCGCACCCGGTCAGCCCGAAGCCCTGCACCAGCCCCACCTGGACGCCCGACGTCCCCTCGTGGCGCGCCACCAGCGCGATCTTGGCGATATCCGCCGCCGGGTCGGCCGCCACCTCGCCGTCACGGGCCGTGACCTTCAGGCGCAAGTGCCGCGTGGGGGCCTGGTTCTCGATTACACCGATGACATGGGCGGTCAATTCGCCGTCCCGCGGCGCCGCCAGCCGGAAATCGGACGCCGTCAACGGCCGCGCCAGGTGCACCGAGTGCACGGCCCAGTCCGGGTAGTCAAACCGCAGATGCCCGCAGCAGAGTTTGCCGTTCTCGGCGATCACCTCGCCGCGCACCAGCACCTGCCGCGCCGAAAATTCCACCAGCGATGGCGTGATCACCATGTCCGCCAGGCGCCCCGGCGCGATCATGCCCACGTCGCGGGTCACGCCGAAGTGCACCGCCGTGTTGAGGGTCGCCATCTGGATGGCCGTCACCGGGGCCACCCCCTGGGCGATGGCGCAGCGCACCACGCGGTCCATATGCCCGTCGTGGACCAGGGTCTCGGCGTGGCAGTCGTCGGTGCACAGAAGGAAGTGCCGCGGGTCCAGCCCGTCCTCGGTCACCGCGCGGACCTGCCGGGCCACATCGTGCCAACTCGAACCCAGGCGCAGCATGGCTTTCATGCCCTGGCGCACGCGGGCCGCGGCGTCCGCCCGGCTGGTGCCCTCGTGGTCGTCCTCGGGCCCGCCGGCCACGTAGCCGTAAAACCCCAGCCCCAGGTCCGGCACCGAGTAGTGCCCCCCGATGACCTTGCCCGCCGCCCGCGTGGCGGCCATTTCGGCGTGCATCTTCTCATCGCCGGCCGCCACGCCGGGAAAATTCATCATCTCGCCCAGCCCCACGATGCCCTCCCAAGTCATGGCCTCGGCCACCTCTTCGGGCCCCAGCACCGCCCCCGGGGTCTCCAGCCCCGGCGCCGACGGCACACACGAGGGCATCTGCACCCACACGTGGATGGGTTGTCCCGCCGCCTCGTCCACCATCAGGCGTACGCCCCGCAACCCCAGCACGTTGGCAATCTCGTGGGGATCGATAAATATCCCCGTGGTGCCCCAGCGTGCCACGGCGCGCACGAACTCGGTTACCGTCAGCATGCCCGACTCCACGTGCATGTGCGCGTCCAGCAGCCCCGGCACCAGGTACTGTCCACCGGCGTCCAGCACCCGCGTCTCGTTGCCCAGCGTGTGTCGGGCATCGGGCCCCACGTAAGCGATGCGCCCGCCTGCCACGGCCACGTCCGTGCCCGCGATGATCTCCCCGGACTGCACACACACCCATCGTCCGTTTCTCACCACCAGGTCGGCCTTTTCCCTGCCCGTGGCCACCGCCACCAACCGCCGGGTCCTCTCCGCGATCTGCTGCATCGTCTCCATATCGTTTCCCCTGTTGTTTGGTTTTCCGGTCCCGCTACAAATCCAGCGGGCTTCTGACGCCCAGATGGAAACACCCGGAACCAGCCCCACTCTTTGCCGACATTGGGATATCTTCTAGTGCATCATGCCGCCGCATGCAGACGGATTTTTCGATCACCCGCCGCCACTGTTCCTTCTTTTCTGCGTTGCTGTCCGAAGATTCGGCCTCTGTGCCGGCGCAGGGATTCCTGCTGCAGCTTGACCGCCTCGGCTGCCTGCGCAACATACCATTCCTCATGTTTGCACCTCAATTAACGGATAAACAATCACGGGCGCTACGAATCACCGAGCCCTTTTTGCTCAACATGATCACAAAAAGACCGACACTTCGAACCTCAGACCGCATAGGAGGAGATTCATTTGGAAGATACCATCTTTTTATTCTAAAAATAGATTATAACACTTCCATATAACAATATTATTCCAGATAAAATACGTATCGGTCAACACTGTTGACATCTCAAGAAACCTGTATCGTCCAATGCATTTTATGGATGATAAAAGGCTTCCTGCACCAACAGGTCGGAAGATTATAGAAATTTCACGACAAAATGCAAAACCTAATTTCCTTGATTTTCAAAAGCGTCCAAGCGCCTTTTAGCTGGCAGAAGCCTTGGCCAATGTTTGAGAGGTCTGCCGCAGACGCGGAACCTCGCGAAGCCTCTGGCAATGAATAAAGAGAATGTCTTCCGTAGCACCCGAAATCGGCATATGAAACAGAAGCATCGTATGAACCGCAACAGATTAAAGCGCAAAGAGGGATACAAATTAAACGCCATACTCAGCACTGACGGCATGAACTCCGCCAAGCTGTCCAACCGGTTGGCAGTACTTCGAAACCTCTCTTTTGTCCTCTATTAGTGACTGCCCAAAAACGACAGTCTCTTTGGATATCAGTTTCAGCATCGGAAACTGTCTGCGGGCAGGGGACACAACCCTTGAGGCTCGAAAAATAGTCGTTTGTGAACACCCAGGAGGATTCAAGCCAGCGAATTATGTACTTCAGAATCGATGGAAAGCCAGAAAGGTCGGAAATGAGATTAAACTGGTTTATTATGGACTCAGAAACTGGCCAAAAAACAAAAAGCAGTTACTTCCGATCACCAATGAAGAGGCGGAAATAATTAGTTTGTTTGAGCGTCCAAGAGAAGCATCCGCAGATGAGTGAACGGGATCAGACTCTGCAGGTTTTGAAAGGGCGTGCAATGCCCGGTGAGTTGCTTGAGCCTGTAGCATGGAGATCGAAGGTGCAGAATTATCATGCATCCGTGCAAAAAATTCTTGAGCCGCTTTTTACTTCGCTGCAGGCAATTATCAGGGAGGCGGAAAATAATCCGGAATTGAAAATTCCGATCATAACAAGATTAAAGACAAAAGATTCGTATGGTTCCTGGCAGAGTATTATAGACCTCCTGGAAAGAGCGATCGGATGGGAAATGCCTGAGAATCAGAGATATCAGTTGCATACCAGTTGTATAATTGAAAATGTCAAGGATTATGCGCAGTATTTAGAATTTAAGAATATGGACTCGGTATTCTTCCCACAGGCTATGGTCGAGCTCAGCGCCGCGGTCGTTTTCGGGCATATCTCCCGGAAAGAAGCGCTCGAGCAGTTTAACGAAATAGGATTTTTCGAGCCGCCAGAAATGTATAAGATTCTTATTGGTCGCGGAAAAAATTTCGTCTGATATCGGCTTTTCATCCGGAGGAAAGCCGTAGCCAGTATCCATGCGCGTCACCTGCCGCCGGGGATCGCCAGCGGCAGGTGAGCTTGGTTGTATGAAAAAATGAAATACGAGATTATCGAAAAAGTCACAATAAATGCCTATTCAAATCCACATCTTTAAGAGAACGGAGCCCTTCCGATTGGTTTTTCCATATTATGGATATTGTCAAATCAAGTTTACAGGTTGAATTAAAATTGACTGCTAATACATTATGGATTGATATACCTGAAAATGAGATAGAAATCATAAAACGAGACTATCTCAAATCAATTCAGCGGATGTGAGTACGCGCAGCCGAGTTTAGTGATATAATAAAAAAATGAAAATAAAATTTGGCCATCTAAGACTTTATTATTCCATTTGCACTATTGTTGGAACCATCTGTGTATTGCTATTATTCTTCCAACCTGACGTTGGAGACAATTCCAAAACACTTTCATTCGTATGTTTTACCCTTGTTATAACAATAGCTCTTTCAGGATTGCTGTTGGCATTGTTGGAAAAATTGAAATTTGTTGAAATCACTTACTTGGAAAACGACCAGAAGTCCATTTTCTACAAGCTGATAAAGTTAGCAGAAAATAGTAGAAGCAATTAAATTGCGTTTATCGTCAGCACGTCCACCTGACCAGAAAACGCGCCGCGTTTTCCGGCAGATACTTTTTATGTTATCTACTAAAAAATTGGGCGGCACATGAAACGAGGTTTGGAATTACAAAATTTATCGACGAACATCGGCCTGTCCTATGCGGAGCGCATTGATAAATTGCCAGATTATATTATCGATTGCGATTTTCTGCTGTTTACATCATTCCATGTAGACCGAAAAAAAGTATTGCCCACCTGCTTTAAAAACATCCTGACCGGCAAACTAGGCCGTTTTGAAATTTTCCTATCCGATTTCAAAAGCGACTACAGCGTAGACAATAAAGCATTTGGCTATAAGCAGACAATTGCTATTTTGCGATCCTCCGATTTTTCATTCCGAAGGTTTTGTCTCATTCCGAAAAAGGCCGAAAGATTTACGGTAAGAATAGAACATATTGGCCAGGATTTTGGCATGCCAATAATCAAAGGCTATAAGAATATACCGTTTTCCATTTCTCCCCAATTAAACAGCAAATACACTTTAAAGGCCCAGGGAATACATGATTCTCAGGAGCTTTTCAGAATGTCATTCATGCAGTATCTGGAAGACAATTCAAAATGGTTTATAGAGGGAAGTTCTGATGCCTTACTTATCTACCGCAGGGGGAAGAGAATTAACCCGCTAGGCATGCGCGAATATATAAAGGAAGTTGTTGAAATAGGAAACATTATTGCTGTTTAATTGCGCCATACAAACAATTGGCCGAATAGGCCTTATGCGGATGCGTCTGCCGGAATGTATCGATGCGGGACGGTCTGGAAAAATACACGACGACCACCGTGGAGGCAGGGAATGCCAGCATTACTGATTGGGACAGCTTTTTGTCTGGGGATGGCGGGCTATGCGCTAAAAAGCGGAACGCTGATCATGCGGGGAAAATTTGAAAGGGAGCTGCGCCCGATATGGTTCTGGTTCGGGACCATCTTTTATGCGATTGCAGGCCTGGCCTTCCTCATGCTCTTGCTGTTACAAATGGTGAAACGCAGCGGATAGCGGAATCCAGCGCCTGGTGTTTTGCAGGGAAGAGAGGTGCGTGTGAGAGCAGCGGTTTATACTGAATTTGCACAGCCATTGGCGATTGAAAATGTGCCCGACCCGACGCCCACGGCAGGCGGCGTTGTCATCCGGGTGAAAGCCAACGGCCTGTGCCGGAGCGACTGGCACGGATGGATGGGGCACGACCCCGACATCACCCTGCCCCATGTCCCGGCCATGAGCTCGCAGGGGTCATTGAAACGGTTGGAAAAGATGTGGTCCGCTGGAAGTCCGGCGACCGGGTCACACTTCCCTTTGTCTGCGGGTGCGGGACCTGCCCTCAATGTGTTTCGGGAAACCACCAGGTCTGTGACCGGCAGTTCCAGCCGGGATTCACGCACTGGGGCTCTTTTGCCGAATACGTTGCCATCGACTACGCGGACGTCAACCTGGTGCGCCTGCCGGATGAAATCGATTTTGTCACGGCTGCCAGCCTGGGCTGCCGCTTCGTAACTTCTTTTCGGGCCGTCGTCGATCAGGGCCGGGTCTCTGCGGGGCAGTGGGTGGCCATCCACGGCTGCGGGGGCGTCGGCCTGTCGGCCATCATGATCGCCAGCGCGCTGGGGGCCAACGTAGTAGCCGTCGATATTGCGGACAGGAAACTTGACCTCGCCCGCTCCGCCGGCGCTGCGGCGACCATCAATGCCGCAAAAACGGAAGATGTCGTTGCAAATGTGTTCGATATCACCAACGGAGGCGCCCATGTTTCCATCGATGCGCTGGGCAGCCCCGAGACCTGCTTCAACTCCATCGCCAATCTGAGAAAGCGGGGCCGGCACGTGCAGGTCGGGCTGATGCTGGCAGACCACAGCCATCCGGCCGTACCCATGGACAGGATCATCGCCAACGAGCTCGAGATTGCCGGCAGCCACGGCATCCAGGCTTACAGGTACCCGGCCCTGTTTGAAATGATCCGGGTTGGCAGGCTGGCCCCGCAAAAGCTGATCGGCAGGACGATCAATCTCGAGCAATCGCTGGAGGCGCTGGCCGACATGGACACTTTCCGGGAAACCGGCATAACGGTCATCACCGAATTCTGACCCGCACGAAAATGCAAGGCTGACAATAATGAAACCCAGAATCAGCATGATCACGCTCGGCGTGCGCGACCTTTCCAAGGCTGTGGAATTTTACGAAAAGGGGCTCGGCTTTCCGAGGATGGACTCGCCTCCCGGCATCGCTTTCTTTACTCTGGACGGCACGTGGCTGGGACTGTATGATAGGGCGGCGCTGGCCGAGGATGCCTGCGTCTCTCCCGAGGGACAGGGGTTCGAGTCCATCACCCTCTCCCACAACGTCGCCTCGCAAGGGGAAGTCGACGAGGTCTTTTCGCAGGCCATCGATGCCGGCGCCACCCCGGTCAAAAAGCCGCAGAAGGTTTTCTGGGGCGGGTACAATGGGTATTTCGCAGATCCCGATGGCCACCTCTGGGAGGTGGTCCACAACCCGCTGTTCTGGGTGGGTCCGGGGGAAAAAACCGGGTAGCGGGGACGTTTTGCGGGCCCTTCGATACCCGCAGATTCAACAGGAAAGGATTTGACAGGTGGGAATAAGGGTTTGTTTGGCCGGCGCCACCGGCTGGGCGGGATCGGCGCTTTCGCGGGGGCTGTTCGAGGCGTCCGACACGGAAATTGTGGCGGCCGTATCCAGGAAGCATGCCGGGCAGACGCTCGGCAGCGCCATCGGCATCCCTGAACTGGAGGCGCCGGTTTTCGCTACGGCCGAAGAGGCGCTTGAGACCGGGGCCGATGTGTTCGTCGAATATACCAAACCGGAAGTGGCCAAACAGCACGTAATGGCCGCCCTCCGCAAAGGAGCGCACGTGGTGGTGGGAACATCCGGGCTGACCAACGCGGACTACAACGAAATCGGCGTACTGGCCCGCGAAGTCGGGCGGGGCGTACTGGCGGTGGGAAATTTCGCCCTAACCGCAGTCCTGCTGCAGAAATTCGCCGAGATGGCGGCGCGATATATTCCCCACTGGGAAATCATCGACTATGCCAGCGCCGACAAAATCGACTCCCCCAGCGGAACGGCGCAGGAGCTGGCAAGCCGGCTCTCCATGATCCGCGAATCCCGGCTGGACATCCCCCTGGAGCAAATCCACGGGCCCAAAGAAAGCCGCGGCGTTCGCCTGCTCGGCTCCCAGGTGCACGCCGTGCGACTGCCCGGTTACGTGCTCTCGGTGGAGGCCATCTTCGGCATGCCCGACCAGAAGCTGGTCCTGCGGCACGAGTCCGGCTCGAGCGCCGAACCATACGTAGCCGGGGCGCTTCTGGCGATTCGTGAAGTCGGCAAACTGGTGGGCCTGCACCGCGGCCTCGACACTGTAATGGATTTTTAGCGCCTTCTGGCAGACGCCATGAAACGAATCCGCATCGCAGGTGTTCTTTCGTTTATCATCGGCGCCATGGCCATCGTGGCCGGCAGCCAGGTGCTCTTTTTCGGCAAAGTGGCGGGATACCATGTGATTTCGTGGCTGCCCGCCTGCAACTTCGCCATGGGACTGGTCACCGTCTTTGTCACGACCGCTCTGATATGGAAGGCATCGCGTCTGGCGCTGCCGGCCGCCGTGTTGACTTTCCTGGCGCACCTGGCGGTCATGCTGACGCTGCTGGTAGGCTATCGGAACGTGGCCGCCAGGGAAAGCCTGACCGCCATGAGCGTACGCCTGATCGTGTGGGGCATTATTCTGAGCCTGCTTTTTCTTCAGCGGAAAAAGGGGCGGCAACCATAGCCGAAGTGGATCATAATGATGGGAAGTGAAACCGTGAATCACCCCGCCTGTCCCGAGTGCGGCCACCGGTTTTCTCTGCTGCAGGGACTGAAGGCCTGGAATCCCTGGAGATACCGCTGCCCGTATTGCCAGACTGTACTGGAAACCACGGGACCCTACAAGC
>JAMOVG010000006.1 GCA_027061725.1 Desulfobacteraceae bacterium
GGCCTCTACGATCATTTTGGTGATGCTCAGGCCCAGTCCGACTCCGTCCATCTGGTTGCGGAAATGGGCGCCGCGGTAATACTTGTTGAAGATCAGCTGCTGTTCGTCCTCGGGAATTCCCGGGCCGTTGTCGGCCACGCAGACCTCTAGTCCGCCGTCGTCCGTGATCCGGGCCCGCACTTTGATGGCGCCCCCGTTCTGGCAGAACTTGACCGCGTTTCCCAACAGGTTGAGCAGGGTCTGCTGGAGCGCTTTGGGGTCTCCCGTGATCTTGGGAAGCTGGGGCGGGGCGTCCAGGCTGACACGGATCTCCTTCTGGGCGGCGGCCGGTTTGATCTGCTCGATGCAGCCGCTGATCCAAGGCAACGGGGCAACGGCACGGAGATCGATTTTGATGGCGTGGGACTCCAGCCGCGTGACCTGCATGAGGTGGTTCAGCAAATCACTAATACGGCCGATTTCTGAGCTGGCGATCTTTAAAAATTTCCGCTGGCGATCGTTGATGCTGCCCATGACCTCTTCGGCGATCATATTCACCGATTCGCGGATCGATGTCAAGGGCGTTCTGATTTCGTGGCTCAGCATGGAGATGAAGTCGGCGCGCATGCTCTCTTCCTCCTGCAGGCGCCGTGCCATCTCGTTGAAAGCCCGCGCGACTTCACCGAATTCGTCCCGGGAAGTGATGGAAATCGGCCTTCCCAGCTGACCGCTGGAGATGGACCGGATGCCCCGTGTCAGCGTCCGCAGCGGGCGAATGGTGGAATACACCAGGAAGAGGCTCCACACCAGGCCCACCAGCGTCGACAGGGCCAGGCCGATCATGCCCGTCTTAACGGCCGCCTGGCCGCGCCGGTTCAGTTCTACGTTGTTGAGCACGATCTGCTCTTCGTTGCCGGCTTTGGCGCTGGAAATCATGTCGATCCAGCGGTTGATGGCGGCCTCGGGCAGCCACAACGTTTTGGGCGGCGCCGCCATATCCAGCGGCTCCGCTTTGGCCATCACCTGCCGGTAGTCGCGCGCCAGCTTGTGCCAGGGGCTTGGCGATTCCCCCTCGGGGAGTAGCTGCAGGATGTTTTCCAGGTTGGACTCGAATTCCGTCTTCTCCAGCAGGAAACGCTCCAGGTATTCCTTTTTCTTAAGCAGCAGGAATTTCTTTTCGGCCTCCTCCATGTTCAGCAGGCTTTCGCTCATTTTTTTGGCGGCCGAGGAAATGCGGTACTGCGTGTTTACGATCTTCTCGGTCACCGCCATCATGCGGTGGATATTGAGATACAGCGCCAGAATGGTGCCGTAGAAGATCAGCAGGAAGACGAAATACCAGCCAAACAGCTTGGCCCGGATGCCGGGGGCGAATCTCATGACAGCGTCCGCCCGGTTGTCCCGCCGGGTCGGCTGGTGGCTGGGAAATGTGTGCGGAAAAAAACGGCAGGATGCATGCCCAAAATCCTCGAAGATCCAGTTTGGGGCCCAAATTAAGACGCTTTCCTACCAGAACCGCCGGTTGAAGTCAAACCCGGCCGCCAAAGTCCTTGACACCCCGCGAAGCGGCATAATATACGTACACGATTCAAAAAACGCCGGCCGTTCCGGCGGACGTGCCTCAGCACGAAGCGGCCCGGTCACTGCCGCTGCCAACCATTTTTCACGGAGTCTATATGCCTCAGGACATCAGTATTTTCAGTATGATCAGTCATTCCGGCCCGGTGGTTTTCTTCGTGCTGCTGGTGCTGGTGTTTTTTTCGGTGGCCTCGTGGGCGGTCATCTTCATCAAGTACAACTACATCCGCAAGGCTTTCCGCGAGTCGGCCCTGTTCACCGATTTTTTCTGGAAGAGCCGCGATCTCTCCGACGCCTTCACCAAGTCCAAGCAGCTGCGCAACAGCCCCATTGCCCGCGTTTTCCGCATCGGTTACGTCGAGCTGCGCAAGGTCAGCCAGACCACGCGGGCGTCGGCCGAAGCTGCACCCCAAGACGCTGGCTGGCAGAGCCGCGCCACGGGCATGGACAACATCAAGCGTGCCTTGCGGCGGGCCACCAACACCGAGGTCATCCGCATGACCCAGCTGGTGCCTTTTCTGGCCACCACCGGCAACACCACGCCGTTCATCGGGTTGTTCGGCACGGTGTGGGGCATCATGAATTCGTTCCACGGCATCGGGCTGCGCGGTTCGGCCAGCCTGGCTGTTGTGGCACCGGGGATCTCGGAGGCACTTATCGCCACGGCCGCCGGGCTGGCGGCGGCCATACCGGCCGTCATCGCCTTCAACTATTTCATGCAGAAAATCCGTATCCTGGAGGCCGAACTGCAGAGCTTCTCGGCCGACTTTCTGAACATCATTGAACGCGACATCATGCGCGCCAATGGCTGAAGGGGTTTGAAATGGCCATCGAAACCAACGCTGACCGGCTGATGGCGGACATCAACGTGACCCCCCTGGTGGACGTCATGCTGGTGCTGCTGATCATTTTTATGGTGACCGCGCCCATGATGATGCAGGGCGTCGACGTCTCCTTGCCCCAGACCACTTCCGAGCCGCTCAAGTCCGAACAGGAGCACATCATCATTACCATCGACAAGGATGCCAAGATCTTCATCAACGATTTCGAGGTGTCCGTGGATTTTCTGGGCGAAAAACTCGGTCGCATTCTGGCCGGCCGGGCCGATAAACAGGTTTACCTGCGGGCGGACAAGAACATTCCATACGGCATCGTGGCGCAAGTGATGGCCGCCATCCAGGGAGCCGGGGTCACCAGCCTTGGGATGGTCACCGAGCCGCCGCCCAACAAAGCGCCCAAGAAAAAATAAACCGCCAACGCGACTCGTATCCGACACCTCCATGAAGGACCACGCCAAGGCTGACGCATATTCTCTTTACGGCTCGGATGCCGAGCGGCGGACGTGGTACAAGTTTTTTGCCATTTCCCTGCTGCTTCACGTAGCGCTTTTTGCCGCCGTGCTGTTCATGCCGGACTTCGGCCCGCCCGACCGGCCTTTCACCCCGACGGTGATGAACGTACGCATGGTCACGCTGCAGTCTGAACCGCCGGGACCGGCCGGGCCGCCGACCCCCAAACCGGCGCCTAAAAAGGCGCCGCCGCCGGCCCCCAAGCCGGTCAAGAAGCCGGAAAAGCAAAAAAAGGTGCACGTGCCGGAAAAGCCGGAGGAAGTCGCTCCGGAACCGCAGTCCAAGCCCAAACCCGAGGTCTCCCTGGCACCCAAGACCAAGAAGGTCAAGGCCAAAAAGATCAAGCCCAAGACATCACTGAAGAAAAAGACCTACAAGCCGGAGAAGGTGGTCAAACGCGCCATCCGCAAAATTGAACGCCAGACCACCGAGTCCACCACGCGCAAGATCGAGAGCGCCCTGGCGCAGCTGAAGAAAAAGGTGCAGCGTGAGGGGCCGCCGCCCACGGTGAAGCGGACACCGGGCACAGGCGGCGGGGGCGGCGGCTATGGCGGGGGCACCGGCGGCCTAGGCGCCCGGGCCCTGAGCCAGCTGGATATCTACAAGGCGGAGGTGGCCTACCAGATCCAGAAGCACTGGGCCTTTTCCGAACAGCTGGCCGGCATCAACAAAAAACTCGAAGCCATACTGGTTATCAAGATACTGCCCAGCGGGGAAATCGCGGACATCTGGTTCGAAAAACGCTCCGGAAACCGGTATCTCGACGACTCGGCTTACAAAGCCATCAAAAAGGCCAACCCGCTACCCCGGCTGCCCGACGGTTACCTGCGGCCGTTTTACAACCTGGCGGTGCGATTCACCCCCACCGGGCTGCGGTGATTGGAGACAAAAGCTTCACGAAAGGAAAACCCCATGAAAATCAGGTGTCGATCGGCCGTATTTGCGGCCATGATGCTTCTGCTGGTGCTGGCGCCGGGCGTCTCCCGGGCCGGTTACGACTACGTGGATATCAGCAACCCGTTCCTTCGCAAGATTCCCATCGCCGTGCCGCAGTTCAAGTCTTTTTCGGGCACGCCCGAGGAGATGAAGCGGGCTCGCAGTTCGTCGCAACTGCTGGCCGAGACCCTGGCGTTCACTGGCTATTTCAAGATACTGGACCCGGCTTCGTTTCTCTTCGACCCCCAGAAAGACGGCATCGTGGCGCCCCGCATCAACTTCAAGAACTGGACCACGGTCGGCGCCGAACTGTTGATCACCGGCGGCCTTGTGCAGACCGCCGGCCTGGTGGAAATGGAACTGCGTCTCTATGACACCTTCAAGGAAAAACTGCTTTTGGGCAAGCGATACAAGGGAGCCTTGGCCGACCAGCGGCGCATCATCCGGCGCTTCTGTTCGGAGGTGATCTACAAGTTGACCGGTCACCGCGGCATTTTCGGCAGCAAGATCGCTTTCGTCTCCACCACCAGCGGCAACAAGGAAATCTATACCTGTGACTTCGACGGCTACCGGCCCCACAAGTTCACCAACAACCGCAGTATCAACCTGACCCCCATGTGGTCCTCGGACGGCAAGTGGATCGCCTACACCTCATACGCCAAGGGGAACCCGGATCTGTACATCAAGAACGTGCGCGAAAAACGCGGCACGGTGGTGGCGCGCAAGGGCATCAATATCTCCCCGTGCTGGGTGCCGGGCAGGTTCGAACTGTCCGCCACGCTGTCGTTTACCGGCGATCAGGAAATTTATCTGTTGACCGGAAGGGGAAAAATTATTAAGAAACTGACCAATAACCGGGGGATTGACGTATCCGCCTCATGGTCGCCGGACGGGAAAAAGATGGCCTTCGTTTCCAAGCGCTCCGGAACCCCCCAAATATATATCAAGGACATCGTCACCGGAAGAGTCCGTCGGCTGACGTACGAGGGGAAACACAACACCCAGCCGAACTGGTCCCCGAAAGGAGACCGGATTGCCTACACGGCCATTGCGGACGGGGAGATCAATATCCGCGTCATCGGTGTCGACGGCAATGGGCTGATACAGCTTACCGAGGGGCAGGGAGACAATGAATCGCCTTCCTGGTCCCCGGACGGCAGCCTGATTGTCTTCAGCACCAACCGTGAGGGGCCGTCGCGGCTGTATGTGATGACATCATACGGAACCGACCAGCGGCGGCTGCTCGAGATGCCCGGTGAGCAGAGTGAGCCGAACTGGTCGCCCAACATCGAGGGACCGTGAAGCGGCCCGAGAAATGAATTCGAGTATCGGACCTCGCGGTGAACACACCCCGCGGGAGGCAAGCAGACCGTAGTGCGACGGGTAGGCCCGCAACCCCGAGAACGACAGCAGGAGGGGGAAGGGATCAACCGGTATACCTGATAGGCTAAAGGAGGAAATGCGATGCGAAACAGAATGTGGATCACCCTTGCCCTTTTACTCGTTGTCCCGGCAATGCTTTTCAGCGCTTCGTGCGCCAAGAAAGCGGTTGCCCCCACCCCCAAGGTGGAGAAGAAGGCAACCACCGATGAAGCCGCCAAGAAAGCCGAGGAAGAGGCGGCGCGCCAGCGTGCCCTGGAAGAGCAACGCCTGAGGGAGGCCCGCCAGGCCAGGGAGGAATTCGTCAACGAGATGATCCATTTCGCCTTTGACAGCTCCGCGCTGGACGCCACGGCTCAGGAGATCCTGAAGAAAAAAGCCGCCTATCTGCAGGCCCACCCCGACGTGCGGGTGATCATCGAGGGCCATTGTGACGAACGCGGCACCGTGGAATACAACCTGGCACTGGGTGAAAGACGCGCCCAGGCCGCCAAAACTTTCCTGGTGAACCTGGGAATCGACCCCAATCGCCTGGAGACCATCAGTTACGGGGAGGAGCGCCCCCTGGATCCGGGCCACAACGAAGCCGCGTGGGCCAAGAATCGAAGGGACCAGTTCGTCATCAAGTAGCGGCCGGGGAGTTTCCACGACGGCTTTAACGCGTGGGCCGGAAGGCGTGAGCACCGCGGGGTGCCGGCGGCGGGTTTTCCCCGGCAAGGGCACCCGCTCCGGCGGTGTTCTCGCGAGGCGGCCCGTGGATGACAGAGGCGGTGCGGCGCCCTGCGGCGGCGTGGGCCGCAGGGTCGGACCGGCACCTGCCGCAGGAGGAGAGGCGCATCACCATGAAATCGCTCTGCTGGGTTCTTTTGATGGGCGTCATGGCGCTGGCCGGCTGTGCCACCCAGGGCGACATGTACGGTCTGGACGCACGCCTGGCGGCCGTGGAGCAGCAGAATGCCAGCCTGCAGAAACGCCTCGAAAAATTTGACCGCGCCCAGACGGCCACGGATCAGAAACTCAGAGACCAGACAGCCGTGTTGTACGCCACCCTGGACAAGGTCCAGGAGGACATTCGGCTGCTGAGCGGCCGGCTTGACGAAACCGAGTACCTGCTTAAAAAACAGCTCAACGCCGTGCGCAAGTCCGGGACCGGCGGGGAACCGGCGGGGGGCGCTATTGAGGAGCGCCTGTCGGACCTGCAGCGGCGCGTACGTCGCATTGAGCAGTACCTGAGCCTGGAGGCCGGGACTCCCGGCGCAGCCGCCGCAGCGCCCCAGAAGCGCACGCTTTCGCAAAACGAGCTTTACCTCAAAGCCAAACAGGCCTTCGATGCGGGGGATTACGCCGGGGCCAGGGCCGCTTTCCAGGATTTTCTGAAGCGTTTTCCCAGGGCCAAGAACGCGGACAACGCCCAGTTCTGGATCGGTGAGACTTATTACCGCGAGAAGTGGTATGAGAAGGCCATTCTCGAATACCAGAAGGTCATCGAGAAATACCCGAAGGGCAACAAAGTGCCCGCATCGCTGCTGAAGCAGGGCCTGGCGTTCTACAATATCGGCGACAAGGCCAACGCGCGCCTGATTCTCAACGAACTCATCGCCAAATATCCGCATTCCCGGGAAGCCAAGATTGCCAAGAAGAAACTTAATAGTTTCTGAACCCGCTGCCGCTTTTCCTCTCCATCGGACCCCACTCCCTGTCCGCCGCAGGCGGAAACCCGTGGTGAGTTTCTTTATCCCCGCGTCGATGCAGGGATGTCTCCATGGCGACGATTAAAATCATTGGTATCGACCCGGGCCTGGCCGCTACCGGCATCGGCGTGGTGCAGGGCAGCGGGGTGCGCGTCGCCGGCTACTCCTCGGGATGCATCCGCACGTCAAAGGCGGAAGCCCTGGCGCACCGCCTGGCCGGCATCTATGATTGCCTGTCCCGGGTGCTGGCGGCCGAACGGCCCGACGGCATGATCGTGGAGGCCGTGTTTTCCCTTGATCGTTACCCCAAATCCGGGATAACCTTGGGGAAAGTCTGCGGCGTCATCCTGCTGGCCGGGCATCGTGCCGGGGTACCGGTGAGCGAAGTTCCCGTGCGGGAGGCCAAGCAGATCCTGACGGGCAACGGCAACGCCAGCAAGGAGCAGCTGGAGAAGGCCGTGCGCCACATGCTGGGCGCCGTCGAACCCATTCGCCCCTTTCACGCTTCCGACGCCCTGGGGCTGGCGCTGGTGGGGCTATACCGCTTCGATCACCATCGGCGCCGGGTATCCGGCGTGCCGGGCCAAGGGGGACGACCGCGATGATCGGCTATCTGGAGGGCAAACTGCTCAAGGTCGAGGAGGACCGGATCCTGCTGCTGGCGGGCCAGGTGGGCTACGAGGTTTTGCTGCCGGGCTTTGTGATGGAAACCGTACGCGCCAGGACGCCCGGGGATGCGCTGTCGCTGTATATCTATTACCAGCAGACCGAACGGCAGCCCAAGCCGGTGCTGATCGGGTTCAACCACGAATTGGAAAAGGATTTCTTTCAGCGCTTCATCAGCGTGGAGGCCATCGGGGCCATCAAGGCCGTCAAGGCCATGACGTTGCCGGTACACGAGATCGCGGCCGCCATCGAATCCCAGGACGTGGCGCAGCTCAAACGGCTCAAGGGCATCGGGGAACGCACCGCCCGCAAGATTATCGCCTCGCTGCGCGGCAAAATGGAGCCCTTCGTGCGGAGCGATGCCGAGCGGGCCGCGGTGCAGCGACCGCCGGAGCTGGTGGATGCGGTCATGGAAGTGCTGGTAGAGCAACTGGGGTACAACCGCGGCGAGGCCCGCCGCATCATCGATGAAGCCATGGAGCGCAACCCGGCCATCGCGGCGCCCGAGGCCCTGCTGGACGAAATCTTTCGCGCCACCTAAGCCCGGTCCCCCCCCCGGCGGGCCAACCCGCCCTGGTCGGGGGGCAACTCTTGAAAATCCATACGGAAAAAGACTGATGGCGGAAATGATGTTGAAACCCGGTTCCGGGAAACAGGCCATCGTGTCGGGCGCCAGCCTGGCCATGGACGAAGAGCCCGAACTGCTCTCCCTTAGGCCGGAGCGCCTGGACGATTACGTGGGCCAGCCCGAGGTCATCGAAACACTGCGGATCGCCATCGAGGCGGCCAAGAAACGCGGGGAGCCGCTGGACCACATCCTGTTTCACGGGCCGCCGGGCCTGGGCAAGACCACCTTAGCCCACATCATCGCCGGGGAGATGGGCAGCCGACTGACGGTCACGTCCGGTCCGGCCCTGGAAAAGGGCGGCGATCTGATCGGCATCCTGACCCACCTGGAAGAGGGGGACGTGCTGTTCGTGGACGAAATCCACCGCACCTCCAAGACGGTGGAGGAATTCCTCTATCCCGCCATGGAGGATTTCGCCGTGGACTTCGTTTTCGACAAGGGCATCCATGCCCGCAGCCATCGCTTTCACCTCAGCCGCTTTTCGCTGGTGGGCGCCACCACCCGTGTGGGGTTGCTTTCGGCGCCGCTGCGGGACCGCTTCGGCATTTTCCGCAGTCTGGATTTTTACAGCGAAGACGACCTGGTGCGGATCGCCAGGCGTTCGGCCTCCCTGCTGGAGGTGTCCATCGACGAAGACGCCGCGCTGGAACTGGCGCGCCGCTCGCGCGGAACGCCGCGCATCATCAATCGACTGCTCAAGCGTGTGCGCGATTACGCCGAGGTAAAGGGCGACGGCACCATCACGCGGCCGGTGGTGCAGGCCGCCCTGGCGCTGGAGGGCGTTGACCAGGAGGGGCTCACCGACCTGGACCGGCGCTACCTGAAGACCATCATCGAGTTTTACGACGGCGGGCCGGTGGGCATCGAGGCCATTTCGGCGACCCTGCAGGAGGAATCCGATACGCTGGTGGACGTGGTGGAGCCCTACCTGCTCAAAACCGGGATGGTGCTGCGCACCTCGGCCGGCCGGCGCGCCAGTGAACGTGCATACCGCCACCTGAACCTGACCGGCCCCCAGCGCAGGCTCTTTTGACGTCGACCATGGCTGTTATCACGCTGCTCACCGATTTCGGGACCCGGGACGAGTACGTCGGCGCCATGAAGGGCGTGATCCTCTCCATCGCCCCGCGGGTCACCCTGGTGGACATCAGCCACGAGGTTCCGCCCCAGGACGTGGGGCGGGCGGCCTACCTGTTGGAGGGCTACCACCGCTATTTCCCCGAGGGAGCCATTCACGTGGTGGTGGTCGACCCCGGGGTGGGCGGATCGCGCGCCATCGTGGCGGTCAGGACCCAGGCGTGCACCTTTCTGGTGCCGGACAACGGGGTGCTGACGCGCGTCATCGAAGACCAGGTGCCGGAAGTCGCGGTGCGGGTGGAAAACCGGGGCTTTTTCCTCCCCCACGTGAGTCGCACTTTTCACGGCAGGGATATCTTCGCCCCCGTGGCCGCCCACTTGGCCGCCGGCGCCGACATCCGCAAACTGGGTCCCCGCGTCGCCTGCGACGAACTGGTGCGCTTGGACATCCCGCCCGTGGTGGTCACCGGCGAGACAGAGGTGAGGGGATGCGTGATGACCTTCGACCGTTTCGGAAACGCCGTCACCAATATCGACCGCCAACAGCTCGCCGCCTTGTCGGGCAAGGGGGAACTCGAGGTGCGCCTGGGCGGTCGCCGCATCGCGGGGCTGTCGCCGAGCTACGCCAGTGTACCGCCGGGCCAGGCGCTGGCCCTGGTGGGCAGCCGCGGATATCTGGAGATCGGGATCAACTGCGGCAGTGCGCGGGAGGTGCTCGGCCTGGCGGTGGGAGACCCGGTCCACGTGCGGGCTCTGCCATCGCGGCCCCCGCTTTGAACAACGCCAAACATGTGAGGATCTCCCGTGGGCAGGAAACCGTCCGACAACATCACCATCATCGACGAGGGGCTTACCGTGGAAGGCGACATCAGCGGAGACGGTGAAATGATCATCAAGGGAACCGTGCGCGGCGCCCTCTGCGGTGAACGGGTAACCATTGCTCCCGGCGGAGCGGTCATCGCCGATGTCCAGGCCGCTTGCATGACCATCGCCGGCCGCTGCCAGGGTAAGGTGAGGGTAGACGGAGAGGTTTCGGTCCTGTCATCGGGCAGTTGCCGGGGGGAAATACTCTGCGTGGATCTGCTGGTGGAGGAAGGGGCGCGCCTGAATGCCCGTGTGCGCTGCGGCCGGCCGCTGCCCGATCAGCCGGACAAACGCAAGACGGCCACCACCGGAAAGTGATCCGAGGGGTAGCGCCCCTCGAAGCGATCCCGGACGACGCGTGCCTCCAGGACCTCGAGCTTTCCCCGGTACAGGATCCAGTCGATGGCGCGGCCTTCGCTGCGGCCGGTAAACCCGTGGTGGGTGCCGGGACACGTGCCGCCGAAAACGTTTTCGAACCCGCCTCCCTGCTCGTCCGTACCGGTCAGGAGGCGGTAGCAGGGGCTATGGCAGTCCGCGTTGAAATCCCCCATCAGCAGCACCGGCGCCTCCGATGGCAGCCGTGCGAGCCGTGACAGGATCAGGCGCGCGCTGGCCAACTGCACGTCGGCGTCGAAATCCAGGTGGGTGTCGACGCAGGCCAGTTGCCGACCGCGGTATCGAAAGAGCCCCAGGGTGCACTGCCGCGGCCAGCGGCTGGCGCGAAAACGGCTGGGCACGTTCGGCGTGGGGCTCAGGAAAAAGTGCTGCTGCAGGGTGCAGCGCCACCGGCGGCGGTAGAAGAGAATGTTGTTCTGCCAGAAGGGGGGCGCCGGGCGGCGTTGGCCGATGAAAGCGTGGTCGGGCAGGATGCGGCGCAGGAAACGCAGCTGAAAGTCGTTGACCTCCTGCAGGGCGAGAAAATCCGGATTGTAGCGCGCGAGCAGCGGCGATAGACACTTTTTGCGGTATTTCCAGCCGTTGGGACCGTCATCGGCGCGTCCGAAGCGCAAGTTCAGCGTCATGGCGGTGAAGGTCACCGCTTCCGGGCGCGCGTCGCCTGGTGATTTGCAAACCGCCGTATTCATGGCCCCGCCGCGAAAACACGGGGCCAGTCCGGGTCCACCCGGAGCCCCTTGAAGTTGTCGAAGGTGAGATCACTGAAAGGCAGTCCGAGGGTGCGCCGCAGGTGGTCGAACATCTCCAGGTAATTGGCCAGGATGCGCTGCTCCCATGGCAGGTGAAGCCTGCGGGCGAGGGTGTCGATGGCCGACCGGGGGCCCTCGATTTCCAGGAAGGTGCCCATGGGCAGGGTGTCCAGGCACAGCTGGGCGTGGTCGCAGGAAAAGGTTTCGCGCCATTTCTCGTACACCCGCGTCCGCCGGAACCCGATGGCCTCCAGGATGCCGGCCATGGTGTCGAAGTCGTCCAGGCCGACTTCCATTTCGCGTAGCACCTTGTAACCGGCGTCTGCCGTGGGGGGCACGGACTTGAAGGTCAGCCGGGCACCGGAGTCCTTTCGCAGGCGCAGCAGGGCCTTGCGGGCCCGGAGGGAATGTCGGTGGTCGTCGTAGCAGTAATTGCGTTCGAAAGCGCGCCCCAGGCTGCGGCAGCCCAGGGCGGCAATGGCGCTGCGCAGGGCCTCGGGCTCTCTGACGTGGAATTTGACTTCGATTTCCAGATGGTCCATGATGGGTGCCGGAATATGGGGTTATGCTGAATACCGGCTGGGAGCATAAACATATTTTTTTCTTGACACAAGCCCGATTTTACTTTAATAGTGCCAAATTCTTTTGGCCGGGTATTTGCCGAAACATCCGCTATCTGCTTTTTTCAGCACAAGGTTATTGATATTTCAAAAAGTTACGGGAGTCGACAGGTGAAAAAATATACACGCAGTGCCAAGGCATCCGACAATCCGGGCAAGTGGTATCTGGTGGATGCCGACGGAGCCGTTCTGGGCCGGCTGGCCAGTCAGATCGCCGCCCGCCTGAGGGGCAAGCACAACACGCTTTTTACGCCTCACGTGGATACCGGAGACAGCATCATCGTCATCAATGCCGAGAAAGTGAAGCTCACGGGCCGCAAGTGGAAGCAGAAGATGTATTATCGCCACAGCGGCTACATCGGTGGGCTGAAGGAGATCAGCGCCGACAAACTGCGGGAAAAACGGCCCGAGGACATCATTCGTTTCGCCGTCAAGGGCATGCTGCCCAAAAACCGGCTGGGGCGCAAGCTTTACAAGAAACTAAAGGTCTACGCGGGGGACCAGCACCCCCATGAAGCCCAGAATCCAGAGGTGCTGTCGCTGTAAAGGCGCCCAGAAGAAATCACGCGGGGAACATTCGATCAATGGAACAGGAAAACGTCTTTTACGCTACAGGAAAACGCAAAACGGTGACGGCCAGGACGTGGCTGATGCCGGGAAGCGGCAAGATCACCGTCAATGACCGGGAACTCGACGACTATTTCAAGGTGGAGAGCGCCAAGCAGCTGCTCAAACAGCCGCTGGCCCTGACCAGCACCCTGGAGAGCTTCGACGTGCGCGTCTATGTCAAGGGCGGCGGCTATTTTGGCCAGGCCGGCGCCATCCGGCACGGCATCTCCCGGGCGCTGGTGCAAGCCAATCCCGACCTGCGCACCCCCCTGAAGAAAGCGGGCTTCATTCGCCGTGACCCGCGTGTCAAGGAGCGCAAGAAGTACGGGCAGAAGGGCGCCCGCGCGCGGTTCCAGTTCTCCAAGCGCTAATACGCTTTGCTTGCAAAACTATTCGAGGGGGAGTCGGCTTCCGGCTTCCCCTTTTTCAGTCCGCCACGACGACTTTTTCCGTGCTGCACGTGAGTTGTTTCAGGCCTTCGGCCGTAACCACGTGGGTATTTTCAATCCCCACCACGCCTCTGCCCGGAAACACCAGTTTGGGCTCCAGGGCGACAACCATATTCTCTTCGAGCACTGTATCCTGACCCCGGGCCAGGAACGGATACTCGTCGAGTTCGATTCCCACGCCGTGGCCTACGAAGGCCACGCGCGCACCGGACACACCCATGAAATTTTCGCTGTAGCCGGCTTCGGCCGCCAGCGAGAAGGCCCGTTCGTAGAGCTGCCCGGCGGTCTGTCCGGGTACGGCTTCCCTTTTCAGGCTGTCGTGGAGGTCGAGCATGGCCGCGTGGGCCTGCAGCAGGTCTTCGGGCAATTCGCCCAGGCTGTAGATGCGGGTGTGATCCGCCAGGTAGCCCTGGTAACCGAAGGCATAGTCCACCAGGATGGGTTCGTGGCGGCCGATGGGTCGGAAACCAGCCCCCTGGGCCACGGCTCGCCCGGGGCCCATGCCGCCGGTAGGTGAGGACAGGTAGCTGGGAACGGCCGCGGCGGGGCCGGCCATCAGGTGCCCGTAGAAGATTTCCGACCCCCAGAGCCGCATGCGTACGATGCCCTGGTGCCCCATGCGGCGGGCCTCGGCTTCGAGCCTGCCGGCCAGTTCGATTTCGGTCATGCCCTCGCGCAGCAGTCCCGGTACCCGCGCCGCCAATTCATCGGCCAGGCGGGCCGCGCGGCCTGTGCGCGCCATCTCGTAGGGCGATTTCACCATGCGTGTCAGGCGGATGGCGTGCGAGACGTCGACGATCTCGGTCGCTTCGAAGAGACGGCACAACGCCAGGTAGCGCACGGCCGGCAGCACGTCCAGCTCCAGGCCCAGGCGTGCGCGCGGAAAGCAGCCGCGCTCCCGGAGCAGGTGCGGCACTTCCCGTGGCGAAGCGATGGACGCCACCTCTTCGATACCGCTTTCGTGCCGGGCGCGTTCCGCGTGGCGGTGGGCCATCAGGAGCGCCTCTCCCTCGGCGGGTATGTAGAGGTGGCACTGCTGAACGGTGTCGGCGAAATAGAACAGGTCGCTGTTCTGCAGGATCAGGGCGCCGTCCACCCCCAGACGCTGCAGATGCGCCTGAAAACGGTGGATACGCGCCGCCAGCTCACTGCCTGGCGTGGCGCTGTCCAGGTTGTACGGCATGGTTTCTCTCCAGGTGACCCGGTTTGGAAATTCGATGGCGCACCGAAGCCGTCAGGGCACCCGTCCGGCAAGGCTCAAAAACTTCGACACCCGGAAACTAACAGATGGCCTACACTGGCGCAAGGCCGAGTTGACAATCCCCCTGCGGCTGATTATTTCAGAAATAAATAAAGCAGGTTGTCCATGAAAGGAGGTGCTGTTGCCATGCTGCATTGCGATCGATGTCAGGCCGAGATCCCCGCGTCCGAGGCGCATGACCACCTTGGCCAGAAGCTGTGCGAGGACTGTTACATGGACACTCTCTCGCCGGCCAGAACCTGCGACCCGTGGGCGGTGCACAGCGCCAAAAGCATGGCGGGAACCGGGGCCGGCGCTGCCGAACTGACCGATATCCAGCGAAGGATTCTTCGTCTGCTGGCCGAATCCGGCGGTCTGCCCATGGATGAGCTCTGTCGGCGCCTGGAGATGAAACCGGCCGATGTGGAGCGACAGATTGCCGCCCTGCGCCACATGGAAAAGGTAAGGGGCGCCCTGGTCGACGGCGTGCGCCTGATCCGCCTGTGGTGACGCCGCCTTCCGGATAAAGCCCCCGCCGGCTGTCGGCGCCGGCAACCGCTCGCCTGCCCGCATTCTCCCGGCATGCGGGCTTTTTTCTTTTCAAGACTTTAAAACGCCTGCCGATACCTATATCAGGAGCGCCTTCATTTACATATTCTATATATCGGGAGGGTGCGCAGAAGAAAACGGAACATCACGGTCATGCTGCTGGTGGCAGCCGTAACCAACCAGGCTTTTGCCCAGGTCACCGAGAGCGCCTCGTGGGAGGTCGGGAGAGGGACCCGGGTTCAGGCGTACAGGTCCACTATCCGACCCTTGGCCGGGGTGTCGACCGAGCCGGCCGCGGGCCCTGGTGGGGTATAGAGCGCTCCGGCGCTTCGGATGGGCCGCGCGTGCGGGACCAATAGGGCGCGGCCCTCCGTCACCGCAGGGCTGACGGCCGGGAGCTGTCGCTCCGTCGATGCGGAAGGGGTCTTTTGCATGCCGTTGCCGCGGGCAACGAGAGAGTAGCGGGTACCGATCTTCATCTGGTGCCCCTGCGCTTGGGTTCGTATATCACTATAGCCTACCGGCACCCGCAGGTAAAGACCCGGGGATTGCATTTTTTGTCATTCGTATTACAAATTTTGCGACATTGGGGCTCAAAGCCGACGCCCGCTTCGCCGGGGAGATGCTGCCGGACTGCGGCCGACGGACAACGCGGCGCGGATTGGATAGGAGTGCCGATATATGCACGATTCTTGCATATCCTAAGAGGGGTAATAGGCCGAAAGGCCCAATCTGTTCCTGAAAGACGAATGGAGACAACACCATGAGCAGTTTCATCGGATCCATTGTTCGGGGAATCGAGGCCCCCGCATTTACGGGTTCGGAGCGGCAGAAGCTGTCCACGCCGCCACCGGTGGTCTCCGACGGGGCGGCCTCCCAAGCCATGCAGCAGCTCACCCCGCCGCCGACCAAGGTGTCCCACAGTCCGGAAAGCGATCGGGTACGGGATCAGGGCCACGGCATGGTCGACGGCCGCAGCACGGAAGCCGAAGGTGCCGAGATGGAAATCGAGGAACGAAAGTTCGATTTCGAAGATGGCCAGCTGACGGTCAAGGTCTACGACCGTCACGGCAAACTGCTGCGCCAGGTTCCTCCCGGTTACGTCCCGCTGGACCTGTCGGCCTGAACACCTTCGGCCGCGGACTGCGGTGTGAAAGCCTTTGAAATGGCCCGAAATTCCGGTGCCGGACACCATCCGCCGGCGATTGCTGAGCGCTGCCTTCCCCCTCCTTTTCCTCCGCTGCCCGGCTGCCCGCCCTCAACAGGTGGCGTGCCGTTCAGCACCGCGGCCGTCGGGTCGGACAATGGCTGCAGATTCCGGCGATTGTCTTCCTCTGAGGGTTAAAGCTTCCCACCCATCTGCCGATAATCCAGATAGGAAAATTTGGACCTCCCCCGCGTGGTGCGGGATGCCCGCGGCACATGCCGGAGGACCTGCGCGAATCATGGGGCACAACGAGCGGTGGGAGGCTCCGCACAAATCGGTACGTTGAAGAGGACAGCATGGATCTGGCGACAATCATCGGGCTGGTAGGAGGATCAGGACTGGTCCTGTCGGCCATTATCATGGGCGGCAGTGCCAAGATTTTTCTCAACATCCCCGGTATGCTGATCGTGTTCGGCGGCACGCTGGCCGTCTCCTTCATCAAGTTTTCCATGGGAGACGTGATCAACTCCATCAAGGTCGCCATGAAGGCTTTCATGGCCAAGCTGGACCAGCCCGAAAAGGTCATAGAAGAGATGATCTCCTATGCCAAGATCGCCAAGAATGAAGGGCTTATCGCGCTGGAGAGCAAGAAACCCAAGGACGCCTTTGCCGCCAAGGCCCTGCGCTACCTTTCCGACGGGCTCGACCAGGGGCTCATCGAGGACATGCTCAACAAGGACATCGAAATCATGCTCCAGCGTCATGCCACCGGACAGGGCGTTTTCAAGGGTATGGGAGACTCCGCCCCGGCCTTCGGCATGATCGGCACGCTTATCGGCCTGGTGCAGATGCTGGCCAGCATGGACAATCCCAGCAGTATCGGACCGGCCATGGCCGTGGCGTTGCTGACCACGCTCTACGGGGCGCTGGCGGCCAACTTCATCTGCATGCCGCTGGCCGACAAGCTGGCGCTGCGCAGCCAGGAGGAACTGGTCAATAAGCGCATCATCCGTGAGGCCGCCGTGGGAATCGCCAAGGGGATCTCGGCCATGGTGCTGGAAGAGTCTCTCAAGATCTACCTTTCCCCCAAGAGTCGCAACGGCAAGAACGCCGAGAAGGGCGGAAAGAAGAAGTAAAGTCAAATGGGTGAACCCCAAGCCATCAAAAAGGAGGAGGCGGGTGCGCCGGCCTGGGTCGTCACGTTCGGCGACCTGATGAGCCTGCTGTTGTGCTTTTTCGTGCTGCTGCTGTCCTTCTCAGAGATGGACCGCCAGAAGTACAAGGAAGTGGCCGGGTCGCTCAAGGAGGCCTTCGGTATCCAGCGCAAGACCCAGGCCTGGGATTCCCCCCGGGGGGAACGCATTATTGCACGCGATTTCGATCGGCAGTTGAACCTGACCAAGGATATCGAGGCCGAGGCCATCAAGAAGAAACTGATCGAGGAAATCAAGTCCCTTTTCCCCGAAGACATCAAGGGCCTCATCAGCGTAACCAACGAAAACGGCGAGATTATCATCCGGCTGATGGGGGAGACGACGTTTGATTCCGGCAAGGCCGAGATTCGCCCCAGCACTCGGCCGCTGCTCATCAAGATCGCAAAGGTTCTGAAAAAGGCCAAGGGGGAAATCATCATCGCCGGCCACACTGACAACGTGCCTATCGTCGGCGGCCCTTTCCACTCCAACCTGTATCTCTCCATCGCACGCGCGGCGTCGGTGGCCGAACTGTTCATCAAAGACGCCGATTTTGATCCCCGGCGTATCGCCACCATGGGATTCGGAGAGTACCGTCCGGTTAAATCCAACGATACCTGGCAGGGACGCCAATCCAACCGCCGCGTGGAAATCATCCTCAGCGACCGCCCCCTGATGGAGGCCGACAAGTCTCCGGACACGGCCGTGTCGGGATCCGCCGCCGTAGACAGCCGTAGCAGCACGCAACCCTGAGTGGGGTGTCCTCCGTCAGCAAAGGGTTTCCGAATAGTCAAAGTACAAGTACTTTGATGCAGATAGGTGTCGAAGAGGCCCCGGTGGGAGTGTGCACCGAAATGCGATTGCTCAGAGCAGGGTCAGGTGGCGATGCCTGCTCCCGGAGGAAAGATGCTGATCGTCAGCCGCCAGATGGCGCTGACGGATGTTCATGATCTGACGCGC
>JAMOVG010000007.1 GCA_027061725.1 Desulfobacteraceae bacterium
TTCCGGGGTGCAGTGGATGGCGAAGGGCACCTTGCCCGAGGCCCCCGACAGCCGCCCGTCGGTCACCAGGCCCACGCGGTGGCCGCGGTCCATGACGATGGACAGATAGGTGATCAGCTTGTGCAGTTCCGGCATGCCGTTGGCCCGGGGCCCCTGGAAACGCACCACGGCCACCAGGTCGCGGTCCAGGCGGCCGGCGTTGAAGGCCTCTTCGAGTTCGTGCTGGCTGCCGAAGACCATGGCCGGCGCCTCCACCAGCGTGCGGTCGCCGTCGGCCAGGGCCGATATCTTCATGATGGCGCGCCCCAGGTTGCCGGACAGGATCTTGATGCCGCCCATGGTGTCGAAAGGCGCCGCCACGGTGGCCATCACCTCGGGGTCGGCCGACCGCTGCGGTCCGTCCCGCCAGACGGCTTCTTTCCCCTCCAGCACGGGCCGCTGCAGGTAGTGCGACAGGCCGGGGCCGGCTACGGTCTGCACGTCCTCGTGCACCAGTCCCCCCTTGGCCAGTTCGCGGATCAGCAAGGCCATGCCGCCGGCCTGCTGGAAGGCGTTGATGTCGCCGGGCCCGTTGGGGTAGATGCGCACGATCAGGGGCACCACGTCCGAAAGCGCGGCGAAGTCGTGCCAGTCGATGCGGATGCCGGCGGCCCGGGCGATGGCCACCAGGTGAATGGTCTCGTTGGTGGAGCCCCCCGTGGCCAGCAGCCCCACCATGGCATTGACCACGCTTTTCTCGCTGACCACGCGGCCGATGGGGGTGTAGTCCCCGCCCAGGTGGGTCATGGCCGTAACGCGCGCGGCGGCCGCGCGCGTTACGGCCTCCCTGAGCGGAGTGCCGGCGTTGACAAAAGAGGCCCCGGGCAGGTGCAGCCCCAGCATTTCAGCCATCAGCTGGTTGGAGTTGGCGGTGCCGTAAAAGGTGCAGGTGCCCGGGCTGTGGTAGGCGCGGGTTTCGTAGGCCAGCATCTCCCGGCGATCGATCTTGCCCTGGGCAAACAGCTCCCGGGCGCGGGCCTTCTCCTTGTTGGGCAGGCCCGGGGTCATGGGGCCGGCCGGCACCAGGATCATGGGCAGGTGGCCGAACTGCAGCGCCCCCATGAGCAGGCCGGGCACGATTTTGTCGCAGATGCCCAGCAGCAGCACGCCGTCGAAGACGTTGTGGGACAGGGCGATGGCCGTGGACATGGCGATGACGTCTCGGCTGATGAGGCTCAGGTCCATGCCCGGCTCGCCCTGGGTGACGCCGTCGCACATGGCCGGTACGCCGCCGGCGAACTGGGCGGCGCCTCCGGCGGCGGCCACCGCCTCGCGGATGACGGCGGGGTAGGTTTCGTAGGGCCGGTGGGCTGACAGGATGTCGTTGTAGGCTGAGACGATGGCGATGTTGGGGCGGTTGTCGTCCAGCAGCGCCGTGCGGCAGCCGGCATCGCAGCCGGCCAGATCGTGGGCCAGGTTGCTGCAGGGCAGGCGGGTGCGGAAGGGCCCGGGAGATCTGTCGCGGTCGATGCGCTGCAGGTAGGCCTGGCGGTGTTGGCGGCTGCGCTCAACGATGCGCCGTGTAACGCTCTCTACGGTTTTGTGCATGGGTGTGCCTCCTTCAGGGCGCCCAGTAAACCTCCAGCGGGGTCGTCTGCTGGCGCAGGATGAAGCGGATGGGCATATCCTCGGCGGGGCCCTCCTGCAGGGCTTTTTGCAGGACCCGTCGCTTGTCTTCTCCGGTGATGTGCAAGAAGATGCGGCCGGCGTCCAGGATGACCGGCAGCGTCAGGGTCAGGCGTGCGTGGGGCGCGGCAGGCGGTGTGACGGCCACGCAGGTGCACCTGGTTTCCGGGTCGGCGGCCGCCGGCAGCTCAGCCGCGCCGGGAAACAGCGAGGCCGTGTGGCCGTCTGTGCCCATGCCCAGGATCAGCGCGGCAAAGGGCCGCGGAACCTGCGCCAGGCGCTCTTCGCACGCGGCCTGGCCCTCTTTGGCCGTGGCCGCCGGGGCCTTGAGGCCCACAAAGGCGGCGTCCGCCGCGCGGCCGCGCAGCAGGCGGGTGCGCACCAGGCGTTCGTTGGCGTCCGGGTCGCCCGGGTCCACCCAGCGTTCGTCCACCAGCGTGACGACCACGTTTTCCCAGGGCAAATCCCATTGCGACAACTGGTCGAAGAGGGGTGCCGGGGTCGAGCCGCCCGAGACCGCCAGGCCGGCCCTGCCGTCTCGCCGTACGGCTTCGGTGAGCAGATCGGCGATGCGTCGGGCCAGGGCCGCGGCCAGGCGCTGGCGGTCTGGAAATGTCTTGATGGCGGGGCTTCCCATGGCGATATCGCCTCCTATTCTTCCCACTCGCGTCCGTCGCGGGCCAGCAGGGCCACCGAGGCTACCGGGCCCCAGCTGCCGGCCGGGTATTTCTTGGGGGCTTCGTTGCTCCGTGCCCAGGCGTTCTGGATGGAGTCGATCCAGGTCCAGGAGAGTTCCACCTCGTCGCGGTGGATGAAAAGCGCCTGCTCTCCGTGCATGATCTCCAGGATCAGCCGTTCGTAGGCGTCGGCGATACGCTCGCCGCTGAAGGCCTCGCAGAAACTCAGATCCAGCATGGTGCGCTGCAGGCGTATGCCCTCACCGATACCCGGGATTTTGTTGAGCATCTCGACATCCACGCCCTCGTCGGGTTGCAGCCGGATGATCAGTTTGTTGGGCGGCAAGTTGCGGTAAGAGTCCACGAAGATGTTGTGGGGCAGCCGCTTGAAGATAATGACTACCTCGGAGCGCTTGGTGGCCATGGCCTTGCCGGTGCGCAGGTAAAAGGGTACATCGGCCCAGCGCCAGTTGTCGATGTCTACACGGATAGCCACGAAGGTTTCGGTGGTGGAGTTGGGGTTGCCGCCCTCCTCCTCCACGTAGCCGCGCACGGGACGGCCCTCGATGAATCCGGGGCCGTATTGGCCGCGCACCACTTTGTCGTCCAGGTTGTCCGGCGTGATGGGCCGCAGCGCCTTGAGGACCTTGAGCTTTTCGTTGCGCAGGCTGTCGGCCTGCAGGTTAACCGGCGGCTCCATGGCCACCAGGGCCAGGATCTGCATGAGGTGGTTCTGCACCATGTCGCGCAGTTGCCCGGCCTTGTCAAAATACCCCCAGCGGCCCTCGATGCCCACCTCCTCGGCCACGGTGATCTGCACGTGGTCGATGGTGTTGTGGTCCCAGTTGGTGGTGAAGATGGAGTTGGCGAACCGCAGCGCGATGAGGTTCATCACGGTTTCCTTGCCCAGGTAGTGGTCGATGCGGTAGACCTGCTCCTCGGCGAACACGCGCGCCACGATGTCGTTGATCTCCTGCGACGAGGCCAGGTCCCGGCCGATGGGCTTTTCGAGCACCACCCGGGTCTCCGGGGTGACGAGGTCGGCCTGCTCCAGGCCCCGGCAGATGTCGTCGAACAAAAAGGCGGCCACCGAAAAGTAGTTGATCAACACCCGCCGCTGCTGGTCCACGATCTCAGCCAGCCGGCTGTACTGATCGGGCGCCTGCAGGTCGATGAGCACGTAGTGCAGGCGGTCCAGCAGCCGCTGCGCGGCCTCGTGGTCCAGCGGTTGGCCCACGAAACTCTGCAGGGCTTCGTACATGCGCGCCTGGAAATCCCTGCGGCCCAGTTCGTGCCGCGCGACACCGATGATGTGGGTGTCGGGGTGCAGCCGACCGGCGCGTTCCAGTTGGTAGAGTGCGGGCATCAGCTTACGGCGGGAGAGATCCCCCATCACGCCGTAGATGGTGAAATCACACGGCTTGTGGGCGTCGATGGTCGGCATGGCATACCTCTTGTTTTCAGGCCCTTGGGGGTGGTGCGGTCCGTTTTTTCCAAGAATAGTGCAATTGTATGCCAGGGCGTTCGAAAACACAACCGTTTCCCGCCTTCGGCATGCCGCAGCATGGCCGGGCCTGCGACTATTTGCTTGCAAGCGGCGGACGATTGCATTAAAAAAGAAGGATTGGCCGCAGAGGCGGCCGACATGCCCCACCGGCCTGCCTGCGGGCGGGGAGGCAACCCGAAAACCACACCGGAGATGCAAAACCCATGAAAGTGCTGAAAACCATCAAGTACATCCTGCTGGCGCTCATCGTGCTGGCCCTGGCGGGCGTGCTGTGTTACACCCTGCCGCACACCAAGGTGGTGCAGATCACCGGCACCGACGTCAAGCGCATGGTCACCGGCGGTCCGGAAAAACCGGGCACCGAGGCCAAGGCCAGGCAGCGTGAAAAACCGGCCGGCATCCGCGACGTGCGTTTTATCAACACCATCACGCGCGAGGGCAAAGTCCTGGTCTTCCGCAACGAGGACACCGGCTGGGGATGGCCTCCCTATTTCAAGTTCAACAGCGCTGACCTGGCCGCAGAGGCCCAGGAATACGCCACCGCCA
>JAMOVG010000008.1 GCA_027061725.1 Desulfobacteraceae bacterium
CTCGGCCATCTGCTCCGGCGTGGCCCCGGGCCGCGCCACCAGCAGGTTGTCGCGCAGCGTGCCGTTGAACAGGTGCACCTGCTGCGGCATCACCGAGAGCATGCGCCGCAGGTCTTTTTCGGCAAACGAGCGCAGGTCGCGTCCGCCCACCAAAATACGCCCGGCCTGGGGATCGTAAAAGCGCACCAGAAGCTGGATGAGCGTGGACTTGCCGCAGCCGGTCTCCCCCCGCACGGCCAGGTGCTCACCCGCGGCCACCGCCAGATCAAAGTTCTCCAGCACCCGGCCCCGCCGCCCGGGATAGCCGAAGGTCACATCCTCAAAACGGATGTCGAAGCTCTGCGGCGGCTCGGCCGCCTCCGTTGGAAAACGCACCGCCGGCGGGGTCTCCACGATCTCCACCAGGCGCCGGGCCGCCGTGCGCGTGTGGCTCAGATACTGGTAGGCCGCCGCCAGCGGCGTTACGGCCTCAAAGGACGCCATCACCGCCAGCACCACCAGGGCCAGCTCCGGCCCGCCCAGGGATCCCGCCTGCACCAACCCCACGCCCAGGTACAGCACCGCCAGCATGGCCAGGCCGGAAAGCGCTAGGGTGACGCCCACCGATACGCCCCGGATGTGGCTCATGCGCCGCTGGGCGCGCACCACCCGGCCGTCGGCCTCGGCCACCTTTTCCAGCCAGCGGTCGGCCGCACCAAATACCAGCAGGTCGGCCAGCCCCGTGACGGTGTCCACCACCGCCACCCGCAGGTCGGCCGTGGCCCGCGCCAGGTGCCTGCCTGTGCCGGCCCCGGCGCGGCCGGCGGCCCAGGGCACCGCAAACCCGGCCGCCAGCAGGCATCCCAGGGCCCACAGCGCGATGCCGGCGTCAAAGTGCCACAGAAAGGCCGTCAGCAGCGCGGCCAGCGCCAGGGCCACCACGCTGGGCGACAGCACCCGCAGGTACAGGTTGTCCAGGGCGTCGATGTCGGCCACGGCGCGGTTGAGCAGGTCGCCGCTGCGAAAGCCGCCCAGGGCCCCCGGCGCCAGCGGCTCCAGGCGCTCGTAGAACCAGCAGCGCAGCCCCTCCAGGATGCGGAAGGTGGCGTCGTGGCTGACGATGCGCTCGGCATAGCGCGCCAAGGTGCGGGCGATGGCGAACACGCGCACCCCCACGCTGGGGTAAAAAACGTTGAAGACGTAAGCGCTGGCCGGCACCAGGCCCGCCAGCGCGGCGGCCGACAGGAACCACCCGGCCAGCGACAGCAGCCCCACGGCGCTCACCAGCGCCAGCAGCCCCAGCAGCATGCCCAGCAGCATCCACCGCCAGTAGCGGCCGAAAAGGGCCATAAAGGGTCGCCACACGCGCAGCGGCTCAGCCATGATCGGCCTCCTCTTCCAGCCCGCGCCGCAGCAACCGCCGGAAGGGCCCCTCGGCCGCGACCAGCGCGGCGTAGTCGCCCTGGGCCACCACGCGCCCGGCCGCCAGCACCACGATGCGGTCCATGCGCCGCAGGTGGCGCAGCCGGTGGGTGGCCATCACCAGGGTGCGCCCCCTGCTGAGCCGCTCGATGCCCTCGGACACCAGGCGTTCGTTCTCGCTGTCGAGGCCCGCCGTGGGTTCGTCCAGCAGCAGCACGGGCGCGTCCTTTAAAAAGGCGCGCGCCAGGGCCACGCGCTGGGCCTGGCCGCGGGAAAACCCGGCGCCGCCCTCGCCGATGACCGTGTCCAGCCCGTTTTCCAGGCCCTCGCTGAAGGCCAGCACGCGCGCGGCCTCGGCCGCCCGCGCCACCGCATCCTCACCGGCATCGGGCCGCGCCAGGCGGATGTTGTCGCGCAGCGTGCCGTGAAACAGGGCCGCGTTCTGCCCGATCCAGGCCAGGTGCCGCCGCCACTGCTCGGGGTCCAGCGCGTCCAGCGGCACGCCGTCTATGCGCACGCTTCCCCCGACGGGCCGCTCGAAGGCCAGCAGCAGGTTCAGGATCGAGGTCTTGCCCGCGCCGCTCTCGCCCACCAGGGCCACCTGCTCGCCGGCGCGGATTTCCAGGTCCACGCCGTCCAGCGCCACCCGCCGCCCGTCCTCGTAGGACAGTTTCACCCGCTCCAGCCGAATCACGCCGGGCGCCGCCACCGGCTGCAAAGGCGCCCGCGGCTCCTGCGGCAGGGGCTGCTCCAGCACCTTAAGAATCTCCTCGGCCGCACCGGCCGCCTCGGCGCGCGCGTGGTAGTGGGTGCCCAGTTCGCGCAGCGGAAAGTAGAAGTCCGGCGCCAGCAGCAGGATGAAAAAACCGCTGAAAAAGTCCAGCGTGCGCCCGTAGGCGCCGAAGTGGAAATAGCCCAGGTAGCTCATGCCCAAGTAGACGGCCACCAGGGCGATGGAGATGGAGGTGAAGAACTCCAGCACGGCCGAGGACAGGAAGGCCACGCGCAGCACCTGCATGGTGCGCCGCCGGTAGGCGGCCGAGGTCTCGGCCACCTTTTTACGCTCGTCGCGGCTGCGGTCGAAGAGCTTGAGCGTGGGAAGACCCCGCAGCACGTCCAGGAAGTGCGCGCTCAGCCGCGACAGGGCCTGGAAGTTCTTCTGGCTGATGGACTCGGCGCCCATGCCGATCAGGATCATGAACAGCGGGATCATGGGCGCCGTCGCCAGCAGCAGTCCGCCGGCCGCCCAGCTCAAGGGAAAAACAAAGGCCAGGATGGCCACCGGGATGCTCACCGCCAGCGCCAGCTGCGGCAGGTAGTGGGCGAAAAAATCGTGCAGCCCCTCCACCTGCTCCACGGCCGTGCTGGTCAGCGCGCCCGTGCGCTCGCGCCCGGTCCAGGCCGGCCCCAGGGCCGCGATGCGTTCCATAATCTCGCGGCGCACCGCCCGCCGCACGCCGGCGCCCGCCCGGAACCCGGCCGCCTCTCGCGCCCAGGCCAGCACCGCCCGCACCGCCACAATGGCGGCCATGACGGCAAAAAGCGGCGTCATCACCCCCACGCCGCGGTGTTCAATCATGGCCCCGTGCACCACCGTGGCCAGCAGCCGCGCCTGCCAGATCAACAGCAGGCCGCTGGCAAACCCCAGCCCGGCCGACAGCGCCACCCACCCGCGCACCGCCCGCGCCCGCCCAAACAGCCACTTCACGGGGACGTCCTTACATAATTCACTAACGGCCTCATCGCCACCTGCAACCGCAAACCCGGCTCCCGCAAACCCGCGGACCCATCCATACCCCCGAAGCTACCACGCCGTCCCGGAAAGATCTATGATTTTAAAAAGTTCCAACGACAAAAACACGATCTTTTTAGTATCACCAACTACGATATGGTAGTCACCTCTTCTTTTGCACAAAGCTTTCTGCATCTTCATATTATATACAAATACAGCTTGTTATTAAATATTCAACTCGAACCGGCAGCCGTAAAGCAGGGTTTTTCATCACTGGCGCTTAATTTGCATTTCTGTTCAACGCTTTACCGAAAATTTATCTCCGAGGAGTCTTCCATGTATAAAAAGATCACGCTCGTATTGCTTCCAATACTATTTCTGATCACGCAGGCAATCGTCTTGGCCGCTGACGTCAAACTGGCCTGGGACCCCAACACCGAACCCGAACTAAAGGGCTACTATGTTTACTACGGCACCGCCTCAGGCGACTACACCCAGAAAGAGGACGCCGGCAACCAGACCACCTACACCGTGAGCGGTCTGACCGAGGGGACCACCTACTACTTTGCCGTCACGGCTTACAGCGACACCGTCGAAAGCGATTATTCCGACGAGATCACCTATCAGGTTCCCGTACCCGTCGTCACCTACACCCTGACTGCTTCGGCTGGTGCCAACGGATCCATCGACCCCTCCGGCTCCATCACCGTCAACCAGAACACAAACCAGACTTTCACCATCACGCCGGCCACCAACTACCACGTGGCAGACGTCAAGGTGGACGGAACTTCCATGGGGGCCATCACCACCTATACGTTCAGCAACATCACGGCCAACCACACCATTGAGGCGACCTTCGCGGCCGACATCTACACCATCAGCGCCACCGCCGGCGCCAACGGTTCCATCAGCCCGGCTGGTTCCGTGGCCGTGAACGCCGGAGGATCCAAAACCTTCACCATCACACCCGCCACCAACTACCATGTGGCCAATGTCAAGGTCGACGGGACCTCCAGGGGCGCCATCAACAGCTACACTTTCTCTAACGTGATCCAAAACCACACCATCGAAGCGACATTTGCCATCGACACCTACACCATCAGCGCCACCGCCGGCGATAACGGCTCCATCAGCCCGACCGGCTCCGTAACCGTCAATGCCGGCACCAGCAAAACCTTCAGCATTGCGCCTGCCAATGGCTACCATATCGCCGACGTCAAGGTCGATGGAACTTCCAGGGGCGCCATCAACAGCTACACT
>JAMOVG010000009.1 GCA_027061725.1 Desulfobacteraceae bacterium
CATCGGCCCCCGCGAGATGCTGGCAGAGCTGCGCACCATGCTGGCACACACCGAACTGTCCCGGGGGCTGTTCCACGCCAACCACGCCTCCAACTACCTGCCCATCAAGGCCCGCCTGCCGCGGGACAAGCAGCAGACCCTGGCGCTCATCGATCAGGCCCTGGCCGGTGAGGTGGCACTGAAGCCCGAGTACCTGCGGGCCCTCTGAAAGCGGGCCTTTCTCAGGGGCCGCCCAGCAGCTTTCCAACGGCCCCGCGTGCCTCGTCATCGTCGGCGGCCTGCAGGATCTCGTCAATGGATTCGAAGCAGACGCGCACGATGGCGGTCCTGGGCCGCGGGGAAGTCAGCTGGGCCTCGATGGTCTTCAGGTCGGCCAGCAGCTCGGAGAGGGCCTCGAATTCCAGTCCCATCTTCCCGGCGCGCTGCCTGAGATCGGCGGTGACGCCCGTCACGGCCTGCTGCCGGGTTTCGTCCAGCAGGGGATCGTCCCCCAGGCCGGACGGACCACCGTCATCGGCCGGCGCCAGGACGGCAACGGCCTCGCGCCCGCCCGGCGTAAGGGCCACGGCACCCGAGAGGCTGCGAAGCTCCAGAAGGCCGTCGGCCAGCAGCTTCTCGGCGACACGGGCGCTCTGCTGGCGGTCCATCCCCACTTGCTCGCCCGCTTCGTACATGGAAACCGCGGTGCCGGGAGCGTCGGCACTGCGGCGATCGATTTCGGCCAGCAACGATCGCTCCTCCTGGTTGAGTTCGGGGGGGATGTTCATCGCAAAAGGCTCGTCGTTTTTTATTTCACGCAGGGTGGAAAGAATCCGGAAGGAACGCCGCCAAAACCATCCGTCGCCCGCCGCGGAAGAACGGCCTTGGCGGTGGATGCGGCATGCGGCGCGCGGGGATGCAGATCCGTCAAATGGGCCGGATCCGCATCGCGGAAACCCTCCCCCGGTCGGGACGGGGAAGATCGATGGTCCACTTGATTCGGTTCAGGAGTGGTTGACCTTCTTTCGGAGCACCGAAGAGCACTTGAAGGTCACCACTCTTCGCTTGTCCAGCATCATGTCTTCACCGGTGGCGGGATTCCTGCCGCGGCGGGCGCGTTTTTCCTTGACGCAAAACTTGCCAAACCCGCTGATCAGAACATCTTCTCCGCTTTCAAGAGTCCGCTTGATAATCTCCAGGAGAATCTCAACGGCCTCCGCTGCATCCTTTTTGGGAAGACCAACCTGTTCATTTATCGATTCAACGATTCGTGCCTTGGTTAGCGTCATTTGGATCCCACTCCTGCGTGAATGTAAGGTTGTCCGTCTCTCGATAACACCTATAGCCGCGTCTGCGGCAATTTCAGGATCCTCACAATAAATCTAAGTTTTTAATTTGTCAAGGATTTTTGAGTAAATCACGAGAGATCTGCGACAGCCTTCAGGACCGCCTCATAATCCGGCTCGTGCGTGACTTCCTCGACCAGCTGGACGTAGCGCACGACGCCCTCGCGATCGACCACGAATACGGCCCGCGCCAGCAGCCGCAGTTCCTTGATCAGTACGCCGTAGGCGGTGCCGAACTGCGCATCACGGTGATCCGACAGGGTCTGGACCTTGTCCACGCCGGCCGCCCCGCACCAGCGCTTCTGGGCGAAGGGCAGGTCCATGCTGACCGTCAGGATGCGCACGTCGTCGCCGAGTTTGCCGGCCTCGTCGTTGAAGCGGCGGGTCTCCATGTCGCAGACCGGGGTGTCCAGCGAGGGCACGGATACCAGCACGCACACGTTGCCTCGCAGCGAGGAGAATTCCACCGGCGCCAGGTCGTTGTCCAGCACCGTAAAATCCGGTGCCTTGTCGCCCACGGCGGGCCGGTTTCCGATGAGGGTCAGGGGGTTTCCCATAAAGGTAATCAATCCGGTGTGTTCTTCCATGAGTCGTCCTCCAGTGTCAACGCGTAAAGGGGGTAAAGGGTTGCGGATCTGTAACGTGGGGTGCTTGCATCAAGTTAAGACCGGCCCGCCGGGAAATCAAGGGCCGGGGCCGTGGGGCGCTGAAATCATCGAACGCCCCGGGCGCTCAGGCACGCCCCGCGGTGAAAAGGACTTTAAAGGCGCCCGGTTCGGCGGCCCGCGCGAAGGCCGCGGCGGCTTCTTCCAGGGCGAAACGGGCCTCGACCAGGTCGACGGGATCGACCCGGCCGTCGGCCAGCCAGCGCAGCGCCTTTTCCAGCGGGCCGCAGCGTGAACCGATCACGGTGACCTCATCCACCACCAGGCCGGCCAGGTCCACCGGCACCGCCGCAGCCAGGCTGCTCTTGAGCACCACGGTGCCCCCGGGTCGCACGAAACGCCGTGCCGCGGCAAAGCCCCCGGCGCTGCCGGTGGCGTCCACGACCACGTCGAAACGGCGCGGGCGGCAATCGTCCGCGCAAACCGGGTCGATCCCCCCGGCGGCCAGCTTCCTGCGCTGCCCCGGATAGCGGGCCAGGACCTGGAGCCGGCAGCCCACGCGGCTGAGAACGCGTGCGATCAGCTGCCCGAGAGCCCCGGCCCCGATGACCAGCCAGCGGCCCTGGCTTGCGACGGGGACCTGTTCGATGACGCGCAGGGCCGCCGCCAGCGGTTCGGCAAAAACCGCCGCCTCGTCGGGAACGGTTTGCGGCACGGGCACCAGGTTGCCGGCAGGCAGGCAGAAGCGCTCGGCGAAGACGCCGTCCATGCCCCGGATGCCCAGCACGCGCCGATTCTCGCAGTGTCCCGGCCGCCCTTCCCGGCACTGCCGGCAGGCCCCGCAGGACACGGTGATGCGTCCCACCACCCGTCTTCCCACCAGCGAAGGGTGCTGGGGTGCAGCCGCCACCTCGCCCACGAACTCATGTCCCAGGACCCCCTCGAAGTCGGCGTAGCCGTCCAGCAAGGCCCGGTCGGTGCCGCAGATGCCGGCCAGCCGCAGCCGGACCTCGGCCTCGCCGGGCCCCGGGCGGGGTGCGGGCAAACGACGGTCCACAACAAGGCGGCCTTCTGCCAGGCGCACCCCGATCACGGCGGATCTCCCTCGCCGCGGTAGTGCCGGCAGATGCGCAGGTAGTTCTGCACCGGCCGCAGGAAGCGCGCGCACTCCTGCTGCGTGAGGGTCCGCTTGACCCGTGCGGGCGCGCCGGCCACCAGCTCGCGGGGCCCCACCTGCTGGCCCTCGCGCACCACCGCGTTGGCCGCCACCACCGAACCCCGGCGCACCCGGGCGCCTGTCAGCACCAGTGCACCGATGCCCACCAGGCACTCGTCTTCCACGGTGCAGCCGTGCACCACGGCGTTGTGGCCCACGCTGACGCGGTCGCCGATCACTGCCGGGCAGCCCCCGTCCACGTGCACGGTGCAGTTGTCCTGGATGTTCGTCTGCGTGCCCACCCGGATGGGCGCCATGTCCCCGCGCAGCACCGTGCCGAACCAGATGCTGCTGCCGTCGCCGATGACCACATCACCGATGACCACCGCCGTGGGGGCCAGGTAGACCCCCTCGCCGATCACCGGCGTCTTTCCCCGAAAAGGCACTATCATGAAACACGTCTCCTCTCCTGCTGGGGTTTGAAATGGGCAAACGCCGGCATTGCTTTAGGCGCCGGCACAGCGGCATGTCAAGAATCTTAGAATGCCGGAGATGTTAGGGCTTGATCGCACCTTCGCCCTTGGCTATCATCTGATGTGCCTGCGCCCCCCGGCCGGGCGCCAAATCAGCGCATCACCCGGAGAAAGGAACCGCCGCCACCCCGTTTCCCATGACGACCACGACCCACATCATGATTTTCACCCGCTACCCGCGGCCCGGTGCGGCCAAGACACGCCTGATTCCGGCCCTGGGGGCCGCGGGGGCGGCGCGGCTGCAGCGCCGCATGACCGAGCGCGTGGTGTCCGAATCCCTGGCACTGGCCGCCCGGCGCGGCGCGGCGGTTTCGGTCCATTACACCGGCGGCAGCCGGGACGAAATGTCCCGTTGGCTGGGAAAAGGTACGCCCCTGCGGCCGCAGGCACCCGGGGACCTGGGAAGGCGCATGCGGAAAGCCTTCGACTGGCTCTTCGGCCACGGCGTGCGGCGGGGGCTGCTGGTGGGCAGCGACATCCCCGGCCTCGACAGCGCCGTCATGGAACGCGCGCTGGACGATCTCGGCCGCAAGGGCCTGGTGCTGGGGCCGGCCGGCGACGGCGGCTATTACCTCGTGGGCTTCCATCGCCGGGTGCCGGCGGACAGCCGCGCAGGCCTTTTCACATCCATACCCTGGGGAACATCTAAAGTGCTGGCGCACACCCTGGCGGCGGCATCCAGAGAGGGGCTCTCCTGGGGGCTGCTGCCGATGCTGGATGACGTGGACCGCCCTGCCGACCTGGTGCACGTCGAGGGAGGGCTCGTTGCCGGTGAGCGCTGATCCCGCCAAACGCATCTCGGTGATCATTCCGGCGCTCGACGAGGCGGCCGCCATCGGCGCGGTCGTGGCACACGCCGCTGCGGGCGAAAACGTGGAAACCCTGGTGGTCGACGGCGGCAGCCGCGATGCCACCGTAGCAGCGGCCCGCGCAGCCGGCGCCCGCGTCATCTCGGCACCCGCCGGACGCGCCCGCCAGATGAACGCCGGTGCAGCCGCCGCCAGCGGGGAACTGCTGCTCTTCCTGCACGCCGACACCCGCCTGCCGGCCAGATGGGAACGGACGGTGCGAAAAACCCTGGCCGCACCGGGCGTGGCCGCCGGCGCCTTTCGACTGGGGATCGACACGCGGCGGCCCGGCGTGCATTTCATTGCCAGAGCCGCCAACCTGCGTTCGCGGGTGCTGCAGCTGCCCTACGGGGACCAGGCCATCTTCCTGCGCCGAAGCCTTTTTGACCGCCTGGGCGGTTTTGCCGATCTGCCTATCATGGAGGATTTTGACCTGGTGCGCCGCCTGCGGGCAATGGGCCGCGTCGTCACCGCGGATCAGGCGGTGGTCACGTCCGCCCGCCGCTGGCGGCGCCTGGGCATCGTCAGGACCTGGGTGATCAACCAGGCCGTGCTGGCGGCCTTTCACGCCGGTCTGCCCCCGGCGCGCATCGCCGGCTGGTACCGGTCCGGAAGCGTCACTCGACGGGCTGCAGGCAGGCGCTGACCTGGGCGCAGATCTCCGCGCTGCCCACCAGCAGCGGCTCCTCGATCTTCTTACCGTCCATATACTCGTTGAGGAAAAACTCGCTGCCGTCCAGGCGGTAAATTTTCCCGCCGGCCGACTCGATCAGCACACGCGCCGCCGCCAGGTCCTGGTAGGACTCGTTGGCCACGATGGCGGCCTCGGCGCGCCCCATGGCCACGAAGGCCACGTGGGCGTTGGTGCAGCCGAAGTTGCGGATCTTGCCCGGGAAGGTGGTCCGGTAGCGCTGGTGGAAACGCGAATAGGTGAGCAGCAGGCTCTCGTCGCTGATGCTGTCCTGAAAGGAGGTGCGCACGACGCTGTCGCCCCAGGTGGCCTCCCGGCCGGCGTGGGCGTAGTAGACGTCCCCGGTAGACGGCAGGGAGATGGTTCCCAGCACGGGCCAGAAATTGTCCACCAGCGCCACCGAGGTGCTCCAGATGGGGATGCCGGCCTGGAAATTGGCCACCCCGTCCAGGGGGTCGAAAATCCACAGGTAGCGTTCTCCCTCGTGGGAGTACCCCTCGTTGTCGTGGTTGTTGAGGTAGGCCTGGTGTCCCGGGAAGCTGGCTTCGAGCCGCTGCTGGAAAGACTCCATCAGGCGAAGCTCCATCTCGGTGACCAGATCCTCGTCAAATTTCAGGCTGGATCGGCCCTTGCCGAAAAAAGCCAGGGCCTGCCGGCCGGCCTCCTGGACGGCGTCCAGAGCGAACTGCTTCAGCTGCGCGAAATCGGGGTGTTGGTTCGGCAATCGTTTCCCTCCTCGTGGTTGCGGGTTGGCGGCAGCGGCGTTGCGCGGACGGTACTCGGGTTCTTTCAATTTACCAGAAAAGCCCCGCGGCACCAAGGGATTTTTGCCGTCCCGACACGCCGCAAATTGACAGCGGCGAGGCGTTTGTCTATATTTCGAAGTTCCGGCGCCATCGATTCAAAAAAGGAGTTCGCGTGAAAAAGATCCTGCCTTTTCCGGCGGCATTGCTGGTTGTCTGCCTGCTGACGGGCTGCACGGCCTTCAAGGTAAACATCCTCACCGGCGAAAAAAAGGCCCTCAAAGAAGTCACCCTGGAGGGCAGCGGTGCCGATCGGGTGCTGGTCATCGCCATCAGCGGCGCCATCACCCTCAGCGACCGCAAGGGGCTGGTCGGAACGCGCGAGGGCACGCTCGCGGAAGTGGCCGCACGGCTGTCCAAGGCCCGCAGGGATCACCGCGTGAAAGCCGTCGTCTTAAAAATCGACTCGCCGGGCGGTTCGGTGACCGCCAGCGACGCCCTGTACCACGAGATCGAGCACTTCAAAAAAGAGACCGGCGCCAGGATCGTGGCGGCCATGATGGGAATGGCAACCTCGGGCGGCTACTACGTAGCACTGCCGGCCGACAGGATCATCGCCCACCCCACCACGGTCACGGGATCGGTGGGGGTGATCTTCCTGCAGCCCAAGGTCGTCGGCCTGATGAAAAAGATCGGCCTGTCCGTCAACGTCAGCAAGTCGGGCAGGGACAAGGACATGGGATCTCCCTTCCGGCAGGATACCGCCGAAGAGCGGCGCATCTTCCAGGACCTGACCCGAACCCTGGCCGACCGATTTCTGGAATTGGTGGCCCGCCACCGCGGCCTCGCCCCCGAAACCCTGGAAAAAGTCGCCACGGCGCGCATCTACCTGGGTCCCGAGGCCCGCCGCTTGGGCCTGGTGGACGCCATCGGTTACCTGCCGGACGCCATCGCCAAGGCCAGGCAACTGGCCGGACTGGCGGACGACAGCCGCGTCATCGCCTACCGCCGGCAAAAAGCGCCCGATGCGGGCATCTACAACGGCGCCGAGGCCCGCCGCACCGGAGGGGCAGCCGGCGCCCTGGCGGATCTGGCGGCGCTGCTGCCCAACCCCAGGCCGGGTTTCTACTACCTCTGGCTGCCACAGTGGGTGGGCGGCCCGTGACGGACAGGGTGAGCGACCGCGAGCTGTTCAGCATCCCCAATGTGCGGCTCTTCATCTACTTCCGGCTGTTCTTCAACGCGCGCTTCTACTACCCGATCTTCACCGTCCTGTTCCTGGACTTCGGCCTGAGCCTGGAGCAGTTCGCGCTGCTCAATGTCGTCTGGGCAGCCGTCATCGTTCTACTGGAAGTGCCCTCCGGCGCCCTGGCCGACACCATGGGACGCCGCAACCTGGTGGTGCTGTCGGCGGCCCTGATGGTCACGGAGATGCTGCTGCTGTGCCTGGCCCCCCGGGGGAACCCGTCGGTGCTGTTCGCCTTTTTCCTGGCCAACCGCATCTGCAGCGGCACGGCCGAGGCCGCCGCCAGCGGGGCCGACGAGGCCCTGGCCTTCGACACCCTCCAGGAGCGGGGCCTGGCCGACGAATGGGACCGCGTGCTGGACCGCCAGATACGGGTCCGGTCCGTGGGCTACATTTTCGCCATGAGTATCGGGGCGGCCGTATACGATCCGCGACTGATGCACACCGTGCTCGGCTGGCTGGGGTGGCGGCTGCCCGCCGACCAGTCCGTTACCCTGCGCCTGCCCATCTATCTCACGCTGGTGATCGCCGTGCTGGCCCTGCTGACCGCGCTGAAGATGAAAGAAGTCGGCCCCGCCGCCCGGATGCGCGAAGCCGAGTGCGGCGCCGTGGCCGCCTGCGGACGTTCCATGCGGGAAGCTTTCAGCCTGACCTTCCGGGCCGGCGCCTGGATCCTTCAGACGCCGCTGGCCCTGGTGCTCATCACCGCCGGGCTGCTCTTTGACAACATCATTCGCATGGTGCTGACGCTCAACAGCCAGTACTATCGCCTGATCCAGCTGCCCGAAGCCTCGTTTGGACTGATCGGGTCGGCCCTGGCCCTGCTGGGCGTGTTCCTCCCCCGGCTGGCGTCCAAACTGGTGACCGGCCGACGGCCGGCCTTCAACATGGCCCTGCTCTCGGTGCTGACGGTAGCGGGCCTCGCCGGCATGACCTTTTTCTGGCCCATTGTCGGGCTTTTGCCCGTTGTTCTGCTCTACAGCGCCATGCTGATGGCCGGCTTCATGCTGAGCTACTACCTGAACCGCATCACCGAATCCCACCAGCGCGCCACCGTGTTGAGCTTCAAGGGGTTGTTCTTCAACCTGGCCTATGGCCTGGCGGGTCTGCTCTACTCCCTGCTGATCGCCTTTCTGCGCGCGGACTTGACGGCCGGCGAAACCGGGCTGGCCGGCGACGTGGTGCGCGACACCGTCTTCCGGCAGTCCATCGGCTGGTTCCCCGGCTATTTCCTGGTGACCCTGGTGCTGTGGTTCGTCCTGGCGCGTTGGCGGCTGCGTGGCGGCGAAACCCGCGTACTGGGACCGCAGCGCCCCTGAAGCCGACCGGGACCTTCGGGACCCGCCGCCGCAGGGGTGATGCTGACCGCAGGCTTGCAATGCGCGTCAGGCAGATTGCCAAAAATTGTCAACTTCTTTGGCGGCGATGTCGGTCTGCCGGCGGGGCATCCTCCCCCCGTGGCCTTCGGCAGACGTTGGCTGACAACCGGGCGGCGCTGAATTTTCTCTTTATAAACCGCATTTTAAAGAAAAGCCACCCTGCTTCACACCCCTTTGTTGCTTCCCGCCGCGCGGACGGCGGAGCCGGTCGGCTGCACCTGGCTTGTTTCTTGCATTTTTTGCCGGCAGTTCTCGCAACTACCCGAACCAACGGGGGCACACAGCAGCGATTCCATGCACCGCTGCGCACTAAACCGGCTTTCACCACAGCAGAGGGAGGGGGTTCGCATGCAGCTCATCAAGTACCAGTGCCGCAAATGCCGGTACGTTTTCATCCAACTGCATGTCGACGATGATCCGCACAGCGCCGCCTGCCCCCGCTGTCATCACCGGGGCCTGGACCGGCAGGCGGACTTCGCCGCCATGCCGCCTCCTGGTGCACCGCCTTTACACGAGGAAGCGGCTCCGGCCGGCGCCATGGAACAGGAACGCTCTTAAGCGGCGCGTTGCGCCGGGACCCGCAGAAAAAACCCACGACCTGGAGAAAACGTCCGATGGCGGCCAACTTTCATATTGTCACCGATCACAGTGCCGACGATCTGCGCCTGAAACTGGACGGCGACTTCGACGGTACATCGGCTTTCGAACTGATCCACGTCCTGAAAAAAATCGGACGCCGCAAGCGCAGGATTATCATTGACACAAACGGTCTGAAACGTATTTACCCTTTCGGCAGGGAAACGTTCTGGAAAAACCTCGGCAGCGCCACCGTCACCAACCGGCGCCTGGTCGTGACAGGCAAAAACGACCACCGGCTGGCCCCCTGACGCCGCCGCACGCAGAGCTGCAGCCCCATGCCGGAAGAGACCCACATGCCATCAATCGAGCGACCTTACACCGGCCCCGAGAGACGCTCCGGGATCGACCGTCGCCGTGTGCGCCAACCCCTGTTCAGCCGGCACCGCTTGGCCGGGAAGCGATCCCGCCCGCGGCGCCGGGCCGATCGGGAAAAGGCCTATTTCCTGGATCGCTACAGTTACCGCACCTTTCTGGTGGTGATGGCCATCGTGCTGCTCAGCATCCTGGACGCCGCCCTGACCCTTCACCTCATGCGCCACGGTGCGTCCGAGGTCAACCCGGTGATGGCCTATTTCCTTCGCTATGGCCCCACCGCTTTTTTCATCGCCAAGTACGCGCTGACCACCTTTTCCATCGTGGTCATGCTCGTCTATGGCAACAACTTTCTCTTCGGCACACGGCTGCGGGTCAAGCTGCTCTTCATCGGGGCCCTGCTGCCCTTCATACTGGTGGTCCTGTGGGAAATTTTCCTCTGCCTGACGGTCCTGTAAGCGGGCCTCCGGCGCCGTTGCCGGTCCCTCTGCAGCAACCGGACGATCCGGTATCTTTCTAAAATCACTCCGCTCTCGTTGCAGGCCATCCGCTATTCGCCCGGTTTTTCCCAAAAAACACTATATATGGTAATTTTTTTCCTTGACATACTATATAAGGCGCCATATGCTGCCGTCGAAACGCGTTTCTTTTCCGCTGTCATCCACGCATCTCAGCTGCTCGAAACCGACAAAACGGGGGTGAAGTTGAAAGGGCACGAAAACAGAAAACTGGAACGCTACCGGGTCAGAGACGGGGCCATGGCGGTGATCGGCAAAAACGCCAACGTGCTCGGCCAGATCATCGATATCAGCCGGGGCGGGTTGTCATTCCGCTACATGGACAACGGCATCATCGAGGTGGAAGAGGATCTGCTCACCATTCTGTCCACGGACCAGCAGTTTTACTTGGTCAACATTCCTTTTCAGACCGTTTCCGATTTCGCACTGGTCGACATCCCCACCTTCAGCAGCATCATCATGCGGCGTCGGTGTGTGCGTTTCGGAAATCTTGACGACGAACAGATCCGGCGCCTGGACGAATTCATCCGCAAATACGCCGCCGGAAGGGAAAGCGCCGGTTCCGACGTCTCTGGAAACGCGGTTTCCATGTAATCACCAAGGCCTGCCGGACAGGCCCTGCACTTCCCTTCGGCCCTGGCCGCGGAGATGCCCGTTTTCCCCCTTGACGCTCCGCGGCCTTTGGCCTATTCTTCCGCCGTTACCCTAGGCAACGCACTTTTCAAACACCATCGGTGACGGTGCGGGGCATCACACCGACCCGCACGGCCGGAAAGCCGGAAGCCATGCACCCCACAGCACCCAGCAAACACCGTCTGGCACTCGTGTGTCTCCTGCTGGCCCTTTTGCTGGGCCTCCAGTCCTGCCAGCGCAAACCCGACGTGCAGGAGGAGATCAAGAAGCTTCAGGCCACGGACAAGGACGTGCGCGAGGCCGCCGTAAAAGCCCTGGTCCAGATCGGCCAGCCGGCCGTGGAACCCCTGATCAAGGCCCTCAAAACTGACAATCCCAGCGTTCAGGCCGCCGCGGCCCGGGCCCTGGGCCTCATCGGCGACAAACGGGCCGTGATGCCCCTGATCGACATGATGAAAAACTCCTATAACCTGGAGCTGATGCACGAGGTTTTTCTGGCGCTTTCCCAGATCGGGGATGAACAGACCTGCGATGCGCTGAAGAAGGCCATACGCGGCTCTAACACCATTGTATCGCGTTACGCCAAGAAAATCCTGGCCCAGAGCGGCCTGTGCAAGTCGAAAAAGAACAAAAAGAAAAAGAAAAAATAACCCCGCCACGGAGCAAAACATGGGACTGTACGACTTTACCTTTTACGACCTGATCCGCCGCAACGCCCTGACCTTCGGAGACCGCCCGGCCTGGATGGAGGCCACGGACGGCCGCAGCGTTTCTTTCCGGGAATTCAAGCAGCACGTCGACCGCCTGGCCTGCGGGCTGCAACGGGCCGGCATTGCCCATGGCCAGCGCATCGCCGTGCTGGGCAAGAACAGCCTGGAATACTTTATGCTGTACGGCGCCGCAGCGGCCCTGGGGGCCGTGGTGCTGCCCGTCAACTGGCGGCTTTCGGCCGAGGAAGTGACCTTCAACATCAACGACGGCGGGGCCGTCATGCTGATGGCCTCCGCGGAATACCAGCCCCTAGTAGACGGCATCCGTGAGAAACTGGAAACCGTGAAGGCCTTTTTCAACCTGGAGCCGGACCGCGGCGGCTACGACGACTTCAACACGCTGCTGGATGCCGGCGCGTCCCCTGATCCGGTCGAGGTGCACGGCAGCGACGGTCTGGTGATCATCCACACGGCGGCCGTTGCCGGAAGGCCGCGGGGCGCCCTGCTGAGCCACACCAACGCCGTTTGCGCCAACCTGTGCCTCAACCTGTGCTTCAGCCTCACCGAACGGGACGTGCACCTCAACCTGCTGCCCCTGTTTCACGTAGGGGGGCTGTTCATGGCCACCGCCAGCTTCCACGCCGGCGCCCTGAACATCAACATGGCCAAATTCGACGCGGCCGCGGCGGTGGATCTGATCATGCGCCACGACGTGTCGGTGATGTTCGATTTCTCGCCCATCCTGTCTTCCCTGCTGGACGAGGCCGAAAAGAGCGGCAAACACATCAGCGCCCTGCAGTCCGTTCTGGGCATCGACACACCGGAGACCATCGAACGCTACCAGAAGGCCACGGGCGGCACCTTCTACTGTCTCTACGGTCAGACCGAAACCTCGGCCCTGGCCACCCTAGGCCGCTACGACGACCGGCCCGGAGCCGCCGGCCGCATCATCCCGCTGGCCGACGTGCGTCTGGAGGACGAGGACGGACGTCCCGTGGCGGCCGGCCAGACCGGCGAAATCTGCGTGCGTGGCCCCATGGTCTTCAAGGGGTACTGGAACCTTCCCGAGGACACCGAGGAGGCCTTCCGCCACGGCTGGCACCACACCGGTGACATGGGGCGCTTCGACGAGGAGGGCTACTTATGGTACGCGGGCCGCAAGCCCGACAAGGAGCTCATCAAGCCCGGCGGCGAGAACGTCTACCCGGCGGAAGTCGAAAAGGCGATCCTGGCGCATCCCGACGTGGAAGAGGCGGTGGTTTTCGGCGTACCGGACCCCAAGTGGAAGGAGGGCATCAAGGCCGTCTGCCGGCTCAGGGAAGGAGCCACGCTGGCACCTGCGGACCTGACGCGCTTCGTGGGCAGCCGCATCGCCAGCTACAAGAAGCCCCAGTACGTGCAGTTCGTGGACGAGCTTCCGCGTACCGCCGGCGGCGGCATCGACCGCGCCAAGGTCAAGGCGCTTTACGGTGGCGAACAGGCGCCTGCTTCCGGCGGCAGCTGATCCACCTCCCAGGCCGCCGCCCCGGCCGGCGCCGTGACGGCGGCCACGTGCCCCTGCAAAAACCGCTGCGACACCGGCCACGGCCGGCCGTCATACCAGACGGTCATGTGCTGCGGGTCATGCACGGCCGTTACCCGACAGCGCGACAGGCCGGTGAGCCCCACACCGGCGGCCTTCAAAACCGCCTCTTTGGCCGTCCAGTAGCGAAAAAACGCCAACACTTCCCGCCCGCCCGCCAGCGCCCACTCCTCCTCTGTGGCCACTTTGTCGAACAGGCCCGGCGAACGGGGCCGGATTTCCTCGATGTCGATGCCCACGGGATGGGGCGCCACCACGCCGCCCACGTAGCACGGCTTGTGGGTGATGGACCAGAAATAGCCGTTTGCCGGCAGAGGTACACCGTTGTCGTCCTTTTGCAGCACCGCCGGTCCGCCGCCCATGCGCCGCGCCGAACGCCGCGCCGCCTCCCGGGCCAGCCGGCTGAGGGCCGCCACCCGCTGCCGGGTTTCGAGCACCGCTACGGCCGCCCCCACGTCCAGGATGACCGGAAACAGCTTCACCGCCGCCACGTCTTCACGGGGGCTCACGGCGCGCTGTTCCCGTCAGGGGCGCGCTTTTCCCGCGCCAGGGCCAATGCCCGCCGGTAGACCCGCTTGCGGGAGACGCCGCAGCGGTCGGAAACCCGCCGGGAGACCTCGGACACCGGCAGTCCACGGACCAGCGCAGCCCTGATCTCACGGTCCAGGGCGTCGTCATCGGGCGTATCGTCACCGCCCCCGGATGCCACCAGCAGGGTCAGTTCGCCGCGCACGGCCGGGCGTTCGTCGAGCATCCGCAGCAGTTCACTGACCGTGCCGCGCAGAAACTCCTCGTACTGTTTGGTCATTTCCCGCGCCAGCACCGCGCGACGGTCGCCCAGCACGCGGTGCACATCGGCCAGCAGCGCCGCGATGCGCCGGGGGGACTCGAAAAACACCAGTGTACGCTTTTCCGGCGAAAGATCGGCCAGGAAACGCCGCCGCCGGGATGTGCGACGGGGGGGAAAGCCGGCGAACAGGAAACTGTCGGTGGGCAGCGCGGCCACGCTCAGAGCGGTGGTGACCGCCGACACGCCCGGCACGGGCACCACCGGCAGCCCGGCGGCGACGGTCTGTACCACCAGTGCGTAGCCGGGATCGGAAACCGACGGCATGCCGGCGTCGGTCACCAGAGCCACCGCTGCCCCGCCGCGAACCCGCTCGACCAGTCCGGCGGCCCGCTGCTCTTCGTTGTGCTCGTGGCAGGAGATCAGCTTGTTTCGGATGCCGTAGTGGGAGAGCAAACGACCGGTGCGGCGCGTGTCCTCGGCGGCCACGAGGTCGACGCTCCGCAGGGTCTCCAGGGCACGCAGGGTGATGTCCCCGAGGTTGCCGATGGGGGTGCCCACCACGTACAGGCCGGCCGGCAGCCGGGCATCGGCGGAATTGTCAGGAGACCAGTGGAAAGGCATTTTGGATGAGTTCGATACGGGGCCCCCGGGCGGCGGTATCGATAGCCACCACGTCGAAGCGTGCCCGGACGCCGCTCTGGCCGGTGGCCTTGAGGTATAGCTGCGCCACCCGACAGATGGTGCGCCGCTTGGTGGCCGTCAGGGCCCCCTTGGCCGGACCGTAGCGACGGCTGCGGCGTGCCTTGACCTCCACGAAGGCGATGGTGTCGCCGTCCCTGGCGATGATGTCGATCTCCCCCAGCGACGTGCGGTAGTTGCGTTCGACGATGCGGTACCCCCGCCCCCTGAGATAGGCGGCGGCCAGGGCCTCGCTGCTGCGGCCGAACCGTGACGGCGTCTTCACGCCGGCGTCCCCCGGGCGGTCCGGTGTTCACGCACGCCGCGGAAAGTTCGCCGGTGCAGCACGCACGATCCAAAGCGCTGCAGCGCCTCGCGATGGGCGCGTGTGGGATAGCCCTTGTGGCGGTCGAATCCGTACTGGGGAAACTGGCGGTGGCAGCCCAGCATCAGCCGGTCGCGCGTCACCTTGGCCACGACGGAGGCCGCCGCCACCGAGGCACTCAGCTGATCGCCGTGCACCACGGCCTCCTGGGCGATGTCCGCAGCAATGCCGAACTTCCCGTCGATGAGCAGGTAATCCGGCCGCGGCGCCAGATTGTCCACCGCCATCTTCATGGAGAGCAGGGCCGCCTGCAGGATATTGATGCGGTCGATCTCGGGGGCGTCCACGATGCCGATGCCCACGGAAACGGCCCGGGCGTAAATGCGCGGGTACAGCGCTTCGCGCCGGGCCGGCGTCAGCTTCTTGGAGTCGTCCAGGCCCTCGAGGGCGCAGGCCGGCGGCAGGATCACGGCCGCCGACACCACCGGTCCGGCCAGCGGCCCGCGACCGGCCTCATCGACGCCGGCAACGATTGAAAATCCCCGCCGATGCGCCCTTTTCTCGTAGTGCCAGACATCTGTCATGGGCCCGTTCCCCCGATTGTTCCCGCTGCCCGGGAAGGCGGCACGCCCCCGCCCGCTGCCGTCGTCGCAGCGGGTGCCGGCGCGCCCCGCCGGTGCGGGAGCTCCGGCCGAAGCGCGGTGTTTGGTCCGCGGCCCCGGCGATCAAACGGCTTTTGCGGTCCGTTGGCCCGGGAACGGGCTAGTTGAAGCGGCGCTCCCGGATACGGGCGGCCTTGCCGCGCAGCTTGCGCAGGTAGTAGATCTTGGAACGACGCACCCGGCCGCGGGTGATGACCTCCACCCGGTCGATGGCCGGGGAGTGCATGGGAAAGACGCGCTCCACGCCGATGCCGTAAGAGACCTTGCGTACGGTGAAAGTGGCGTTGGCGCCGCCCTTGCGCTTGCTGATCACCACGCCCTGAAAGGCCTGGATACGCTCCTTGTTGCCCTCGCGGATTTTCACGTGTACCTTGACGGTGTCACCAGCCTGGAAGTCGGGCATGTCCAGGCGAATCATTTCTCGTTCAAGTTGCTTGATCTGCTGCATGGTTCCCCCTGTATCGATCTGTCTCGTCTGTCGGTTGTGTTTCGTTTGTCGGGCGGCTTCGCGGAAGGCAGGCCCAGGTCCGTGTCTTCCTTCAGGTTGTGCGCCCTTTACCATATCGATTGTTTATGCGGCTACATTTTTTTACATGGCGCGCAACGCCCCCCCGTTGCACGGCTAACGCGCCAGCAGCCTGTCAAGGATGATGGCGGCCGCCGATCGCACCGAAAGATGATTGTAGTCCGTGGGCCCCGCGATGGGTGCCAGCACGAAATCGCTTTCCGCCACCAGTCCGGGGGCCAGCCCCCAGGCCGTTCCGAACAGCAGCAGCAGCTGCCGTCCCCGTTCAAGCATGGCGCGTGCGTCGTTGAATGCAATGCATCCCTCACGGCGCCGGCTGGTGGTGGCCACCAGCGCCGGCCGCTGCCCAGTTTCGGCCGCCAACTGCGCCGCGGCCTCCGTCAGGTCGCGGGTCACCCGGATGGTGGCCAGCGCTTCCCGGCGGTCCGGGTTGTACGCCGCGCCGGCGCCCCGACGCCAGTGCGCGACGATGCGGTCCACCAGGCGCCGTTGATCGGCCAGGGGCGTCACCACAAAAAAACGCCCGACACCAAACGTGCGGGCTGCACGCGAAATATCGTGCAAGTCCAGGTTGGTCACCGCCGACGCAATGATCTCACCCTTCTTGTTGATCACCGGGTGATGCATCAGCGCGATGCTCAGCCTGGCGTTGCAGCAGTCTTTCAATATCCCGGCACCACCGTTTCAAAATCGCGGTTTCCGCGTCGCTCAGCGGCCGCTGCGCCAGCAGGTCGGGCCGCTTCAAAAATGTGCGAATCAGCGCGGTCTCCTGCCGCCAACGCCGGATTTCGGCGTGGTTTCCCGACAGCAGCACTTCGGGCACCCCGTGGCCCTCGAAACGGCTTGGGCGGGTGTAGTGCCCGTGCTCCAGGAGACCGTCGCAGAAGGAATCCTGTTCAGCCGAGTCCTCGTGGCCCAAAGTGCCGGGGATCAGCCGGATGACGGCGTCCATGACCACCATGGCGGCCAGCTCGCCGCCGGTCAGCACGTAGTCGCCGATGGAGATCTCGGCGTCCACGAAATCCTGGCAGATCCGCTCGTCCACACCCTCGTATCGGCCGCACACCAGCACCAGGCCCTTTTCCCGCGCCAACTGCCGGGCCAGGTCCTGGTCGAATGGCCGCCCCTGGGGCGTCAGGTGAACCGTCAGGGCCTCCGGCATCTGCCTGCGCGCCGCCCGGACAGCCGCCGCCAGCGGTTCGGGCTTCATCACCATGCCGCACCCGCCGCCGTATGGCCGGTCGTCGGTAACGCGGTGCCGGCCGGCCGCAAATTCCCGGATATCGACAACCGAAATGGAAACGCGGCCGCTCTCCACCGCCCGCCGCACGATGCCGTGGGCGGCAAAAGGGGCCACCATTTCGGGAAAAATCGTCAGAACCGCAAATTTCATGGCCACCGGCATGGGCTCATCTCAGCGGTCCGGCTCCGAAAACCGGGGACGCACCGAAGCCGCCCAGACGCCTGTCCGGCAAGGCGCGAAAACTCCGGCATATCGGAAATAGGTCGGGTTTTTCGCAACGCAGCCGGGCATAATGCATTGACGGACGGATGCCATCGCATGGATGAATCGGGCCACTTAAAGCCCCTCGGGCAGGTCCACACGCATGGTGCCGGCCTCCAGGTCGATTTCCAGCACCACCGTAGTCAGGGCGGGAACCAGCACCTCACGCTTTTCCCCGCGCACCACGTACACGTCGTTGCTGCCGGTGGCGATGATGTTTTCAAGCACCCCCAGATACTCCGATTCACGTGTGTACACAGCCAGTCCCAGCAGGTCGTTCCAGTAATAGCTGCCGGGCTCGGGTTCGGGCATATCTGCGCGGCGCATCACGGCCCGCGCCCCTACCAGCGACTCGGCGGCCGTGCGGTCCCCGATGCCCTCAATCGCCGCCAGCAGCAGGCGCTTGTGGGGTTTGACCCACTGCAACACGCGCTGTTCCCTGCGCCCGTCTCGGTAGGCGATCTCCAGCGGCCGGGCGGGGTCGAAGAGCGGCGCGGCGTCTGCGTGGGGCAGGATCTTGACATTGCCGCGAATGCCGTGAACGCCGACAATCTCCCCGATGGTCAGCCATGCCTCGGTGTTTCTCGCCACCGGTTACTCGATAATCTCCAGCACGGTGCGTTTCTT
>JAMOVG010000010.1 GCA_027061725.1 Desulfobacteraceae bacterium
ATCGACGTCCCGTGAATCTCATCTTTCAACATCTGGCGCTGTTTCCCATGATGACCGTGGCGCAGAACATCGCCTTCGGTTTGCAGCGCCGGGGAGAAAAAAGGGACACCATCAACACCAAGGTCAGCAGCATCCTGGAGCGCGTAGGCCTGCCGGGATTCGGCGATAAGAAGATCGACCAGCTCTCCGGCGGTCAAAAGCAACGCGTCGCCATTGCCCGTTGCCTGGTGCTGGAACCCACTGTGCTGCTGCTCGACGAACCCCTTGGCGCACTGGATCTCAAGCTGCGCGAACAAATGAAGGTGGAGTTGAAGAAACTGCAGGCCGAAGTAGGCACTACCTTCGTCTACATCACCCACGATCAGTCCGAGGCCCTGGTGATGTCCGACAAGGTGGCCGTCATGAACCACGGCCGATTCGAACAAGTAGACACGCCGCCCAATCTCTACAACCGCCCTCACACCCCTTTCGTGGCCCAGTTCGTGGGCGACAACAACGCCTGGTCAGGCCGGGTGAAGCACAGTGCATCCGGGGATTCCGATGAGGTCATCACCGAAATTGAAACCAACGATGGCGAGCATTTCCGGCTGCGGGGAACCAAGCGCTTCGAACCCGGTCGGAAAGTCGATCTTTTCCTGCGGCCGGAATCCATGCTTATAGAACCGGACCCGGGCATTGGGAATCTCAACCGATTCAAGGTGGTGGTCAAGGCCATCCTGTTCGACGGGGCCAACAGCCGCCTGCTGGTGAATCCGCTGGGCAAAGACACCGAATTGCTGGTAGCCCTGCCCCAGAACCGGCAGTACGACTACGTGCAGGTGGGAGACCGCATCGAAATCGGCTGGCACGAACGCGCCGGCATCTGCTTTGCCGGGGAAGACACCTCACCATGAAACGCCAGCTTCGATGGACCCTGTTTTTCTTTCTGGCACCGGTGGTGTTGTGGCTGTTTCTGCTGATCGTGCTGCCCCACATCGACCTTCTAATCATGTCTTTCCGCATCGAAAACGACGCTGGTGACATGGTCTGGAGCCTTTCCAACTACCTTAACTTCTTTGATGAACCAATCTACTGGCTGACCTTCGTACGCACCGCGGTGTATTCCATCACGGTGACGTTCCTGACCCTGCTGATCGCCTTTCCGCTGGCTTTTTACATCACCAAGGTGGTGGGCACCCGTTTTCAGGGATTTTTCATGACTCTCATCCTGATGCCCTTCTGGGTCAGCGAACTGGTGCGTGTTTACGGCTGGATGATTCTGCTGCGTGAAAGCGGGGTGATCAATCATCTCCTGATCAAACTGGGCATCCTGCACCAACCGGTAGAGATGCTCTACAACGACGCCACCATGATCATGGGCCTGGTCTACACCTCCATGCTCTTCATGATCGTGCCATTGATCTCGGTGTTGGAGAGCCTGGACGACGGTCTCATCGAAGCGGCCTATGACCTTGGCGGCAACATGTGGAACATCCTTTTCAAAATCATCGTTCCGCACGCCATCCCGGGGATCGTTTCGGGATCTATCGTGGTATTCATGCTGACCCTGGGCAACTACCTGACACCCAACCTAATGGGCGGCAAGAATTCCCTGTGGTTCACCGAACAGATTTACAACGAGTTCATCGCCTCCTTCAACTGGAACCAGGGGTCGGCTTTCGGCTTCCTGCTGCTGGTGCTGTCCTCTCTGGTCATCTGGGCCGGGCTCAAGCTCAGCCGGCAGAAACTAAGCAGCGTGGTGCAATGATACGGACACTTCCCAATTCTCGAACTTACACCGTCTGTTTCAAAATCTACGTGACCTGTTTCTTCATTTTCCTGTTCGCCCCGCTACTGATCACCTGCATCCTTGCCTTCAACGACTCGCAGTTCCCGTCGCTTCCCTGGAAAGGCTTCACGCTGGACTGGTTCACGGCCAACCTCCCCGACCGCGTGGGCATCTTCCACGACCAGATAAACCTGGACAGCATCTGGGTCAGCGTCAAGGTGGCCGTGGCCGTCAGCCTGTTGTCGACTATCGTGGGCACCTGCGGTGCATTCCTGTTCGAACAGGAAAATTTCCGCTTCAAGCAGGCGCTCTATTTCCTCATGCTGGCTCCCCTGGTGATCCCGGGGGTTATCCTGGGCATTTCGATCCTGCTCTTCTCCAATACCCTGGGCACTTTCTTCGAAGAGAGCCTGCATATGGACGTGGGCATCCTGCGACCGGGACTGGGGCTGGTGATCCTAGGCCAGTTCTCTTTCATCACCACCCTGGTGACCCTGGTGGTGTCGGCCCGCCTGAAAAAGTTCGACCGCACCCTGGAAGAGGCCGCCCTGAATCTGGGGGCTACCCGTCTCCAGGTGATCCGCTATATCACCCTGCGCTTTCTGAAACCTGCCATCCTGGCATCGGCTGCAGTGGCCTTCCTGATGTCTTTTGAGAATTTCAATACCACGCTTTTCCTGGTGGGCTCGGAGCCGACCCTGCCCATCAACCTCTACCTGCAGGTACGTGACGGCAGCACACCTGTCATCAACGCCATCTCTTTCCTTTTGATCGTGGGCACCTCCGTGCTGGCCCTTGCCAACCTGTATTTCAGTAAAAAAGAGCAATAGATTGACAAGCCCCCCCTAGTCACGTATTTTAATCGATTCGGGTTCGGCCGACCCCGCAGACCCGTGGGCAATTGAAGGCCTCCGGTACGAACAGCGGTTTTCCCGAAGGTACGGTACCGCACGATCGCAAAGCCCCCTTTAATTTCTGGTGTAAAGGACAAATTCCATGAATGATGATCCGTCTGCCTCACAGGCCCTGGTGGAACCGACCCAGCTGACCCCCGACAGCCGCTTTACGTTTCGCTGCCACCCAGGGGTGCCGTGCTTCACGCGCTGCTGCCGCGGCATCCGCATCATGCTGACGCCCTACGACATCATCCTGCTAAAGAACCGGCTGGGCCTCTCGTCGGAGGAATTTCTGGCCATCTACACCGAGCCGCAGCTGCTGGAAAAGACCGATCTGCCGGTGGTCGTCCTGAAAATGCTGGACGACGAGCGCAAATCATGCCCTTTCGTACGCGACGACGGCTGCATCGTTTATGCCGACCGGCCCACCACCTGCCGTTACTACCCCCTGGGCGTGGCCACCATGACCCACCTGAGCAATGTGGAGGGCGAGGGGTTCTACTTCATGGTCCGGGAGCCCCACTGCAAGGGTTTCGAGGAGCCAAAAGAGTGGACCGTGACCGAATGGCGACAGGACCAGGGCGTGGATTTGCGTGACCGCATCAATGCCGAATGGACCGACCTGCTGGTGCGCAAACGCTCCTTTCCGGCTCACATCCGCATGACCGAACAGGCCAAGCAGATGTTTTTCACAGCCAGTTACAACGTCGACAAGTTCCGCCGTTTCGTCTTCGAAAGCTCCTTTCTGGAGCGCTACCCTGCTGACGAAGGCTCCCTGGAAAAAATAAGGGGAGACGAGATCGAACTGCTTCAATTCGGCCTGCGCTGGCTCAAGGAGGTGCTGTTCAAAACCGAGCTACTGGAACAGGCCGAACAGAACCGCAAGGCACAGGCGACTTCCGGCAGTGGAGACAAATCCCCTTCACCGCCGGCAGCCGGAGGGAACCGACCCGACTCGTGAAAGCGCGCCTTTCCCCGCAGCCGCCTATCCAGCGGAAAACGCCCGTCCGCACTCCCACGGACAGGCGTTTTTTGGTTCTTAGCGCAAGGCCTGTTTATCGGGTTTCCCCCGACGAATAACTGGTGTAGCTGAGATCCTCCCTGTAGGCCGGATTCTCCAGCCGCTCCCCGATGTCTACGCCGAAGAAATCGGCCACCGGCGCCAAAACCTCCGGGTGCTCGGCATGGGTCTTGCGGGCGGCGGCCAGCACCGTCTCCAGCCCCTTGCGGCTCATCCTGCCCAGGGGCTGCCGACACCCTCCCGAAGGCATGCCCAGGATCGACATGAGGGTCTTGACGCCCAGCGGGTTGCGGGCCCGGCAGACCACCTCCCCGTGGGGCGTGGCCTCCGTGGTCTTGACCGTCACCAGGCCGAAGAGCGGCTCCAGCGCCGCGGCCTGTTCGCGGGCGGCATCCTGCTGGCCCTCGGAGAGCAGGCGTACCAGCTTGACCACGGCGGCCGGTGCCACGTTGGAAATCACGGATATCACGCCGGCGGCGGCCACCTGCGGATCGGTCATGATGGTGTAGGTCATCCCGTCGTCGCCCGACAGAATGGTGAAATCGGACCCACAGCAGGCCCGCGTACGCTTCATGTTTCCCAGATCGCCGGTGGCTTCCTTGACGGTGTTGACGTTGGGGCAGTGCTCGTTGAGCAGGGCCAGGTCTTCGGGCAGCAGCTGGGCGCCGGTGCGCCCCGGGATGACATAGGGAATTACCTCCA
>JAMOVG010000011.1 GCA_027061725.1 Desulfobacteraceae bacterium
CCAAAGGGGGCCTTCCAGGCCCTTCTGAGTCCATCCAGCGGGGCATCCACAATGGTTGCGCCGTCCAGGCCGGTGATGCACAGGCGCGCGTCGGCGGTTACGCGACCGATGTCGGCCAGCGGCAGCCCGGCAAAGCGCTCCTCGAAAGCGGCGCAATCCTCCGGTGCCACAGTGACGATGAAACGACCGGCCGACTCCGAAAAAAGCAGGCGATCGTCACGCGCGCAGTCCTCGGCCGGCACGCGGCGCAGGTCGACCTCCATGCCCAGGTCGCCCCCCATGGCCACCAGGGCCAGGTGCACGCCCAGGCCGCCACTGTAAATGCCGTGCACCGAGGCGGCCAGGTTGGCGGTGATGGCCGCCGACAGCGCCCGGTACAGGGGCATGAAATCATCGGGGTGCACCTGCGGCACATGCAGGCCGGTGAAGCCCAGGTGGGCGTAATACTCGGAGCCGCCCAGTTCGTCGCGCGTCGTGCCCAGCAGGTAAACCCGGTCGCCTTCGAACTTGCTCTCCAGGGTGGTGCAGCGCGTGATGTCTTCGATCAGCGCGATGGCCGAGAACTGCAACGTCTCCAGGGCCGAGACCTTGCGCGTCTCGCCGTAGGGGCCGGGCAGGTGGCCGTCGACGTACATGCTGTCCTTTCCCGAGAGCAGCGGAATGCCGTAGGCCAGGCACAGGTCCCTGAGGGCGCGGCAGGAGCGCACCAGCTGGGCGGCCTTGAAACGCCCGTCCGGGTTGCCCGCCGGGTCGTAGCCGATACTGGGCCAGCAGAAATTGTCCACCCCGCCGATGTGTTCGGGATCGGCGCCCACGGCCACCAGCCGGCGCACGGCTTCGTCGATGGTGCAGGCCGTCATGGGGTAGGCGTCGATGGCCGAGTAGGCCGGCAGCAGCGCCTGCGAAAAGGCCAGGCCGCGGGACGAGTCCAGCACCGGCCGGATAACGGCCGCGTCCGAGGGCACATCGCGCCGGCGGCCCACCAGGGGCTTGACGATGCTCGACCCCTGGACCTCGTGGTCGTACTGGCGGGTGATCCACTCCTTGCTGCACAGGTTGGGGCGCGCCAGCATGTCGGTCAGCAGCCGGCCGTAGTCACGCGGGGTGCCGATAACGGGCTCGCACAGGCCGCGGCTCTCGGGGGAACGCCAGTGGGCATCGAATTCCCACTGGGGAAAACCGGCCGTCAGCAGGTCCAGATCCACGTAGGCGCAGGTCTCGCCCTCCCAGGTGACGTGCAGCTTGCCCGAGTCGGTGTAGCGGCCGATGACGGTGCTCTCCACGGCGTGCAGGCGCGAGAGCGCCATGAAGCGCTCCAGGTCTTCGGGGGCGATGGCCACCGTCATGCGCTCCTGGGACTCGGACACCCAGATCTCCCACTGGTCGAGGCCCTCGTACTTGAGCGGTACGCGGTCGAGCTGGACCTCGCAGCCGCCGGCGAAGCGCGCCGACTCGCCGATGGAGGAGGACAGCCCGCCGCCGCCGTTGTCGGTGATGAAGCGGATCAGGCCCTGGTCGCGGGCCTCTATCAGGAAATCGTGCATCTTTTTCTGGGTGTAGGGATCGCCGATCTGCACGTGTCCGGCGGGCGTGTTCTCGCTGAAAACCTCGGAAGAGGCCGTCACACCGTGGATGCCGTCCTTTCCCACGCGGCCGCCGCACATGATGATCAGATCGCCGGGGCGGGTGCGCTTCTCGTGCGAGGGGCGGCCGGCCACGCGCGCGGGCATCATGCCCACGGCGGTCACGAAAACCAGCGATTTCCCGATGTAGCCGGGGTCGAAAAGCACCTGGCCGAAGGTGGTGGGCACGCCGCTCTTATTGCCGCCGTCGCGTACCCCCTCGATAACGCCGTCCAGCAGCCGGCGCGGGTGCAGGTGGGGCTTGAGGTCCCCGTCATAGTCCCGGGGCCCCACGCAGAAGCCGTAGCTGCCCATCACCAGCCGGGCGCCCAGGCCGGTGCCCATGGGATCGCGGTAGACGCCCACGATGCCGGTAATGGCGCCGCCATATGCCTCCATGTTGGACGGCGAATTGTGGGTCTCGCCGGTAATGACGTAGAGGTTGTCCTCGTCAAAACGCCCCACGCCGGCGTTGTCCCAGAGCACCGAGACGACCCAGTCCTTGCGTTTCTGCAGGGCCAGGGTCGGGGCCTCGATGCAGGTCCGGAACAGGCTGTCAACGGTCTCGTCCTCGCCGGTGTCCAGGTCCCGGTAGCGAAAGAGACCGCGGAACGTGTTGTGGTTGCAGTGGTCGCTGCGGGCCTGGGAAATGTACTCCAGCTCGAGATCGGTCGGATCCGATAGCCCCACTTCGGCGCGCGCCCGTCGCACCTCGGGGTCCAGGAAGTAGGCCCGGATGGTGGGGATGTCGGCCGGGTTGAGCGCCAGGTTGCGGCGGTCGCTGATGCGCTGCAGTTCCTCGTCGCTGCCGATGGAGATGATCTCTATTGTGGGTTTGTGGTCCAGCACCACTTTGGGAACGTTGAGTCCCACGCCTTCCTGCGGGTCCCATCCGGCGGCATCGACGACCTTCCAGCGCTGGATGATGTCGTTGGCCAGCAGTTCTGCTGCAATGCGTGCGGCCCCGCTGCGGTCCAGGTCCCCGCCGCGCACGCAGTAGCGCCGGGAGGTGTAGACGGCCTCGCCCTCGGCCAGGCGGATGCCCAGCACGTCTTCCAGGGCCTCTGCAGCCGTGCTGCCGGGGTTGTCGCGCACCCCGGGACGGTAGCCCACCCAGATGGTCCAGTCGAAGTCCACCGCCAGTGGGCGGTAGGAGGAGACCTGGGTGACGGGGTTGGTGAAGACTTCCTTCCGGAGCACCTCCCGCTGCGCGTCGGTCAGGCGCACGTCGAAGGTGACGATGTGTATGGTGCGCACGGCGGAAAGCTCGAAGCCGAAGTAATCCCGGGCCTTGCGTCGGATGGCCTCGCCTTCGGCGTCCAGCAGGTGCGGCTTGAGGGTGATTTCCAGCTGATAGGGCATAGCGGCTGGCTCCGCGTTTGGGGGTTAAACGGTCGTTGAGGGGCCGTGGCTGACGGTCCCGGATCGTTTCCGGCGCGGCGGCGCCGCGCTAGCTGAAAAACATGCGCGTGATGTCATTGTAGAACACGAATATCATCAGCAGAATGAGAATGAAGATGCCGGCCTGCTGGGCGATCTCACGGGCGCGCAGGCTCAGCGGGCGCCGCAGGATGGCCTCAATGGCAAAAAACATCAGGTGGCCGCCGTCGAGCACCGGGATGGGCAGAAAGTTGAGGATCGCCAGGTTGATGCTCAGCAGCGCGATGAAAAAGGCCAGGTTGGAGGTGCCCTCCTTGGCCTGCTGTCCGGCCATCTCGGCGATCATCAGCGGCCCGCCCAGGGTCTTGGCCGACACGCTGCCCTGGATCAGCTTGACCACGCTGAGCACGGTCAGCTCAGTGATCTGCCAAGTCTGCACCACGCTCTGGCCCATGGCCTCCAGCGGTCCGAGTTTCACGGCCCTGGCATCCCCTGCCGAGGTGATGCCGATCACATAGCGCGAGATCTCCTCGCCGAATATGTTGCGCGTCTTCGTCGGCTCGGGCGTCACCGTCAGCGCCAGCTCCTTCCCGTCGCGGCGCACGATCAGTTCCAGGGGCCGGCCGCCGCTACCCGTGATCATCCCGGCCATCTGCTCCCAGGTGTCCACCGGCCGGCCGTCAATGGCCACGATACGGTCGCCGCTCTGCAGCCCGGCCCGCGCGGCCGGGGAGCCCGGCGTTACCTTGCCCACGGTGGGCTGCAGTACGAAGGTGCCGGAGACCAGAAAGAGCACAAAGAAAATGACCACCGCCAGCAGGATGTTAAACACCGGCCCGGCGGCCACGATCAGGAAGCGTCGCGTCAGGGACTTGTGCGTGAAAGACAGCGGCAGCAGCTCCGGCGGCACATCGGCGTCGGGCTCATCACCCACCATTTTGACGTAGCCGCCCAGGGGAATGGCGGAAATGCGGTATTCCGTCAGGCCGATCTTCTTTCCCAGGATGCGTGGGCCAAAGCCCAGGGAGAACTTTTCGACCCCCACTCCGCACAGACGCGCCACGATGAAATGGCCGAACTCGTGCACGAAAATGAGCACGCCCAGCACGATGATGAAAGCAAAGACACTGGTGGTCATGAGGCTACGATCCTACAAGAGTACGGAACAGATAGGCCGCCGGGGCCACGAAAAGCAGGGCGTCGATGCGGTCCAGGATGCCCCCGTGACCGGGCAGCAGGCGTCCGGAATCCTTGACCCCCGAGGTGCGCTTGAGAATCGACTCGAACAGGTCTCCGATCTGGCCCAGGGCCGCAGCCAGGGCGCAGAACAGCAGCACTTCAGGCCACGGCACGCCGGGCAGGCCCATCCCCTTTACGAGTGCCCCGGCCACCATGGAACCGCTCACGCCGCCCAGGGCGCCGGCCACGGTCTTTCCCGGGCTGACGTTGGGGCACAGCTTGCGCCGGCCCCAGCGGCGCCCCACGTAGAAGGCGGCCGTATCGCCGGCGAACGCCACGGCCAGCACCAGGAACACCCAGGCCGCCCCTTGGTCACCGCTGCGGTAGAGCAGCACCAGGCAGGCCAGGTTCAGGGGGATGTAGACCACGGAGCAGACCTGCCGCACCACCATCGAAACGGCCGGGAAATCCTCGCGGAAACGAAAGACGAGAAACAGTGCGCAGGCCGCCAGGTCAAGAAACAGGACCGCCGGGATGAGTGCCGTCGCGGGCTGGTAGGCTGCCCAGAGCAGCCCCAAGGCGGCCACCGCGGCCAGTGCCATCAATACATACACATCGGCGTCGAAGCCGTCGGCGAAAACGATGCGAAAATACTCCCACAGGCCCAGCAGTGCCACCAGTCCCGCCAGCAGCGCCAGAAGGAACGGGGGACCGAAGGCGATCAGCGCCACCAGCGGCGGCAGCAGGACGATTCCGGTGATCCAGCGGTTGCGGTGCATGCGGCACCTCCTCAGGAAGTCACCCGCCCGAAACGGCGGTCGCGCTTCTGGTATTCCCGGATGATGGAAAGGTACTCCTCACGGCTGAAGTCGGGCCACAACGTCCGGGTGACAAAAATCTCGCTGTAGGCGATCTGCCAGAGCAGGAAGTTGCTCACGCGCATTTCCCCGCTGGTGCGGATCAGCAGGTCCGGGTCCGGCATGCCGCGGGTGTACAGGTGATCTGAAACCACTTGCCGGGAGATATCCTCCGGGCGCAGCCGCCCGGCGGCAACGTCCTCGGCCACGGCCCGCACCATGGCGGTGATCTCGTCGCGGGCACCGTAGCTCAGCGCCAGGTTGAGCAGCAGCCCGGTGTTTTCACGGGTCACCTCCATGGTGTAGTCCACCGCCTGCCGGACGTCGCCGGGCAGACGCTGCAGATCGCCGATGGCGTTGAAGCGGATGTTGTTCTCCAGCATGTCCGCCTTCTCGGAGCGCAGGAAACGCTTGAGCAGCCTCATAAGGGCCGAGATCTCGGTCTGGGGGCGCTGCCAGTTTTCGGAGGAGAAGGCGTAGAGAGTCAGAACCGGAATGCCGATTTCGCGGCTGGTGCGCACCACCATGCGCACGGTCTCGGCACCCTGCTCGTGCCCCTTGATGCGGTTCAGCAGGCGGGACTTGGCCCAGCGGCCGTTGCCGTCCATGATGACGGCGACGTGGGCCGGGAGCCGGTCGCCGTCGAGGTCGAAACGCTGCAGGACGGTTTCATTAGAATTCAAGGATTTCCTTCTCTTTTTCCGCGTAGAGCTCGTCGATCATCTTGATGAACTCGTCGGTGATCTTCTGGACTTCGTCCTGTCCCCGGAATGCGTCATCCTCGGAGACATCGCCGTCTTTTTTCAGGCTTTTGATCATCTCATTGGCATCGCGGCGGATGTTGCGGATGCCGATCTTGTGGTCCTCGGCGATCTTGTGCACCACCTTGACGAGCTGCTTGCGCCGCTCCTCGGTCAGCGGCGGCACCGAGATACGGATCAGCTTGCCGTCGCTGGAAGGGGTCAGGCCCAGGTCGGACTTCAGGATGGCCTTCTCGATCTCCTTGATGGCCGACACGTCCCAGGGCTGAATCACGATCAGGCGGCTTTCGGGAACCGACAGCGTGGCCATCTGGTTCAGCGGCGTGGGCGTTCCGTAGTAGTCGGCGCGGATGCCGTCCAGCAGCGACAGCGAGGCACGACCGGTGCGCACCCGGTTGAGTTCATTCTTCAGCGACGCGATGGTTTTCTCCATACTCTGCCGGGTGTCGTCGTAAATCTCCTGAAGCATGATCTTTTCCCTCTTCTGTGGTTGCGCGGTTGTCAGCCTTCGATGCGGGTGCCCACGTTTTCGCCGCAGACCACCCGCCGGATGTTGTCCTTGACGTCGAGTTTGAAGACGGTCAGCGGCAGGTTATTGTCCATGGCCAGGGAGATGGCGGTGGCGTCCATGACACGCAGCCGGTTCTCCAGCACGTTCATGTAGGTCGTCTGCCGGATAAACTTGGCAGACTTGTCCTTGACCGGATCGGCATCGTAAAGCCCGTCCACCTTGGTGGCCTTGAGCAGGATCTCGGCGTGGATCTCCTGCGCGCGCAGCACGGCCGCCGTGTCGGTGGTGAAGTACGGGTTGCCGGTACCGGCGGCGAAGATCACCACGCGGCCGCGCTCCAGGTGGCGGATGGCGCGCCGCAGGATATAGGGCTCGGCCACCTCGTGCATGGAGATGGCGGTAAGCACGCGGGTTTGCATGCCCATTTTCTCCAGCGCGTCCTGCAGGGCCAGGCTGTTCATCACCGTGGCCAGCATACCCATATGGTCGGCCGAGGCACGGTCCATGCCATGGGCCGTGCCTACCATGCCGCGGAAGATGTTGCCGCCGCCCACCACGATGGCGATTTGCACGCCCAGGTCGTAGACCGAGCGCACCTCGCCGGCCACGTAGCGGATCATCTCCACGCTGATGCCGTATTCCTGCTCGCCCATCAGGGCCTCGCCGCTGAGTTTGAGCAGTATGCGCTTGTATCGGGGCTTCATGAGGGTGTCTACCCTCCGATTTGGAAGCGCGCGAACCGCTTGATGGTGATGTTCTCACCGATCTTGGCGATCATTTCGTTGATCAGATCGGCCACCGTCTTGTCGGGGTCCTTGACGTACTGCTGGTTGAGCAGGCAGTTCTCCTGGTAGAACTTTTTGAGTTTGCCTTCGGCGATCTTGTCCACGATGTTGTCGGGCTTGCCCATCTCGCGGGCCTGGCCGCGGTAAATCTCCATCTCCTTCTCGACGGTCTCGGCCGGCACGTCCTCGGGCGAGATGGCCAGCGGGTTGGTGGCCGCGATGTGCATGGCCACGTTGCGGGCGAATTCGACAAAATCCTCATTCTTGGCCACGAAGTCGGTTTCGCAGGTCACCTCGACCAGCACGCCGATCTTGCCGCCCATGTGGATGTAGGACTGGATGGTGCCCTCGGTCATGGCGCGTCCGGCGCGCTTCTGGGCGGTGGCCAGACCCTTTTTGCGCAGGAACTCGACGGCCTTGTCCATGTCGCCGCCGCACTCTCCCAGGGCCTGTTTGCAGTCCATTATGCCGGCGCCGGTCTTGGCGCGGAGCTGTTTGACCATTTCTGCACTTACTGCCGTCATAGCGATATCTCCTGGTAATGATACTGAAAGGCGTCCGCCTTCAGGTGTCGGGTTTGCAGCTTTTCCCGGGCAGGCCCGGGAAGCGGTCCTTTTGCACGTCGGCCGGGATGGGCAGCCCCCCGCCGGCCGGCGCTGTCTATTCGGCCGGTTTGGCCGGGGTGCTCTCCTCGGCCGGTGCGGCCGCTGCCGGGGCACTCTCTTCGGCCGGTGCGGCCGCGGGAGCACTGTCTTGCGCCGGTGCGGCTGCGGCCGCCGGGGCGCCCTCCTCGGCCGGCGCGGCGGCCGTTTCGCTGGTGGCCCGCTTGATGATCTCGATGACCGGCCCCTCGGTGCCGTCGGAGATCACCTTGCGTTCGCCGGGTTTGAGGTCCGCGGCCGCGGCGGCGGTCTCGCTCTTTTCCTCCTCGCCGCCCTTGTCCGCCATGGCCTGCTGCTTCTCCTCGTAACGCTGGCGGCCGTCAATGCAGGCGTCGGCGATGCGCGAGGTGATCAGCCGGATGGAGCGGATGGCGTCGTCGTTTCCGGGAATGATGTAGTCGATCTCATCCGGGTCGCAGTTGGTGTCCACGATGGCCACGATGGGAATGTTCAGGCGCCGCCCCTCGCGCACGGCGATGGCCTCGTTCTTGGGGTCCACCACGAAAAGTGCCGCGGGAAGCCCCTTCATGTTGCGGATGCCGCCCAGGTTGGCGTCCAGCTTTCGGCGCTCCTTGGCCATCTTCAGGCGCTCTTTCTTGGGGTACATGTTGATGGAGCCGTCGAGCTCGATGCCGTTGAGGTAGTTGAGGCGGTCAATGCTCTTGCGGATGGTCTGAAAATTGGTCAACATGCCGCCCAGCCAGCGGTTGTGGACGTAAAACATTTCGCAGCGGTTGGCTTCTTCGTAAATCGACTCGCGGGCCTGCTTTTTGGTGCCCACGAACAAAATCGACCCCCCGTTGGCCACCGTGTCGACCACGAAATCGTAGGCCGTGCGGAACATGCGCACGGTTTTCTGCAGATCGATGATGTAGATGCCGTTGCGGGCCCCGAAGATGTAAGGTTTCATCTTGGGATTCCAGCGGCGGGTCTGGTGCCCGAAGTGGACACCGGCTTCCAGCAGTTCCTTCATGGTGATGTAAGCCATTTTGTCTCCTTTTCTCTGGTTTTTCCTCCGCTCCCCTCATCCCGGCCTTTCCACCGTTTTCGGCACCGGAAAAGCGGTCCGGGAGCGTGCGATTTATGGTAAACGGATTACGTATCAGACCTTGGCGTCGGGATCAACCGTTTTGTTGTGATTCATGGTAAATAGTCGACGCGGGAGTGGCCATGGCACGTCCGTACGCGAAAAAAGGCCTCAGGACCCTGCTGCGGCCACTTTCAGCACCCGCCGGTGGCCGCTGTAGTCCCGGATGAATACGGGGTCGGTGTACCTTCCCGCCCGCCGCACGATGTCGGCCACGGCCGTGTGCTGCCCGGCGCCGATCTCCAGCAGCAGCCACCCCCCGGGCGCGAGGTGTGCCGGGGCGCGGGCCACGACCTCGCGGATGTCCGCCAGGCCGTCGGGGCCGCCGTCCAGGGCGCCGCGCGGTTCGTGGCGGCGGATCTCGGGGGGCAGCGCACCGATGTCGGCCGTCGGGATGTATGGCGGGTTGCAGACCACCAGGTCGAAGGCCGCGCGGCCTTTCCCCAAGGCCTGGAACCAGTGCGAGCCGAAGAAGTGAACGCGCGTTTCCTGCAAGTGGCGGCGGGCGTTCTCGCGGGCCACGGCCAGGGCCTGCGGGCTGCGGTCGGCGGCAAAAAAGAGGTGGCCGCCGGCCTCGGCCGCCAGGGCCACCACCACGGCCCCGCTGCCGGTGCCCAGGTCCAGCACCCTGCAGCGCCGGCCGGATTCCCCGCAGGACGGCAACAGTTCCAGAGCGGCCTCCACCAGATGCTCGGTCTCGGGCCGCGGGATCAGCACGTCGGGCGTGACCCTCAGGTCCTGGTTCCAGAACGACCGCACGCCCAGGATGTAAGCGGTGGGCTCCCCGGCGGTGCGCCGCCGGATGAGGGCCTTGTAGCCCGCCAGTTCCTCCGGCAACAGCGGTTGGTCGAAACGCAGGTAAAGGTCGATTTTGGCAACGCCCAGGGCGTGGGCCAGCAGCAGTTCGGCGGTGGTGCGGGGCGAGTCGATCCGCCGGTCGGTAAAGTAGGCGGTGGTCCAGCGCAGCACGCTCAGGATGGTCCAGGCGGGGGGTTCGGTCTCAGTCGGCATGTGCGGCGGTTTCGGTCTCCTGCAACGCCTTGGCCTGGTAAAAGGCGATTAACTGGTCGATGATCTCGTCCAGATCCCCCTGCAGGATACTCTCGAGCTTGTAGAGCGTCAGCCCGATGCGGTGATCGGTGACGCGGCCCTGGGGAAAATTGTAGGTGCGGATGCGCTCGCTGCGGTCGCCGCTTCCGATCTGGCTGCGGCGCTCGGCCGAGCGCTGCTCGTTCTGTTCGCGCATGCGGATGTCCAGCAGGCGTGCCTTGAGCACCTTCATGGCCTTGTTTTTGTTCTTGAGCTGGGATTTCTCGTCCTGGCAGGTGACCACCAGGCCCGATGGCAGGTGGGTGATGCGCACGGCCGAATCGGTGGTGTTGACGCTCTGTCCGCCCGGGCCCGTGGAGCGGAAGACATCCACCTTGATGTCGGAAGGGTCGATCTTGACGTCCACGTCCTCGGCCTCGGGCAACACGGCCACGGTGACCGCCGAGGTGTGGATGCGGCCCTGGGCCTCGGTGGCCGGCACCCGCTGCACGCGGTGCGTGCCGCTCTCAAACTTGAAACGGCTGTAAGCCCCCTTGCCGTGGATCATGGCGATGATTTCCTTGAGCCCGCCCACACCGGTGGCGTGCTGGTCCATGATCTCGATCTTCCATCCGCGGTTCTCGGCATAGCGCGAGTACATGCGGAACAGGTCTCCGGCGAACAGGGCCGCCTCCTCGCCGCCGGTGCCGGCGCGGATCTCCAGGATGACGTTCTTCTCGTCGTTGGCGTCCTTGGGGATCAGGAGCAGCTTGAGCTCCTTTTCCAGGGCATCCCGCCGCTTTTCGAGTTCGTCGACCTCCTCGCGGGCCAGGGCCTTGATCTCCGGGTCGCTGTCGGCCAGCAACGCCATACTCTCTTCCAGGTCCTGGACGTTCTTGCGGTATTGCCGGTAAGCCGCCACGATCTTGCTCAGCTCGGCGTGCTCGCGCACGGTCTTCTCGTAGAGCTGCCGGTCCTGAACGACCTTGGGGTCGCTCAGAAGGGTCTCGGTTTCCATGAAACGTTTTTCAACGCCTTCGAGTCGTTCGAACATGGCTGCTGCAGCTCCACGGGGCGCCGGGAGGCCGCTTTCTGCCCCGGCCGGTGACTTCACCCCTCCGAAAAAACCGTCCGGCCACGCGAATGGATCACGCGCGGCCGGTGAAAAAAACGGCGTCCCCCGTAACAGTGGCGACCGGCGCCGCGGCCGCGGGCCGCCCGGGTATCCAAAGGCGGATCAGGACTCGGCCTTTTCCTGCTTTTTCTGAAACTTCTCGTATTTCTTGCGGAAACGCTCGATGCGTCCCGCGGTGTCCACCAGTTTCTGCTTGCCGGTGAAAAAGGGGTGGCACTGGGAACAGATTTCCACCCGAATGTCTTTTCTGGTCGATCCCACCTTCATGGTGTATCCGCAGGCGCACGTGATGGTGGTCTCTTCGTACGCCGGGTGAATGTCCGGTTTCATCTCGCATCTCTCCTTGCTTTTACGCTGTCGGGTTTCGCATGCCGGCCGCCGGGTACGCGCCCCGGAAACCGATCATGTGTTCATGGAATCCAAAAACTCCTGATTATTTCGCGTTCCGCTCATTTTTTCAAGTAAAAATTCCATGCTGTCGGCCGGGTTCAGCGAAGAGAGCAGTTTTCGCAGGATCCAGACGCGGTTCAGCACGTTTTCGGGCAGCAGCAACTCTTCCTTGCGGGTGCCGGACTTCTTGATGTCGATGGCCGGGAAAATCCGCTTGTCGGACAGGCGGCGGTCCAGGGCCAGTTCCATGTTGCCGGTGCCCTTGAATTCTTCGAAAATCACCTCGTCCATGCGGCTGCCGGTGTCAATCAGGGCCGTGGCGATGATGGTCAGGCTGCCGCCCTCCTCGATGTTGCGCGCCGCGCCGAAAAAACGCTTGGGCCGCTGCAGGGCGTTGGAGTCCACGCCGCCGGACAGGATCTTGCCGCTGGGCGGAATCACCGAGTTGTACGCCCGTGCCAGGCGTGTGATGCTGTCGAGCAGGATGACCACATCCTTCTTGTGCTCCACCAGACGCTTGGCCTTTTCGATGACCATCTCGGCCACCTGCACGTGGCGTTCGGCGGGCTCGTCGAAGGTGGAGCTGATGACCTCGGCGTCCACCGAGCGCTGCATATCGGTGACCTCCTCGGGACGCTCGTCGATGAGCAGCACGAAGGGGATCACATCCTTGTGGCTGGCGATGATGCTGTTGGCGATGTTCTGCAGCAGCATGGTCTTGCCCGAACGCGGCGGCGAGACGATCAGCCCGCGCTGGCCAAAACCGATGGGCGTCATCAGGTCCATGATGCGGGTGGAGTAATTGTCCGGCGAGGTTTCCAGGTTGATCTTGCGGTTGGGGTACAGCGGGGTCAGGTTGTCGAAGAGGATCTTGTCGCGCGCCACCTCGGGATCCTCGTAGTTGACCGCCTCGACCTTGAGCAGGGCGAAGTAGCGCTCGGACTCTTTGGGCTGCCGGATCTGGCCGGAAACGGTGTCGCCGGTTCGCAGGTTGAAACGGCGGATCTGGGAGGGCGATACGTAAATGTCGTCAGGGCCGGGCAGGTAGTTGTAGTTGGGCGCCCGCAGGAACCCGAAACCGTCCGGCAGGATCTCCAGGGTACCCTCGCCGAAAATGAGGCCGTTCTTTTCGATCTGGGTCTGAAGCAGGGCAAAAATCAGTTCCTGTTTGCGCATACCGGCAGCCCCTTCAATCTTGAGCTCCTTGGCCATTTTGGTCAGTTCACTGATTTTCTTTTCCTTGAGTTCAGCGATGTTCATTCGATCCTTGCTCCGTTGTTTGCGACTCGTTGCGGTAAAGGTTTGTATGTTTGACCGTCGTGCACGTAGGCCGGTCGCCTGCTCCGGCGCGGTGACGTTTGTAAAAAAGCAACCTGAAATTTAAAAAAACGGGAGTTTGCCGGTGTTTCCGTATTTAATGGCTTTCAGTCCGCTGCCGCACCGGCCGTTAGGTGGCGCATATCACTTCACCGGTTTTTTGTCGGGGGCTTGCTGCAACTGGATTGATTGCCAGACGGTTTAGTGTGGGGGATATAGAATGCCCTGCGATTAACTCTGAAGACAGCCGTTATCATTGTCATTTCCGGCCGGTGGGAGCCGCTGCCGGAACCTCCGGCAGACGCTCGTGCCCGCCGAATCTCCTGTCTATATAAGGCGTTCACGGTCGACTGTCAAGCAATTTCGGCGCCGTACCCGCCACGGCCGCAATAGGCGGCCACTGCGCCCAGAGCGTTTGACCCCGCGGCAGATTTCGGCTACAAGGGCGGCACTGCCAAAGAGAGGGGGGCAACCATGGCAAAACACCGGCACGATTTCGTGGAAAACTACGACGGGCTGCTGGGCTTCGGCTACGACCGCCGCACCGACGAGAACACCGTGCGCTGCTACCTGCAGAAGTTCTCCGACGACCGGCTGATGGACGTACTGATCCCCAGGCTCAGCGACGGGGAACTGGAAGAGATTTTCAACCTCGTGGCCCGCATGCTAAAGGATCATCTTACGGAAAACGAGTACCACACTCATTTTCTTAAAGATAAACATCATGATCACGGGTAACCGGCGCACCGAGGGGGCCGATTTGTCCGTCGCCTTCCGCCGGGGTGCTCCCGGCGGCCGGGCAGTTAACACTTGTTTTTTGGGCGCGATGGTGTCATCAGCAGGGAAAAATCGCAGGCCGGCAACGCCCCCCTGGCGTACCGCAGGCCGCTGCCACGATTCACAGGAGAAGATAACGAAATGAAGGTTCTGATCACCGGCGGCGCGGGTTTCATCGGGTCCCACCTGGCCGAGGCCTGCCTCCAGCGCGGGGACGACGTCTATATCATCGATGACCTGTCCACCGGGTCCCGGGACAATGTGCGGCCCTTCGAGAAGGACGAACGCTACCGCGGCCGCTTCTTCGTACACATCGACAGCATCCTGAACCACAACGCCCTGCTCGAACTCACGGGCATCTGCGACGTGGTGTTTCACCTCGCGGCGGCCGTAGGGGTGCGCTACATTCTGGAAAACCCGCTGGAGTCCATCAAGGTCAACATCCAGGGCACCGAGAAAGTGCTGGAACTGTGTGCCAAGTTCAAAAAGAAGGTCCTCATTGCCTCGACCTCGGAGGTTTACGGGAAGCACATGCACGCCCCGCTGGTGGAGACCGACAACATCATATACGGCCCCTCCAGCAAGTTCCGCTGGAGCTACGCGGCCTCCAAGCTGATGGACGAGTTTACCGCCCTGGCCTACCACCGCATCAAGGGCCTGGCGGTCATCATCACCCGCCTGTTCAACACGGTGGGCCCCCGCCAGACCGGCGCCTACGGCATGGTCATTCCGCGGTTCGTGGAGCAGGCCCTTGCGGGCCGCCCGCTGACCGTCTACGGTGACGGCCGCCAGACGCGTACTTTCACCTACGTCAAGGACGTGGTGGACGCGCTCATGGGGCTGGTGGACTGTCCCCAGGCCGTGGGGGAGGTGTTCAACGTGGGCGGGACCGAGGAAACCACTATCGTCGACCTGGCGCGGCGCATCATCGAGCTGACCGGCTCGTCCTCGCCCATTGAGCTGATTCCCTACGAAAAGGCCTTCGGAAAAGACTTCGAGGACATGCAGCGCCGCGTGCCCAGCATCGAGAAAATCAAGGCCCTCATCGGCTTCGAACCGGCTTCGGACCTGGATGAAATCCTGCAGAAAGTCATCGCCACCATGCGCCGCGGCGCGTCCTGAGTCCCCGCGTCACACCTTGTACTTTCCGAAATCCTCCGGCGACAGCTTTTCCAGGTAGTCGGCCCACTTCTTGCCCTCCTCGCTGTCGTCGGCGATTTCCACCGGTTCTTCCACCTGCACCGACTTTTCGACGACCTTCTCGTCCACGTAGATGGGTGCGTCGAAACGCAGCGCCAGGGCGATGGCGTCGCTGGGACGGGCGTCCATGCTGAAGCTCTCCTCGGCCGAACTGAAGTGGATGCGCGCGTAGTAGGTGTTTTCGCGGATGTCGCACACTTCGATCTTGGAGATCACCAGCCCCTGCAGGTCAATGAAGTTCCGGAACAGGTCGTGGGTCATGGGCCGGTCGAACGTGATGTCCTTGAGGGCCGAGGCGATGGAGGTGGCCTCGAGGAGCCCGATCCAGATGGGGATCATCTCCCCGCTCTCCTCGATTTTGAGGATGATGATGGGCGTATTGGAAGCCGGATCCATGGTCAGTCCCGCGACGTGGGCCTTATGCAGCATAGCAGGCATCTCCTTTCGGACGGGGCTTCACCGGGCGGACTGCCGGCGCCCGTCCCCACAGCGAGTGGGCGAAGGCCTTTTCGATGAGAACGTCCACCAGTTGACCGGTTTGCGGCGGCGCAACAGCCGCGCCCTCCTCCCGGGAAAAGTTGACGATCCGGTTCTCGGACGTCCGGCCCGTCCACTGCATCCGGGCGGCACCGGCACCGGCGGCCGCATTCCTGCGGCTGACCCCTTCGACCAGCACCGTCTCGATCCGTCCCACACACTGCCGGTTTTTGCGGCGCGTGATGTGCTCCTGGGTGTCGAGCACCGCCTTGAGACGCCGCTTCTTCTCCTCTTCGGCGACCTTGCGGCTAAAACGCCGGGCCGGTGCGTCGGGCCGGTCCGAGTATTTGAAGGCGAACAGCGAATCGTATTCGACTTCCCGGATCAGTTCGAGGGTCTGCCGGAAGTCTTCCTCGGTCTCACCCGGAAACCCGACGATGATGTCGGTGCTCAGGGCGATGCCGGGGCAGGCTGCGCGGATGCGCTCCACACGCGCGAGGTAGTGTTGGCGGGTGTAGCCGCGGTTCATGCGTTTGAGAACGGCGTCGGAACCGGACTGCACCGGCAGGTGCAGGTGGCGGCACAGCTTGTCCAGGCTTCCGAAGGCCGCGATGAGCTCGTCGGACAGGTCCTTGGGATGCGAGGTGGTGAAACGGATGCGCGCCAGCCCATCCACCGCATTGACGCGCGCGAGCAGCCGGGCGAAGGAGCACAGCCCCTCCTTGCGGCCGTAGCTGTTTACATTCTGCCCCAGCAGTGTCACCTCGCGGGCGCCATCGGCCACCAGCTCCCGGACCTCGGCCACCACCGCCTCCGGGCTGCGGCTGACCTCGCGGCCGCGCACGAAGGGCACCACGCAGTATGTGCAGTAGTTGTCGCAGCCCCGCATGACGGTCACGAAACGGCTGATCCCGGCGTCCAGTCCCCCGGCAGCAGCGCCGGTGATCATCTCGATGCCCTCGGCGGGTCCCGTGTCGGTCAGCGGCCCGAAACCGGCCTCGGCCCTTTCCACCAGCGCCGGCAGCCGCCCGATAGCCTGCGTGCCGAAGACGATGTCCACGCATGGCTGCCGGGCCGGGATGCGGTCGCCCTGCTGCTGGGCCACACAGCCGCCCACGGCCACCAGCATATCTGCGCGGCGACGCTTGAGGCCGGCCAGGCGCCCCAGGTAGCTGAACACCTTCTGTTCGGCCTTTTCCCGGATCGCGCAGGTGTTGACCACCACCAGGTCCGCTTCGGAGGGGCGGCGCGTGATCCGGTATCCACGCGAGGCCAGCAGACCGGCGATCTTCTCGGAGTCGTAGACGTTCATCTGACATCCGATGGTATGGACGTAAAGCCTTTTCATAGGAAAGTAACGCCGTCCGGTATGCGCTGTCCGCTGCTACCGGATGCCTGTTTAACATGTTCCCCTTTTTTAATCTTCTAATACCGAATCGCCGTTCGTCAACACCGCTTCGATGAGCAGGTCTTTGGCCAGGTCGGCCAGCACCGCTTCCGCCACCTCCTCGCATCCGGGGGCCACGTGCAGCACGAGCCGCCCCTGGCGGGCGTCTGCCGTCCTGACTACAGCAATACCATCATAGGCCTCAAAGATAAATCGCAAAAAACTGATCTGGCTGCGCTCCACGCGCAGGTGATAGCGCGTGGTCTCGCCCGGCACCCGCCGCATGCAAAAAAGCGGTTGTTCACCCCCCCCTTTTTGTCTATAGGAAGATTCCATGACGCCCCGCTGGTCCATAAAGAATCCGTCCTCCCGCAAGATCGCCGGCCTGCAGCAGGGCCTTTCCTGCCAGCCCGCCACGGCCGCCGTGCTGATCAACCGCGGCATCGACTCCATCGAGGAGGCGCGTCGCTTCCTGCGCCTTTCCCTGCAGGACATGCAGCCGCCTTTTGTCTTAAGGGATATGGATGTGGCTGTCAATCGGATTCACCGCGCTCTGGAGTGCCGTGAAAAAATCCTGATCTTCGGAGATTACGATGTCGACGGCGTGACCTCGACGGCCATCATGGTGGACTTCCTGGCCCGGGCCGGCGCCCGCGTGGGCCACTACATTCCCCACCGTATCCGGGAGGGCTACGGTTTCAAGGAAGCGCACGTGCGGCAATGCGTCGTCCCCCGGGGCATCAATCTGCTGATCACCGTGGACTGCGGTTCCGGCAGCCACGCCGCCGCCCGGGCGGCCGCCGAGGCCGGGGTGGACGTCATCATCACCGACCACCACAGCATCGGAACGGACCTGCCCCCGGCACTGGCGGTCATCAACCCCAAGCGCAGCGACGGACCGGGCGGCTTCGAAAACCTGGCCGGCGTGGGGGTGGCCTTCAGCCTGCTCATCGCCCTGCGCCGGCACCTGCGGCAAGCCGGATTCTGGCCGGACGGTGCGGCCCCCAACCTGAAGCACTACTGCGACCTGGTGGCGCTGGGCACCGTGGCGGACATGGTGCCGCTGGTGGGCGACAACCGCATCCTGGCCCGCACCGGCATCGAGATGATGGCCAGCCGTCCCCGGCCGGGAATCCAGTCGCTGATGGAAATCGCCGGCATGCGCGGGCGTTTTCTGGACGCCGAGGACATCGCCTTCCGCCTGGCGCCGCGCATCAACGCCGCCGGCCGCATCAAGCACGCCGAC
>JAMOVG010000012.1 GCA_027061725.1 Desulfobacteraceae bacterium
CGCAGCATGGTCTGCTCGATGCGCGACAGCTTCTTGGGGTTGATGTAGTTGTCGGGGGGCTCGTTTTCATCCAGCACGGCCGTGATCTGTCGCATGAACCGCAGCTGCATCATGAAGCAGTACGACTGCTCGAGCTCGTTGTACTCGTCCCACGAAAGCACTTCTTTTGTGGAGAGTTGCTGCAGCCGATCGAGGGTGTTGGTTTCGTCGATGCCGTGCTTCAGGGCGTAAATGCGGGCGAAATCCACAATGGGCATCAGGGCCCCTTTGATGTCGAAGGCATTGCGGTGCTTGCCCTTGGACTCCACCACAAAGTTGCGGAAAAAGCCGATGGGTGGACGGAAATGAAGCGCGTTTTCGGTGAGATGGCGAAAGAATCCGGCCCATCCCTGCAGCGAACTGAACAGAAACCCGCGCAGCTGTTCGATGAGGGACATGTCGCCGTATGCGCCGCGAAAGTCGAAGAAGATGCTGGACTGCAGCAGGTCCTCGGGGCCGGCGGCGTGTATCCAGCCGTGGAAGTCTTTTTTCCACGCGTCCAGCGATTGGCACCAGCGGGGATTTTTGGCCATCACACCGCCCTTGCAGAAAGCGTATCCGGCCTGGTCCAGCCAGCCGCAGACCCGTTCGCCGAACTTCAGGAAGTAGGCTTTGACCTCCTCGGCCCTTTCCGGTGATACGTCCTCGTAAACAATGGCATTGTCCTGGTCCGTCTTGAAGGTCTGTTCGCGCCGCCCCTCGCTACCCATGATCATGAAGGCGAAGCGGGCCGGCGGCGGGCCCAGTTCTTCCAGCGCGAAGCCGATGATCTTCTTGAGCACCGCATCGGCCACCGTGGTAATCAAGCGGGTGACATTGCGCGCCTTGGCGCCACTGCTGATCAGTCCCTTGGCCAGGTGCGGCAGCCGGGACTGGACTCCGGTAAGGTCTTCAACGGATCCCGCCGTATTGATCCGCCGAATGAGAAAAAGCGGGGAGTTTCCCTGGGCATTGATGAGGTCCTGATTAGTTAGGATTCCCACCACGCGCTCATCGGTGTCGGTGACGGCCAGGTGCTTGATATTGTGCTGCATCATGGTCATCAGCGATTCGAAAATGAGGGCATCGGAGGGCACGGTGATCAGCGGCGAGGACATGATTTCGGAAACCGGCCGATGTATGTCGTAGCCATCGGCAATGACCTTATTGCGCAGATCGTTGTCTGTAATGACCCCCACGAAACGCCCGTCTTCTTCCCGGATGAAAATCGAGCTGCAGCCATGGCGTTTCATCAGCGATGCGGCCTCCTGAATGGGGGTCTGCGGCGGGCAGTGGACGATGTCGGACTGTACGATGGTGGACACCGCTTGGTTGAGAAACGGCAGCTCATCGTCCCGCGGCCGCAGGCTCTGTGCGATGATGGAACGGTAGGACTTGTCCAGCATGCGTTTGCCAAAGGTGTCGGTAAAATACTCGCTGAAGGGCTCATGGGCCTGACAGATTTCCAGGAACACCTTGCGCGGCAGCAGGTAGACGTAGGAATCCTCGATGGTGCGCAGGGATCGGACGGCGATGCCGCGGTTTAGCAGGATCGAGATGCCTCCGAAGATATCCCCCTCCCCCATCAGGCCCTTGAGGGTTTTCTTGCCGTCTTTCTCGTAGTACCTCTCGGCAGCGCCCTTCTGGATGATGTACAGGTGCTCGAGTTCGGTCTTTCCCTGAATGCAAAGCACTGTGTCCTCGGCGTAGTGGATCAGCGATGCCTCGTCGGCGGCTTTTTTGCGCAGCTCCTCGGGCAGGAAGGAGAAAGGAACCGTCTGAGACAGGAAGCTGAAGGCCTGGGCGGAGCCGATGATACTGGCATAGGACTCGTCCAGCATGCGTTGGCTGAAGGCGTCCACGAAATATTCGTAAAAGCTCTTGTAGCGACGGCAGAGGGCCAGGAAAAGGTCTTTGGAGAGCATGTAGAAGGATGCGTCACGCTCCACCGTAACGGTCCTCACCGCCACGCCGGCGTTCATAAGCAGGGAGATGCCGCCGAAAATATCGCCGGGCTGAAGGTTCCCGCTCAGGATTTTTTCTCCCTTCACGTTGGTGTAAAACAATTCCAGCATCCCGCTGCGGACAATCAGAATCTCCTCGATGGGGGTCTCCCCCTGGCGCGCCAGGACCGTTCCGCGAACGGCTCGTTTGACGTAGACATGCTCGGCGATGTTTTCCAGTTCGTGGGCCGGCAGGGATGCAAAAATTGGAATAGTCTTTAAAAACTGCAAGGCTTGGGCACTCATGACTCCTATCTCCTTAAGCCCCTTGGGAATGATCGGCTGTCGTCTGGTTAGCATGGATCGCCGCGCATTCCAATAAAAAACCAAGGCCCTTCCCTCCGCGGTTGTGGCGCCTTGCAGGCGCTGGGCAATTGCAAGGGACGCCCGCTTTGGGCAAAAGACGGGCCGGTCGCCAGCGCCCCGCACCCAAGGTCATCCAATCACTGAAGGGCTCCGGCATCAACCATTATGCATAGTGTTCGCTGCCATTGCATGGACGCCGCCGGGCTGTACATTGACAGCGGGGCTGTTTTACCGATATACAGATCCACCGGTGTACACCTCTTTGCAACACGACCGATTCGGCGGTTTCCTGCCGTGAGAGAGGGTTGCTTTCATGACCAGAGACAAACTTAAAAACGGCCGCCTGGTGGCTGTCTTCCTCATCGGGCTGGTGCTGTTCAATTATCCGCTGCTCTCGCTGTTCAACATGGACAGACTGTTTCTGGGCGTACCGCTCTTCTATGTATACATGTTCGCCGCCTGGCTGGCCGTCATCGTCCTGACGGCCTGGATCACCAGGGGGCGCAGCTGACCGACTTCCGCCGGAGGGGGTTGGGAACGGAATCAGCGTTCAACGGGGCCATCCATGCTGCAGACCGGCGTCATCCTGCTGTGTTCGTTCGGCTACATCGGTATCCTTTTCGCCATCGCCTTCTATGGCGACAAGGCGGCCGAGTCGGGGCGCAGCATTATCAGCAACCCATACATCTACGCCCTGTCCCTGGCGGTATACTGCACGGCGTGGACCTTCTACGGCAGTGTGGGACGCGCTGCCGAGACCGGCGTGGGTTTTCTGCCTATTTACATCGGCCCCACCCTCATGATGACCCTTGGCTGGCTGGTGCTGCGCAAGATCATCCGCATCAGCAAAAGCCACAGCATCACCTCCATCGCCGATTTCATCGCCTCGCGCTACGGCAAAAGTTCGGTGCTGGGGGGCATTGTGACCGTCATGGCAGTGGTAGGGGTGGTGCCCTACATCGCCCTCCAGCTCAAGGCCATTTCGGCCAGCTACCTGCTCATCAAGCACTACCCTCACCTGGGGTCGGCCCAACTCTTCAGCGATATCCCCGTATTCCGCGACACGGCCTTTTACGTGGCCATGATGCTGGCCGTTTTCGCCATTGCCTTCGGCACGCGCAACCTGGAGGCCACTGAGCGCCACGAAGGCATCGTGGCCGCCATCGCCTTCGAGTCCATCGTCAAGCTGCTGGCTTTCCTGGCCGTGGGCATTTTCGTGACCTTCGGCCTCTTCCGTGGATTCGGTGACATCTTTTCGCGCGCCGGCGCCGTCGAGAACATCCGCAGGCTGTGGACCATGGACACCAGCGCAGCCGCCTATTCCGGGTGGTCCATGTACATCTTCGTCTCCATGATGGCCGTCCTGCTGCTCCCCCGCCAGTTCCAGGTGGCGGTGGTGGAAAATGTCGACGAGAAACACCTCGACAAGGCCATCTGGCTCTTTCCACTGTACCTGCTGGCCATCAATATTTTCGTGCTGCCGGTGACCTTCGGCGGCCTGCTGCGGTTCGCCCCCGGTTCGGTGGACGCGGACACCTTCGTGCTGACACTCCCCATGGCGGCCCACCGCGAGGGATTGGCCCTGTTCGTTTTCATCGGGGGACTGTCGGCAGCCACCGGCATGGTCATCGTCGAGACCATGGCCCTGTCCACCATGATCTGCAACGACCTGGTGATGCCCGTTCTGCTTCGCATCCCGCACCCCTTCTTCTCCCGCCAGAAGGACCTCGGCGGCCTGCTGCTCGCCATCCGGCGCGGCAGCATCGTACTGATCCTGCTAATGGGGTATGCCTACTTCCATTTTATCGCCCGGTTCCTGGCCCTGGTGTCCATCGGCATGGTTTCCTTCACCGCTGTGGCCCAGTTCGCGCCGGCCGTCATCGGCGGTATATTCTGGAAACGCGGAACCCGTGCGGGCGCCCTGTGGGGGTTGGTGGGCGGATTCGGTGTGTGGGCGTACACCCTCTTCCTGCCGTCGCTGGCCGAAGCCGGCCTCTTTTCGGGAAGGTTTATCCTGGAAGGCCCCTGGGGAATCGGACTTCTCAGGCCTTACCAGTTGCTCGGGCTCGACATCGGCTTCACCCCCACCGATCACATCGCCAACGCCGTCTGCTGGAGCCTGCTGATCAACCTGGCCGGCTACCTGGGGGGGTCGCTTTTCAGCCGCCCCACGGCCCTGGAGCACGCCCAGGCCGCTCTTTTCGTGGACATTTTCCGCAAGGCGCCGGTGGTCGATCGCACATCGCTCTGGCGTGGCGAGACGTCCATCCGTGAACTGCAGGCGCTGCTGGCCCGTTTCCTGGGCGAAAAGCGCACCCTTGAGGCCCTGCAGCAGTATGCCGTCCGTCACCGCTTCAGTAGCGTCGAGAAGATTCCTGCAGACGCCGGTTTCGTCACCTACGCGGAGCAGCTGCTGGCCGGTACGGTGGGCTCGGCCTCGGCGCGCGTGCTGGTATCCTCGGTGGCCAAGGAGGAGCCCATCAGCATCGACGAAGTGATGGACATTCTGGACGAAACCCGCCAGGCCATCGCCTACAGCCACCGGCTCGAAAAGCTGACCGTCGAACTGCGGGCCGCCAACGAGCGCCTTCAGGAGCTCGACCGCATGAAAGACGAGTTCATCTCCACGGTCACCCACGAATTGCGCACCCCGCTTACCTCGATCCGTTCCATCGCGGAAATCCTCAGCGAGAACACGAATCTGCCTCCCGAAAAGCAGCGGGCCTTTTCAGCGATCATCCTCAAGGAGAGCGAGCGGCTCTCGCGGCTGATCGCCCAGGTGCTCGATTTTCAAAAAATGGACTCCGGCATGATGGAATGGCGGGTCACCGACATCGATGCGCTGGGCGTGATCGGCGACGCGCTCAATGCCACCCGCCAGCTCATCCAGGAGAAGCGTATACACCTGGAGACCTTCGTGGCTTCGGACCTGCCGCGCGTGAGGGGCGATCGTGACCGGCTGATTCAGGTCATGGTGAACCTGATCTCCAATGCCGTTAAATTTTGTCCCGATCACGGCGGCCGAATCGTTATCCGCGCAACTACGGATGGAGACCACTTGCGCGTCGAAGTGCAGGACAACGGCATCGGCATCCAGCCCGAGGACCAGAAAATCATTTTTGAAAAGTTCCGCCAGATCCGGCATTCCGGCCGGGGGCGCCCACCGGGTTCAGGGCTAGGGCTGGCCATCGTCAAGAGCATCATCGACCACCATGGCGGTCGCATCTGGGTAGAAAGCCGCCCCGGTCAGGGGGCCACCTTTTGCTTTACCCTGCCCCTGTCCAGAAACGATTGACGCCCGTCTGAAGTATTGAGGGGAAATCGCCCTCAATACTTCAGACGGGCGTAGTAGGTCTTGCGGGATGCCTGGCGCGCTTCCCGGAGCGTGCGGATCCCCCGCCCGAAGAGCAGCGGTACCAGCTTCAGGAACAACTCCGCCGTGGAGAGGGCGTCGCCGAGGGCCGTATGACGCCCCCTTATCCTGACACCCAGGCGCTGCGCCATGGCCTCCATGCTGTGGTCCTCCTGGGCCGGGTGGACCACGGCGGACAACAGCAGTGTATCGAGCACGGGGTTGATGAACCGCACGCCGGTCTGCTCTTCCTTCATCTTGAGCATCTGCATGTCGAATGCGGCGTTGTGCGCCACCAGCACGGTGTCTCCGACGAACTGGTGGAAGCGCGGCAGCACTTCCTCTATGGAAGGCTTACCCGTCAGCATCTCTGGCCGGATGCCGTGAATGCGGGTGGACTCCGGCGGCAGCGGACGGTGGGGATCGATCAACTGGTCGAAACGCTCGTTGTGCAGTATGCGCCCGTTGACCACCCGCACCGCGCCGATGGAAATGATCTCGTCACCGCCCCTGGGGTCCAGTCCCGTCGTCTCGGTGTCGAACACCGTGTAGGAGAGCTGGTCCAGCGGCTGGTTGTCCACATCCGGAGTTTGCCCGGGCTGGTGAAACAGGTCAAAATCGAAAAACTCCGGCCGGCTGTCCGGCAGGATGGTCAAGCCCCCGACCTGTTGCGGGCGGCAGGTGTCCGCCGTGGGCAAAACGATGCGAATATAGGCTTTCTGCCCGCCGGGTTCCTCGGGACAGCTCCAGATCTCGGCCTCGTGGTGGGACAGCAGCTCTTCCAGCGTCAGGGCCAGACTCTCGCTGCCTACGGCGATGGTCTCCCGGCACCATTGCTTCAGCTCCTGCTGCGCGACGGCCCTGCCCCGCCAGGCGATATCGATGGCCGTCAGGCAGTCCCTCAGGCAGATGTCGAGACGGTAGCGCTCCGCCCGGACCGATTTGCCGAGGTGGTCCAGCAGAAAAAGCAACCCCAGCAGAAAAGCATAGCTGTCGGCCTGAATCCAGCAGTCGTTTTCGACAACCCCGCATTCGATTTCGACATCCAGGGCCTGGGCGGCCCGGCGGATCAGGGCGTCGGCCAGTTCCCTGGCCCGAATGGAAATCAGCGGCCAGCGGGAACGGATGTGTTCGGCGTATTCATTGGCGTTTTCCTCCAGCAGGCGACTGAGGGAGAGGGCCTCCTGGTGGATGATATGCTTGAAATTTTCGGTCTGCTTATCGTCCATGTCCGGGAACTCGATGATGGCTTCGATGGCCGAACGGATACTGGCCAGCGAGGACCGCATGGAACGGATGAGCGACTGCAGCAGCACGGCGATCTGGCTGTCGGTCCTGAGCTGTTCGGTGATGTCACGGAACAGCAGGATGAACCCGTTGAAGTGCCGGTGCTGGTCGAGGATGGGAGCGGCCTCGACCCCCAGCATGGCATCTTCGCAGCTGGTGATCACGAACTGCGCCACCACCGGTGATTCACCATGAGCCAGCTTGTAGCTGATCTCGTTGAGGGCATGGGTCATGAGGTGCTCGTCGATAACGTCGTAAATCGAGCGCCCCAGACCGATGAACGGCTCCGAAGCCGCCTCCTCCGACTGCGTGCAACCTTCCACCAGAAGCCGGATCACCCGCCGGTTGTATAGCAGAATGCGTCCCTCGCGGTTGCATACAATCACCCCCTCGGGCAACTCGGCCATCAGGCCGGCCAGCAGGTTTTTTTCCTCTTCCACGTCCCGCTTGGCTTCCCGGATGGCGAGGTCGACCGAGTTCCTGATGTCCTCGTACTGTCGAACCCCCTCATTGATCACTTCGATGAGCCTGACGATGTCCTTTCCACCGGTGGGGGTAATGCGATGCCTGGGGTTTACGGAAAAAATAACCGATGCCTCTTCGGTCACCTTGGCAATGGGGATGACGTAGATATTGATCACCGCATCGATCATCAGGGCCACTCCGGCCATCAGGAAAACCACCGCACCGAAAAAGTAGATGAAATAATCTCTGAAAATTCCGATCAGCACCAGCCGCTGGTCGGCCGTCAGTTGCTGCCAGAAGAGGAGCGCCATGACCGCGATGATCGCGAGCATGAAAAGCGTTGGAATGGCGACGAACAGCCAGAATTTATTCTTCAGTTTCATGGGGCGTGTCCAGCAGTTGCTTCACCTTGGCCACCAGTTCCCTGTTGCCGAAGGGCTTGACGATATAGTCGTCGGCGCCCAGCGCCATCCCCTTGGCGACATTGATCTTTCGACCCAGCGCCGTCACCAGGATGATACGGGTCTTCGCCAGTGCCCTGTTTTCGCGAATCATGCGGCATACATCGAAGCCGCTGAGTCCCGGAAGCATGACGTCCAGAAGCACCAGGTCGGGCGGGTCCCGCTCGATTTTTTCAAGTGCTTCTTCGCCGCTGCCGGCTACCGAGACCCGGTAGCCGTTGCGCTCCATCAGGAACTGCAGCGGCGCCACGATGCTGGGCTCATCGTCCACGATCAGGATTTTTTTCGACATGTTCGCGTCCCCGTTCCCAACATGCAGCGGGAAAAACACAATACTGTCAAGCAATACATTATAAATCAATAAGCATCTAATGATATATTTAACAAAAAAGCCGACCCGCTTGATTGCAGAGGGCCGGCTTTTTGTTTCATTTCGCCTGCAGACAGGTCCGCAGACTAGTTACTTTCTTGCCTTGGCATAGCCGATTTTTTCCAGCGCCTCTTGCATTTCTCCAAGGGTGGCGGGATCATCGATGGTGGCCGGGACTTTGTACTCTTTGTTGTCGGCGATTTTCTGGATGGTACCCCGCAGGATCTTCCCGGAACGGGTTTTGGGGAGCCGCTTGACCACCGTGGCCGTTTTAAAGGAAGCCACTGGCCCGATGCGGCTGCGCACCATCTGGATGACTTCGGCGATGATTTCGTCGTGGCTGCGGGTAACGCCGGCGTTGAGGACCAGGAAACCCACCGGGACCTGCCCCTTGAGCTTGTCCTCGACGCCCAGGACGGCGCATTCGGCCACATCCGGGTGGTCCGCCAGCACCTCTTCCATGGCCCCTGTGGACAGGCGGTGGCCAGCCACGTTGATGATATCGTCGGTTCGGGCCATGACGAACACGTACCCGTCTTCATCGATGAACCCGGCATCGGCAGTTTTGTAATACCCCGGAAATTCCCTGAGATAGGACTCTACGAAACGCTCGTCGTTGTTCCAGAGTGTCGGCAGGGATCCCGGCGGCAGCGGCAGCTTGACCACCAGCGCACCGATCTCGCCGGCCTTGACCGGATTGCTGTCCGGGTCAACCACGAACAGGTTCCACCCCGGCACCGGCTTGGTGGGTGATCCCTCCTTGATGGGGAACTGGTGCAGCCCGAGGCAGTTGGCGCAGATGGCCCACCCGGTTTCGGTCTGCCACCAGTGATCGATGACCGGCACGCCCAGTTTGCTCTGGGCCCATTTGAGGGTGTCGGGATCCAGCCGCTCGCCGGCCAGGAACAGTGCACGAAAGCAGGAGAGGTCATAGTCCTTGATGAGGTCCCCGTTGGGGTCTTCCCGTTTAATGGCCCGGAAGGCGGTGGGTGCCGTAAACAGGCAATTGACCTTGTGCTGGGAAATCACGCGCCAGAATACACCGGCGTCGGGCGTACCCACCGGTTTGCCTTCGAAGAGAATGGTGGTGCACCCCTGAAAAAGCGGTCCGTACACGATATAGGAGTGGCCCACCACCCAGCCCACGTCCGAAGCCGCCCAGTAGACGTCGCCAGGATCCACATTATAAATGGCCTTCATGGTCCACTTCAGAGCCACCACGTGTCCGCCGTTGTCACGCACCACGCCTTTGGGCTGACCGGTGGTGCCGGAGGTGTAGAGGATGTAGAGTGGGTCGGTGGCCTTTACCGGCACACAGTCTGCCGGCTGGGCCTCTGCCATGGCGGCCTCCCAGTCCACGTCGCGGCCCTCGACCATGGTGGCTTCCGTCATGGGCCGCTGAAAAATGACGCATTTTTCGGGACGGGCCCCGGCATCGGACATTTCGATGGCTTCGTCCAGCAGCGGCTTGTAGGCGATGACTTTTTTTACCTCGATGCCGCAGGATGCCGAAGCGATCACTCTGGGCTTGGCGTCGTTGATGCGCGTGGCCAGTTCGTTGGCGGCGAAGCCGCCAAAGACCACGGAGTGCACGGCGCCGATGCGTGCGCAGGCCAGCATGGCAATGACGGCCTGGGGGATCATGGGCATGTAGATCAGTACACGGTCGCCTTTTTCAACGCCCAGCCCCTTGAGCACACCGGCAAAACGCGCCACCAGGTCGCGCAGTTCGGTATAGGTAAACGTCTGGATGGTGTCCGTCACCGGGCTGTCGTAGATCAGCGCCGCCTGCTCGCCGCGGCCCTGTTCGATGTGAAAGTCCAGTGCATTGTAACAGGTATTGATCTCACCACCGGTAAACCATCGGTAGAAAGGTTTGTTGCTGTCGTCCAGGACCTTGTCCCATTTTTTGTACCAGTGGCAGTTTTGTGCCGCTTCGGCCCAGAAGCCGTCAGGATCTTCGATGGAGCGTTTAAAAGCGATTTCGTATGGGTTGCTCATGGATGTCCTCCTCCTTCTGGCCAGGGGTTAACGTGGGGATAATCCGGGCGCTTCAACCGGAATAAACCAAATCCGGCCGGCATGAGAACCGGCCGGCCGGATCGGTTAATTGCGTGCCGTTGCGTCTATCCCCAGATACCCCATCCGAAGGATGCTGTAAAGAGGATCGAAAAAACAACCAAAATAATCATCCACATATCTTCCGATTTCATTGTTTATAACCTCCTCTAACCACAAGTTGCAGCCAGAATGCGTTCTAGGCTTCCTTGATCACAATGTTGGTTTCCTTGTCGGCGCGTTCGATCTGGGTCTCGGTGGTGGTCGCCATCTCGGCCTTGAAAGCCAGGCCCCACATCATGACGATGCCGATGATCCACCATACGATCTGCCAGGACCATACGGGCGGGAAGCCGCAGAAAGAAAACGCATTGTTGCCGAGGATACAGGCCGGGCCGATGGCGAAGAAGTACCACACCGGCACGAAGACCTTCATGATGCTGCGCCACTTGCGCCCGCTCTCGGACGGTGCGTCCACACTGTCGAGCCACTGTCGCACATCGGCTTGCCGACGAATCGTCTCCTCGTTGTCCTTGACTCCCAGGCCCCTGCAGATGTAGGCCACTACGAGGCCGATAAAGGTCCCCCAGAAGGCGCAGTGCATGGACAGCGGGTATTTCCAGACGTAGTAGGTCAGGAACACCGAGATCATGCCGGCCGCCACCCCCAGGGCGGCGCCAATGGAAGGAAAGCGAAAACCCCAAATAACGCCCAACAGCAGCACCCACATGACGAATCCGAAGGAGGTCGCCAGGGCGCCCAGGATAACCAGGGCCGCCTTGGATGTCAGCCCGACCCACAGGGCCGCCAGCGTCACGATGGTGGCCAGGATGCGGTTGACCCAAATCTGCTCGGAGTGGCCGGCCTGCTGCTTGCGGATGTAACGCCAATAGACGTCACGCAGCAGGATGGTGCCGCCGGTGCCGATGTAGGGCGCCGCCGTGGAGTGGATGGCCGCGATGGCACCCATGAACACCAAGCCCAGCACGAAGGGCGGCAGGTAGTGGGTCATCAGCAGCGGCACTACGTCTTTGTCGGTTGCGAAAGTCAGAATCTTGGCATTGTGAAGGATCTGTGCGCCCATGCCCTGGAAGGCGGTGAAGAAAAACAGGGCGAAGCCCACCACGAAGGTGGACATGAAGGCCTGCTGCCAGGCCAGCGGCTTGGGATCCTTGATGCCGAAGGTCCAGAGGGTGAAAGCCGGGGAGGACTGGATGCCCATCAGGGCGAACATGTAGGTCAGAATCATGACCGAGGTCCAGCCGCCACCGAGACCGAAATTGATCACCTTCGGAACATTGAGCTTGCCGGGGTCGAGCTGCATGACTTTTTGCGAGAAGGCCGACCATCCGCCGATGGCGTCGGAGGTGATGACGTAGAAGCCCAGTAGGATAATGCCGCCCACCAGCAAAACGAACTGAATGACCCCGACCCAGGTGGAGGCCTTCAGGCCGCCGGAAACCACATAGAACCACACGATGAAAGCCATGAAAAAGGCGCCAAACGTCACGGGAACGCCGGCCACCCAGTGAAACAGCGCCGCCGATGCCATCAGCTGCACCGCCGAGTAGAACATGGCGTACAGGAACGCCGCCAGCACTACCAGCCAGCGCACGGCCTCGTTGTTGTAGTAGTAGGCGTACATGTCACCGGGCGTGATGAAGCCGTACCGTTTTCCCAGCAGCCAGGTGCGCTTGGAGAAAAAAGTTCCGGTGATGGGAATGGTCAGCACGTAAAAGGATGCGAAGGCATAAGCCAGGCCGGCTTTGTAAATCAAACCCGGGTGCCCGATGAAGGTCCATCCGGAAAAGGACGCCGCCGTGGCCGCCATCAGAAAGGCGATGAAGGGAATCGAGCGGCCGGCCACTGCGTAACCGGCGGCGGTCTTCTCGGTGAAGTATCCCTTCAGCCCCCAGTAAAAACAGTAAATGATGTAAATACCCAACATGATGTAAACCCAAGTGGTTCCTTGCATTTCACTTCCTCCTTTACCTGCATGCGGTAAATGTTGTCCGGTCAGCCGGATGTGTGTGCGGGAAATCCGATGAAAGATTCATCGGGGTGGTGTATCACCTCCTTTCACAACCGGTATCATATTCAGGCTAAACCGGGACGGAATCAGGCACCGGCATCTTTTTCCATCTGCTTGATTTCCTCGACGATCTCCGGATTGGCCAGGGTGGTGACATCCCCCACATCCTGGTGATTGGAGATGGCTGCCAGGACGCGGCGCATGATCTTACCGGAACGGGTCTTGGGCATATCCTTGACGATCCAAACTTTGCGCGGTTTGGCGATCTTACCGATCTCGTTACTGATGGCGTCGGAGATCTTCTGGGCCAGCTCGGGGCTGGGCTTGTAGCCGGGTTTGAGCGAAACATACAGATCCGGTTCCTTGCCCTTGATTTCATGGGCCACGGGGACCACTGCAGCCTCGGCCACTTCCTCGACGGTCAGGGCCGCCGATTCGATCTCCTTGGTGCCCAGGCGGTGACCAGAGACATTGATGACGTCGTCGATGCGTCCCAGGATGCGGAAGTATCCGTCCGGCCCCTCCACGGCGGCGTCACCGGTGAGATACGGCCAGTCGCGCCAATCCTTGCTGTCCGGGTTCTTGCAGTAGCGTTCATAATAAGTGCTGACGTACCGGTCTCGATCCCCCCAGATGGTCTGAAATCCACCGGGCCAGGGGTTCTGGATGCAGATATTGCCGGCTTTTCCAGACCCACGCTCGATCACATTGCCCTCGTCGTCGAAGATAATGGGGTGAATGCCGGGCATGCCGGGGCCCGCGCTGCCGGGTTTCATGGGTTTGATGGCCGGCAGGGTCGAGCACAGGAAGCCGCCGGTTTCGGTCTGCCACCAGGTGTCTACAATGATGGCCTCCTTCTTGCCCACGACTTCGTAGTACCACTTCCACACTTCCGGTTCGATGGGTTCGCCCACGGTGGTCATGTGTTTGAAGTGATAGTTGTACTTGGCCGGTTCGTCGGGGCCGATCTTGCGCAGCGCACGGATCGCGGTGGGCGCCGTGTGGAAGATGTTGACGTCCAGATCCTGTGCGATGCGCCATGGGCGTCCGGGATCCGGATAGTTGGGCACGCCCTCGTAGACCACCGTCGATGCGCAGATGGCCAGCGGTCCATAGACGATGTAGGAGTGGCCCGTGATCCACCCGATGTCGGCCATGCACCAGTAGACGTCTTCGGGGTGAATGTCCTGCACGTACTTGGAGGTGGCAGCAACATAAGCCAGGTATCCGCCGGTGCTGTGCTGGCAGCCCTTGGGCTTACCGGTGGTGCCGGAGGTGTACATCAGGAAAAGCGGCTCCTCGGCATTCATCTTTTCCGGCTCCACGCGGGCGCCGTAGTAGTCCTTGAGCAGATCGTTGACGAAGTAGTCGCGCCCCTCGACCATGGGCGTGGGGCTGGAGGCCTTTCCGGGATAGCGCTGCCAGACGAGCACCTTGTCGACCTTCTGGCCGTCCTTTGCAGCCAGTTCCACGGCGGTGTCGGCCTTTTCCTTGTGGTCAATGAGGTTGCCGGAGCGATAGTAGGCGTCCATGGTGATAAGCACGTTGCTGCCGGAGTCGACGATGCGGTCGGCGCAGGCGCGCCCTGAAAAACCGCCAAAAACCTGTGAATGGATAACCCCCAGGCGGGCGCAGGCCAGCATGGTAATGGGCAGTTCAGTCACCATGGGCATGTGCAGCGTGACACGGTCGCCGCGTTTGAGTCCGCAGAAATCCCGCAGCAGGGCCGCCATCTCGTTCACGCGCACGTAAAGCTCCTGGTAGGTGACGTGCTCGATTTTTTCGTCTTCCGGTTCGGGGACGAAATGGATAGCGGTCTTGTTCTTGTTTTTGGCCAGGTGGCGATCGATGCAGTTGTAGCTGGCATTGATTTTGCCGCCGACGAACCATTTCCAGCAGGGGGCGTCACTGGTGTCCAGCGTAGTATGCCAGTACTCGTACCAGTCGAGCATGTCGGCGTATTCTTTGAAACAGTTGGGGAAATTGTCCAGGCTGAACCGCTCGTAAATGTCCGGATCGGTCATGTTGGCCTGGGCAATAAACTGTGGGGAAGGATATACGTATTCTTCCTCTGCCCAGTGAACGGCGATCTGCGCTTCAGAAGTTTCAACAACCTCTTTTTCTGCCATGGATTCTCTCCTTTTTATCCGTTTGGTTGAAGTGTTGCAGCGCTACTGAAAAGGTCTGGTTCAACCTCGATGGTTCAAATCATCGTTGAAAGCCCTGTCGATACCGCTTTCCCGTGTTTGCTTCTCCTGCCTCCTTTCCCGGTAGAAAACCATGGGCTACCGGTCCCACTTGGAAAGTTATGACCTGTCCGGGTGTACAGGCGCTTTGTCTGGCAGCTGCGGCCACCCTGTTTTCACAAGGCGGCCTCAGCCATTTTTAATCCCTCTGAGAAAGATGTCGAATGCCAGTTCAAGGGTTTGTTTCAGGTGGTCTTTATCCTTGTTGAACAGCTTCTTGCTCTCCTCCCACAACACGACACCGGAAAACAGCGACCAGACGATATCCGCCAGTGCGACGGGATGCTTGTCGATGAAAGTCCCATCCGCGATGCCTTCCTCGAAAATGCGGGAGATCATGCGCAGTGATGATCGGGACAACTGCTGGATTTCATTGGAGAGATCTTCCGAGAGATTGTGGAGCGTCTCACTGGACTGCAGGTGAAACATGTTGATCAGGATGAGGGGATCGAATTCGTAGACGTCAAAAAGGGCATTCCGGAGGGCGACGATACGCTTTTCCGGCGGCACCCCATGCTCGTTTACGACATGTTCGAGACGAATGTTGAGGTAATGCAGGATGCGCAGGGACAGCGAAGCGTACAGTTCGTCCTTGTTGATAAAATAAAGGTACAGCGTTCCGGGGCTCAGCTCGGCTTCCCGCGCAATGTCCTCCATGGTCGCCTTGCTGAAGCCCTTGGCGGAAAAAACCCGCTTGGCAGCCACTAGGATCTGCTGGCGTCGCCGCTCCTTTTCACGTTCCTTGCGCTCCTGAATACCCATAATATTAACGGATCCCTTTAATATTATGAACATCATTTATTTGATATAATTTATTACATTCCTTGCTCGGCCTTTGTCAAGAAAAATATTCCTCATTAATTTAAAATAATTTTTCACTTTGATATTGTCTAAAAGCCGAAAATGTGACAAAAAGTCAGCCGGACAGAAGGTGGTCTGCCGGAAACGGGGGTACATCGCGCCCGCGTTTTGGAGACTGGAGGATTCAGAAAAGCGGAGGAAAACGTGGATGGGATTTGATTTCAGTCAGATCGGCGGCTACCCGAAAACCGTCAAGTGGGCGATCGCGACCCTGATCGCCGGCTGGCTGCTGCACTTTCTGTTTCTGTACCGCTATTTCCCGGATCTGCTCAATTACCGGCAGCCGGTGGTGGGGGCGTTGATCTGCCTTTTCGTGGTCATGATCAAACGCTGGGCGCGCATGCTGTGTATTTTTTTCAACATCGGCGTCGCCGGCATCGACCTTTTTTTCGGTGTGCTGCTGTTCTCCAGCAGCAGGTCGGCCTTTGCCGGAGACGTGGCCTTCCTGCTCTCCACTTTTCTACCGGCGGCCGCCTTTGTCGCCTCCACCGTTTTTCTGCTGACCGGGGAGTGCGGGCACTTCTTCAAGACCTTCGAAGCGAATCGCCGGGAAGACGCATCCGAGTGAACATCCGGCGGGCCCGCCCGTCACCCTTTTTCAACAAGATCACGAAAGACGATGGTACGCTATGGAATATCCCCCTAAAAAAACGACCTGTCTCAAATGCGGAAATGAAGTTACTGTGGACCGCCATCGCATCTGGTGCACCAAGTGCGGCGATCCGGTCTACTATCACCGCAAGGACCAGAAGTGGTACCGCATCAACACGATTTACGTCTATGCGGCTTTCGTGGCGGTCATCCTGCTGGTGGCCTACTTTTTCATCGAGTTGGTCGCCAAGCCCTACCTGAACTGATCCCTGCCCGCCGTCCGCAGGCGCAGGCGTTGAGCCCCCTGGCAACGGCTCATTCGTCGTTAAGCTGACGCCTTTCCAGGATCTGCGCCATCACGGGGTGTTCGGCCAGCCTGCGCAGTCGGTCCGCCTGCCTGCGCAAGTCCACGATGCTGGAGAATCGGAGATCGAATCGATAGGTGCGCCCCTCGAACCCGGCCGGCGGAATCAGCACCAGGTCTCTTCCCAGATCCAGTGCACACACCTGCTCTTCGAACTGTTGCTGGGCACGGCTGAGGGCTGGCATGCGCCTCTTCCGTAGCGCAGCGCGCAGCACGGCCACCCTTCGGTTGGCGTCCTCATCGTGGGCGTTTACGACAGCTCGCAGTTCGGGGGTCTGCAACAGCGCCTGAATGCTCGTCCCTTCTCGAGCAGCAATCTCGCGGCACAGCTGAAGGATTTCGCGCTGCTTGTTGAGGCTGGGTTTGAGCGCAATGAAGATTTCGGCCAGGGCGGCGGCCTCCGCCGGAACGCATTTTCCCAGTGCGTCCACCATGGACAGCGATATGTCGCCGCGAGCGACAGCCTGCTGGATCGGAGGCGGCATTTCGCATAACTGGAGCAGTTTGCGGATGTAGGCCGATCCGGCGGGCAGCCCCAGTCTGCGGCCCGCCCGGCTCAGCGCATCGATTTGGGTGTAAAACGGTTGCAGCAGCCGGAAACAGCGCGCCCGTTCCAGTTCGTCGAGGGGCCGCTGCAATGCGTTGTCCGCCACCGCCAGCTCGGCGCAGCGGCGCGCAGAGATACCCGCTTCGGCCAGGCGCGCCGGTAGAGACGCCATCTGTAGTCGACGACAGGCCTCGATGCGGCGAAAACCGCAGATCACCGTGTATCCCTCATCGGCTTTGCGCAGCAGCGGCGCATGCATCAGACCCAGGTGGCGAATGGACGCCGCCAGTGCATCGATGTCTCTGCGCGTGCTGATTCGCAGGTCATCGGCATGCGTGTTGACGGCGCCGATGTCTACGCATATGCTGTCAGAGGTCATCCGTGCGGCCGGTGAGTCTGCGGTAGGCCTCTATGTATCGGCTGCGGGTGCCCTCGATGACGTCATCGGGCAATTTGGGAGCCGGTGGCTTCTTGTCCCAGCCGATACTGGTGAGATAGTCGCGCAGGAACTGTTTGTCAAAGCTCTGCTGGGGACCGCCGGGCGCGTATGCATCCTGCGGCCAGAAACGAGACGAATCTGGGGTAAGCACCTCGTCGATGAGCAGCAGCCGGTCTCCGACGAGCCCGAATTCGAACTTGGTGTCGGCAATGATAATGCCGCGGGCTTCGGCAATTTCGGCTCCTCTGCGGTAAATGGCCAGGCTCAGGTCGCGCACTTTCTCGGCCAGCGAGCGCCCCACCAGACGGCAAGCCTCGTCGAAGTCGATGTTCTCGTCATGGCTACCCAGCTCGGCCTTGGTGGACGGCGTGAAAATGGGCTCTGGCAGG
>JAMOVG010000013.1 GCA_027061725.1 Desulfobacteraceae bacterium
TAGCCCGCGTGATAAAGTCCAATTCGGCGATGTGCCTGGGTTTGGGCAGCCCACTGGCCACGTAATTGGCGCCGGTATTGAAGTCGCCGGCCAGCTGGGCGATCTCGGTGAGGGTGCGGCTGAGGGCTTTTTCGGGGTCGGGGGTGGTGCCGGCGGTCCATACGATCTCGCTGTGGCGCGGGAAGGTGGCCGGGTCGTAGGCCACAGCCCCCACGGTGGGAATGCCCATGTCCAGCGAGAAGTCCGAGAGATAGAGCACGATGCCGGCGCGGCGGTACTTGGCGATCATGTCGCGCACCATGGGGTCGGTGGCCGAATCGGGGTCGATGAGCGGTACCGGCATGCGCCCGCGGCTAATCAGGGCCGACACGTGGCGCTCGACGATTTCGCAGATGCCCTGGGAAAGAGCCTCCTCCACGCAGTTGCCGGCCGAGGGGCCGTTGAACTCGTTGATCGCGAAAAACCACGAAAAGGGGACCAGCACCTCCCGCTGCTGCGTGAGGCTGTAGCCCGTCGTCCACTGCAGAGGCAGCTGTTCGAAGATGCTGCGGGCCGCATCGAGGTCCTCCGAGGTGTCGTGCACCGAAGCCGCGATCAGCTCGAAAGGCATGGCCCGCTCGCGCACCTGCGCGTAGGTGGCCTGCCGGAAGTTGGACGGGTTGCTGCGGAAGCTGAAGAAGGAGAAGCGCTCGGCCAGTTCCATGACGGCGCTGGCCTCGGCCTGCGCAGGCGTGGCACCCTTGCCCATCTGCTTGCGCGTGCCGGTCAGGGCCGCGGCGTCCCTGCCGCAGATGCTGAAGTAGACCGGGATGCCCAGGCGGCCATTGTCGATGCGCCGGGTTTCGCGCAGAATGTCCAGGTCCAGTTCTGCCAGTTTGCGCCGGAAACGCCGCACGGTCTCTTCGGGCGGCAGTACCTTGTCCTGGTCCAGCGTGAATCGCTTGTAGGCGTCTTTGAGCACGATGGGATAAGGCATGTCATTTGCTCCTTGCGTAAGAAAGGGACGACCCGCGCACGCGCGGCAGGTTCGCCCGGACCCGCCGGAATCGCTGTTGACCGGTATCAAAAAGTCTGGTACAAGCGGGGAAAAATTACGGGGATGTAGCTCAGCTGGGAGAGCGCAGCGTTCGCAACGCTGAGGTCAGGGGTTCGATCCCCCTCATCTCCACCAAGCAAATTCAAGGGCTTGCCGGATTCGGCAGGCCCTTTCTTTTCTCCGCCCGGCATCCGACGACCCGTGGCTTGGATCCTTTTGGGGGGATATGCCATTTCCCGCACCGTAAATCAATTCCTAATACGTTCTGGACCGTGGCGACCGCAAATCTATAACCTAATTCTCCCAATTTATTACCGAAATGTAATAAAGAATGGTAATAAACGTAATAGTCGCAGTCTGCTTTTCGACACGGCACCTGGGGTTCTGTTTTCAACCCATTGTAAATACGCGTGAAAAATCCTGCAAAGGGGTTGGCACCATTGTTGCTTAAAAGAAAAATCATTAGGAGTTTTGTTTTTACGCCGGGCGGAATCTGACGAATACCGAATCAGAATCGAAACAGGAACAGCCGATGCCCATGACGCTGTGATACCGACCGGATGTGTTATATTTTGGCCGATACCGCTGGAGGATGCGGGAGGAGGGGAAGCACCTGTGGACACCGCCTATTTTGATAACGGCGGTCGGCGTTCGGGGATTGATCGGCGTGAATTCAGCTATGCCAATCACTTGCCGGAGCGCCGGTCGGGAAGGGACCGCCGCAGAGGAGCGGACCGCCGAAAAAGGCCGCTGGTTCCCCGCAAGGGGGAGCGCCGGTCCGTACTGAAAAGAGCGGCCTGAAGCGCTGACGCCCTTCGTGGACGGTGCCGGGTTCGCTTTTGCTCTGCCCTGCAAACCAGGCGCAGCCGGCGTTTCCTGGCCGGGGAGAGGTCTCCCCGGAGGTTATCCTTGACTTCCAGCCCGCCTTGGTGTACCGGAAAGCCTGTCGCAGTCGATCACCTGAAAATCCCCGAAAATAGACCCCGGATGGGGCGTCAGGAAAAGCGCAAGATGACCCTGTGTGTTCTTCTGCGTTTTTTGCGTGAGCGCCTGAAGTACCTGTAGCGGCCCGCAAAGGACCGGGGAGCGAACGACTTACGGAGAAAGACATGCAGCGAGCGGCCAAGGCCCGTCGCAGGACCCGGGAGACCGATATCCAGGCCGAACTGGTGCTTGACGGGACGGGACAGGCGGAAATCGAGACCGGCATCGGTTTTTTCGACCACATGCTGACGCTTCTCACCGTTCACGGCGGGTTCGATCTTCGGATTCAGGCGCGCGGAGATCTGCACGTCGACCTGCACCACACCGTCGAGGACGTGGGGCTGGTGCTGGGCGACATCTTTGACGAGGCTCTGGGAACCCGCGAGGGCATCCGGCGCTTCGGACACGCCGTCACCCCCATGGACGAGGCCCTGGCGGCCGTCACCGTGGACCTCTCCAAGCGCCCCTTCCTGGTCTTTCTCCTGCCGATCCCGCTGGGCGGCGGTGCGCGCTTTGACGGCAGCCTGGCCAAGGAATTTTTTCGCGCTTTTGCCACCCGGGGGGGCATGAACCTGCACATCCATTCCGCTTACGGGGAAAACGAACACCACGTCATCGAAGCGGTCTTCAAGTCGACGGGCCGCTCCCTGGGCCAGGCGGCGGCCGCCGACGAGCGTTTCGGGGGCGTTCGCTCCAGCAAGGGAACCCTCTGATTCCCAGAGCACCGAAAGGGAGGAAGTTTACCGATGAACACCCCGAACCCCCGTGCCAGATGTTTTCCGGCCGTGCTGCTGGTGGCCGTCGTGTTTCTGCTCGGTGCCTGCCAGACCCGCCCCGTGCCGGTGGCCGGTCCGGCTGCCGAGAGTTTCAAGCCCACCCGCATCGCCGTGCTGCCCTTTACCAACATGAGCGCGCTATACGGAGAGGGGCAGAGCGTGCGCTGCCCTCTGTGCGGCACCATGATGGTCACTGGGCCGGTCAAGGACGGTGCCGTGCGGTTCCTGACCGAAGAACTCAGCCGATTGGTGCGCAAGAAGATGAAGGCCGCCGTCATTCCGCCCGAGCGGGCCAAGGGCGTGTACACCACGCTGCTCAATGAAGAGGGCCTGCTGTTTCCGGAGGTGGGGGTGGTGGCCAAAACCGGGCGCCGCTTGGGGGCCGATGCCGTCGTGGTGGGCAACATCTACCGCTTCCGCGAGCGTGTAGGCTCCGACTACGGGGCCGAGAGGCCGGCGTCGGTGGCCTTTACGCTGGCCATGGTGCGCGTGGAAGACAGCAGCGTGATCTGGAGCGCGGTGTTCGACGAGACCCAGCACTCGCTCATGGAGAACCTGTTTAATATAGGCACCTTCTTCAAGCGAGGCGGCAAATGGCTGACGGCTGAGCAGTTGGCCCGGTACGGATTGCAGGAAATCGTAGACGGGTTACCCGGATCATGATTGTCATTCCGGCAGTGGATATCAAGGGCGGCAGGTGCGTGCGCCTGCTGCAGGGGCGAAAAGACGCGGAGACGGTGTTTTCCGACGATCCGGCCGCCATGGCCGCACGCTGGGAAGCGGCCGGGGCGCGGCTTATCCACGTCATCGATCTGGACGGCGCCTTTGAGAAAGCGCCGCGCAATGTAGAGGCCATCCGCGATATCCTGGCCGGCGTGGGGGCCGACATTCAGGTAGGCGGGGGCATCCGCAGCGAAGAGACCATTGAAATGTACCTGGACATGGGCGTCGCACGGGTGATCATTGGCACCGAGGCTATCGGCAATCCGCAGATGGTCGAGCGGGCCTGCGCACGGTTTCCTGGCCGGATCGTGGTGGGCATCGACGCCCGCGACGGCCTGGTGGCCGTGGAGGGCTGGACGCGTACCACGCGGGTGGAAGCCGTCGAGCTGGGAAAGCGCTTCGAAGACTGCGGGGTGGCCGCCATCAACTTCACCGACATCGCCCGCGACGGCATGCAGACCGGCCCCAATATCACGGCCACGCGCCGCATGGCCGAGGCCCTGTCGATTCCCATCGTGGCCTCGGGGGGGGTGTCCACCCTGGAGGACATCCGCCGCCTGCTGCCCCTGGAGCCGCTGGGGGTGACCGGCGTCATTACGGGCCGCGCCATTTACAGCGGCACCCTGGACCTGGCCGCCGCCATTGCGCTGGCTGCCGGCGACACCTGAGCCCCCGGCGAACCATCGGCGGTGCACGCTGTTTTCGTTGCGGCCGCTTATTTGCTTGACAAACATTGCTTCATAGTTATTTTCACAGGTTAAGACCAAGATATAACCGTGCAGCCTTATCACAGCATTCCGATGCGGTGGAAGACAGGGGCAGCCGTTGTTTGGAACCCGAAAATTCTTTTCAAGCCCGTTCCTTCCATTTTTTAACCGTCAGGTTCGTTAAAAAAGCGTGGAGGGCACTTCTTGTCGTCTCTTATTCCTGAAGAGAAAATCTCGGAGATCAAACATGCTGCCGATATCGTCGATGTTATATCCGAAGTAGTTCTGCTGAAGAGGGCCGGACAAAACTTTATCGGTCTGTGCCCCTTCCACTCCGAGAAGACACCTTCCTTCACGGTGAGCCCTGACAAGCAGATGTTTCACTGTTTCGGGTGCGGGGAAGGCGGCAATGTTTTCAGTTTTTTGATGAAGCACCAGGGGCTTTCGTTCCCCGAAGCGGTCAGGGCGGTGGCCGGGCGATACGGCATCGACCTGCCGGTGTACATGGACAAACGACAGAGAAAGGCCGCCAGTGAGCGTCAGCGTCTGCTGAACGTCAACCGGCAGGCCTTTCAGTTTTACAGGCGGCAACTGGCGGACCGCCGGCGCGGAGAAGAGGTCCGGGCCTACCTGGAAAAGCGCGGCATCCAGGCGTCGGCCGTTGAAAAGTTCGGCATCGGTTATGCCCCGCCGGGCTGGGACAACCTGCTTCGCTACCTGACGGCGCGCGGCGTTTCACCGACCCTGGCCCAGACGGCCGGGCTGGTGGTGCCCCGGCGCCAGGGAGGCGGGTACTACGATCGCTTCCGCAACCGGGTGATGATCCCGATCTTCAACCTGGCCGGCGAAGTGATCGCCTTCGGCGGGCGGGTGCTCGACGACGCCGAGCCCAAGTACCTGAACTCGCCCGAGACGCCGCTGTTTAACAAGCGCCGCACGCTGTTCAACCTGCAGCGGGCGCGGACACGCTGCCGGCAGTCCGGCGAGGTGATCATTGTAGAGGGCTACTTCGACCTCATCGCCCTGGACCAGGCCGGCGTGGAAAACGTGGTGGCCACCCTGGGCACGGCGCTGACACCGGAGCACGTCCGGGTGCTCAAGGGCCACGCCCAGAGGATGGTGCTGGTCTACGACGGCGATGCGGCCGGCCGCAAGGCCGCCGAGCGCAGCCACGAGATCTTCGGGCGGCAGGCCGTCGAAGCCCGCGTGGCTGTGCTGCCCGAGGGCCACGACCCGGACTCCTTCGTGGCGCGCCACGGCGTGGAGGCCTTCCACAAACTGGTGGCCGAAGCGCCGGGCATGTTCTCGTTTCTGCTGGAAGCGGCGGCATCGCGGCACGGCGACGGCATCGCGGCCAGGCTTCGCGTGGTGGCGGAACTGGTGCCGGTGCTGGCGCGGGTCGAGGACCGGGTGGCCCGCTCGCTGTACGTGCGGGAACTGGCCGACCGTCTGGATGTTCCCGAGAGGGATATCCTGGAAAAAATCCGGGGGGCGGTCAGGTCCGGCGCCGCAGACCCCGGGTTCGCGGACGCCGGTTCGCCCGCGGGCGGCGGCCAGGCCGGAGCCCCGGCGCGGGATGAGGTAGGGGGCCGTTTCCGCATCGAGCGCCAGATCGTGGCCATGATGGTGCAGCACCCCGCCGTCATTGCCGAACTGGATCAGCGGCGGGTGGTGGAGCGCTTCGAACACGACGACCTGAAAAGAGCCGCCGCCTTTCTGCTGGAAAACGCCGCCCTGTTGCAGGACGAGCCCGGGGCGGCGGTCGAGCGTATGGAAGACGAGCGGCTGCGACGCATGCTGACCGCCATGCTCGTCGGTCCGGAAACCTGGGACGAGCGGGCCTGCCGCGTCCTGATCGACCAGTTCGAGGCCGCCTGGCATCGGCGCCGCGACGATCTGCAGGAGCGCATCGAGTCCGCCGAACGCAGCGGTGACGACGAACTGCTGATGAAACTGCTAAAGGAGCGCCAGAGCCGTGCCGAGATGAAGAGCGTCCCGTTCTGAGAACGGACACCGGCTCGCAACAGACGATCAACAGGCCGAAGCAGATATTGCGGAACCAAATACCTGACAGCCGAAAGCTGTCAGCTGAAAGCTTTTTCAAATGTCCAGGGGGAGGTTGGCGTAAATGGCAGAAAGTAACTCCAAGAAAGAGCAGGCGCGCAAGGAATCCACCCAGAAGGCGATTTCCCAGCTGCTCAAGAAGGGCAAAAAGAAGGGCATGTTGACCTACGCCGAGATCAACGACGTACTGCCGTCCTACATGCTCTCGGATGAACAGATTGACGAGACCCTCATGATGTTCGACGACGCCGAGATCGACATCATCGACGAGAAGAAGAACAAGATGCAGAGCCGGCTCAACCTCTTCAAGGAGAAGAAGCCCGGCAAGGCCGTCGCCAGTTCGGCCGACTTCGGCAGCGTCACCGACCCCGTCAAGATGTACCTGCGCGAGATGGGCATGGTGACCTTGCTCAGCCGCGAGGGCGAGGTGGAGATCGCCAAAAAGATCGAGGCCGGCGAGCGCGAGGTTATGAAGGCCCTCATCGAGACCACCAGCGGCATCAACCTGATCATCGAACTGGGCAAGGGCATCGAACGCGGCGAGCTGCGGCCCAAGTACGTGCTGCGTGACCTCGACGAGGGCGACACCCTGGTGGACGAGGTGGCCCAGACCAATCGTTTCGTCGACACCATCCGCGCCATCGAGGAGGTCCACCAGGAGAACACCCGCTTGCGTGAGCGGCTCTTTTCCTGTGACCTAGCGCCCGACGAGGCCCGCCGCGTGCGGCGCAGCATCAACCGGCGCAACCACAAGATCTACGACCTGCTCAAGGACTGGCGCTTCGAGGGCAGCGTGCTTGACAAGATCGAGGGGGTCGTTCGGGAGCAGGTGGCCTGGTTCGACAGCATGAACCGCATGATCACCATGTGCGCCGACAGCCTCAACGTGCCCGTGGGCCGCCTGCGGGCCAGCCTCTACGACCAGGACGAGTTTCTCAAGTGGCTCAGGCCGCGCACCAACCTGAACACCGAGGAGCTGGAACTGCTCTACAAGGAGCTGCACACGGTGGCCGAACAGATCGACGAGCGCGAATACCTGCTCAAGGCCAACAGCCGGGCGCTCAAGCGCATCATCTCCATGGTGGAGGAGGGCCGCCACAAGGCCAAGCTCGCCAAGAGCGAGTTGACCAAGGCCAACCTGCGCCTGGTGGTCAGCATCGCCAAGAAGTACACCAACCGCGGCCTGCAGTTCCTGGACCTCATCCAGGAGGGCAACATCGGCTTGATGAAGGCCGTGGACAAGTTCGAGTACATGCGCGGTTACAAGTTCAGCACCTACGCCACCTGGTGGATCCGCCAGGCCATCACCCGCGCCATCGCCGACCAGGCGCGCACCATCCGCATCCCGGTGCACATGATCGAGACCATTAACAAGCTCATCCGCACGTCGCGTTACCTGGTGCAGGAACTGGGCCGCGAGCCTAAGCCCGAGGAGATCGCCGAGAAGATGGAGATCCCGCTGGAGAAGGTGCGCAAGGTGCTCAAGATCGCCCGCGAACCCATCTCGCTGGAGACGCCCATCGGCGACGAGGAGGACAGCCACCTGGGCGACTTTATCGAGGACAAGAAGTTCATGCTCCCGTCGGACGCTGCCGTCAGCCTGAACTTGGCCGAGCAGACCCGCAAGGTGCTGGCCACCCTGACCCCGCGCGAGGAGAAGGTGCTGCGCATGCGTTTCGGCATCGGCGAGAAGGCCGACCATACCCTCGAGGAGGTGGGCCAGGATTTCGCCGTTACGCGTGAGCGCATCCGGCAGATCGAGGCCAAGGCGCTGCGCAAGCTGCGCCATCCGACCCGCAGCCAGAAACTCAAGAGCTTCATCGAAAACTGACGGCGGTCCCGGGCGGGCCCCGGAGTTTTGAACGGATGGGGGCGGGGCGCTATGTACCCGCCCCTGCCTTTTTCGGGGCCACCGAAGGGTAATGATTGACAAAAACGGGTGCCGGCAGTAGAAAGAGCCATTTTCAGATCGTGGGGGCCCATAGCTCAGTTGGTAGAGCCACCGGCTCATAACCGGTCGGTCCCTGGTTCGAATCCAGGTGGGCCCATACTATTTCACCACCCGCGAAAACGACCCGGCCCGCCGGGCGGCACCGCACGCAAACCCCCGGCCTGCAGCGATCTGCACCCGCAACGGTAAACCATGACCGCAACCGTCGCCGAGATCCTGGAAATCATGGAGAATCTGGCGCCCGCCTGCCTGGCGCAGCAGTGGGACAACGTGGGCCTGCAGGTGGGCGATGCGCGCTGGCCGGTGTCCGTGGTGCGGGTGGCGCTGGATGCTACGCGAGAAGTGGTGCAGGAGGCCGCCGACGGGGGAGGCGGGCTGCTGATCACCCACCACCCGCTGATCTTTCGACCCTTGAAACGCATCGACCTGCAGTCGCAGCAGGGCGCGCTTATCGCCAGGGCGCTGGCCGCAAAAGTGGCCGTTTTTGCGGCCCACACCAACCTGGACGCGGCCGTGGGGGGGGTCAACGACATCCTGGCCCGCCGCCTGGGACTGGAGGCGTTGGCGCCGCTGAGCGCCGAAGGCGTTGAGGGCTGCGCCGCGGAGGCGCCCGGTTCGGGGTTGGGCCGCGTGGGCCGGCTGGCGCAGCCCGTCGAACTGGCCGCACTGGCGGCCGACATCCGCCGGCGGCTGGGGCTGGCGGCGGTCAAAATCTGCGGCGATCCGCGCCTGATGGTGGAGCGCGTGGCCGTGTGCTCGGGCAGCGGCTCGGGGTTGATGAAGGATTTTTTCGCCAGCGGCGCCCAGGTTTACATCAGCGGGGACCTGCACTACCATGACGCCATGGACGCCGCGGCCGCCGGACGGGGGTTAATCGACGTGGGGCATTTCGCCTCCGAATTCCTGGTGGTAGAAACGCTGGCCCGCGAGCTGCGGCGCAGGATGGCCGCCGTCGGCATTTGCGCCGAAGTGCGGGCCTGCGCCATTGAAAAGGACCCCTTTCGACTTATCTTTTAGGTGTCCGCTGTCCGGTAGCGATCGGGTGTCTGCCAACAGGTGCCGGGTGCCGACTGGCGGCGAGCGGCCGGGATTCGCGAGGGGCGGTGAACAAACGGGAGACAATACCGAATGAAAGAACAGCTTGACCTGTTACGGAAGCTGCAGCTGGCCGAAAACCGTCGTCGCGGCATTGCACAGTCCCTCCAGCAGGCCGCCGGCCGGCTGGAGGAACTCGATGGGGAGCTGGCCGCTTCCCAGGAGCGCCTGGCCGATATGCAGGCCCGGATCGAGGAGGCCGAGAAACAGTACCGCGGCTTGGAGTCCGACGCCGGCGCCGTCCAGTCCCAGATCAAGAGCGACGAGGCCAAACTGCGCTCCGTGAAGACCAATCGGGAATACCAGGCCCTGCTCAAGGAGATCGACGAGCTCAAGAAGAAATATTCCGCCGCCGAGGACGAAATGATTCGGTGCCTGGACGCCGTGGAGAGCGAAAAGCAGGCCCTGGCCGATGCCCGCGAGGCGTTTGAAAAGCTCCAGGTGGAGGTCGCGGCCGACCGCCGGCAGGCGCTGGACGAGAAGCAGAAGGGCGAAAAGGCCATGGCCGATCTGGAGGCCGAAAAGAAGAAGCTGGCCGCCGCGGTGGACGCCAAACTGATGAAAGCCTTCGAATTCATTCGCACCAAGAAAGGCGACGGGCTGGCCGTCGCACAGGTGCGCAACGCCGTCTGCCTGGGGTGCAACGTCAACATTCCGCCCCAGCTCTACAACGAACTGCAGCGGGGCGACAGCCTGAAGTTCTGCCCCAACTGCCAGCGCATCATCTACTGGCAGGAGGAAGTCGAGTAGCAAGCGGTTTCCGGCCGAAGCAGCCCAGACGATCGCTGGGGGATTCCCCCGGAGGAAAGTCCGAACACCACAGGGCAGGGTGCTCCATAACGTGGAGTCGCGGTGACGCGAAGGAAAGTGCAACAGAAAGGATACCGCCACGCCGGGGTTCCCGGCGCGGTAAGGGTGAAAAGGTGCGGTAAGAGCGCACCAGTTCCCCGGGTGACCGGGGAAGCTTTGTAAACCCCACCCGGTGCAAGACCAAATAGGGGAGCGATGGAGGGTGGCCCGCCCGAGCTCCCGGGTAGGTCGCAGGAGCCGCCGGGCAACCGGCGGCCGCAGATGAATGATCGTCACCCGCGGACGGGGCAACCCGCCGCGGGTACAGAATTCGGCTTATGGGCTGCTTCGGCCGGTTTCTTCACATGCGAGGGATGCCAAACGTGGGAAAAATTGAACCCCGACAGATCGCGCCCGGGCCGGATACCCGCCGGGTGGAGGGAGCCGGAGAGCAGAAGAAGGTCTGCGAGATCTCGTTCGCCCAGAAGATCGACATCTTCTCGCGTGATTTCCTGAAGTGCTGCATGTACGTGGCCGACTTCAACACGGTCAATAAGGCCTTCACCAAGATGCTCTACTCGCGCTTCATCGGCACCTCCCAGGTGCTTGAGGACTTCCTGGATTTCCACGGCGCCAAGAACAATCAGACGTGGTATTTCTACCGCGAGCTGACGGCCGCCGTGCGCCACATCAGCCTGGGTGCATACTCGCTCAAGCACGTGCTCAACCGCCTGGTCTTCTACGATCTGCCCGAGACCGAGGACTTCGCCTGCAAGGGCGAAGAGGCCCATGAATTTCTGAAGAACTGCCTGCGCAACCTGGCCCCCATCATCCTGCACGAGGCCGGCCGGCTGGGTGTTGCCATCCCCGCCAGTACCTGCGACCCGGCGGAGTTCCCGGCCATCACCACCGGCGAGATGCTCACCTACGACATCGACGACGAGGGCAAGGAACTGCAGAAAGAGAGCATCGTACGCATCGCCAGCGATTTTCTCAACATCGCCGACAACTTCGAACAGCTGGGTTTCTACGAGCCCTTCGACCTGGAAAAGATCCTGTCCATCGTGCCCGAGAAGGTCAACGAGGTCGAGATCCGGCGCTTTGAGATGCTGGTGCACAACCTGCAGTCGTCCTTCGATACCTACGTTATCCACGGCGGTTACCGCTACGGCGACCGCAAGCTCAAGGAGCTGCGGAGCTTTTTCTCGGTGGTTTTTCACTTATTGCAGACCACCGGGCGGCTGCTGCACTTCTACGAGCGCCACCTGCACGAGGCCGGCTACAAGCACGTCTACCGCGAGGCCCAGCAGCGGCTGCTGGAGATCATCGACGCCCACGAACTGCTCGACCACACCATCAACTACGGCCTGTACTACGCCTGTTTTTTTCTCAACACCGGCAAGGACCTGGCCCGCGAAATCCTCAACGAAAACATCGAGCGCGGACGCATCACGGTGGGCATCCCGGAAAAGCTGGGCTTCCACAGCCGCCCCAGCCTGCTGGTGGCCAAGATCGTGCAGCACTACGGCGGCCAGGTGGAACTGGTGGTGGGCGAGGACCGCTTCGACGCCAGCAGCGTGCTGGACATCCAGTGGGCCGGCGGCAAGATCAGCAAGGAAAACATCAAGCAGGTGGTTTTCGAGGGCGACACGCGCGCCCTGCGGGACATCGAGATCCTGGCCGGCGTGAACTACGGCGAGGACAGCATGGGCAAGGGCGTACCCCTGCCAAAGGAGCTCAAGTACCTCGCCTGAACGCTTCGCACGGCTTCTTCACATCTTTATATTTTTATATCCAACTAGTTGTAAAAACTTCTGAATCAACCATTGGTGGTTGACAGCTCTCCTGACCTTCCTTAGCTTATTGGTGTCCGTCGGCCGCGGACCGGCGGGCCGGTCCGCTCTGATCCGCAGCGCCTGAAAACCATCCAGAGAGGAGAATATGCCCCATGGGAAGCAACGTGAGGGGCGGCGGGCCGCAGGATGCCGCCGCCGATGCCGAGTCCATGCGCCAGATCCGTGAGACTTTCAAACGTCTGCCCCACGACATCACGCTCTACCTGTTTTCGGAAAAAGGCGGTGACGACGTGTTCTGCAACGCCATCCGCCAGGTGGTGCGCGCCTTTCGCCAGCTCACCGACAAGATCACCTTCCGCGAGTACGACCTGGGCCACGAGGAGGCCGCCCGCTGGAAGGTGACCGAGGCGCCCACCTTGCTGATTTCCCCCGAGCGCTACAACATCCGCTGGATGGGGGCGCCCCTGGGCGAGGAGGGGCGCAGCTTTCTCGAGGCGCTGCTGCTGGCCGGCATGGGCCGCAGCAACCTCAACGAGCAGTCCCGCAAGGTGCTGGAAAAGCTTGACACGCCGCGGTCGGTGCGCATCTTCGTCAGCCCCACCTGCCCCTACTGTCCCCAGCAGACGGTCAACGGCATCAAGGCGGCCATCGAGCGGCCGGACCTGGTGTCCGTGGAGATCGTGGACATCCAGTGCCGCCCGGACCTGGCCGAGAAGTACAACGCCCACAGCGTTCCCCAGGCCTTTGCCGACGACGTGCTCATCGGCATGGGGGCCCAGAGCGAGGAGGTTTTCGCGCTCTCGCTCCAGAAAATGGAGCCCCAGACCCTCTTTATTCCGGACAGCGACGCCGAGGTGGTCGAGGCCGACCTGCTCATCGTGGGGGGCGGGCCCGCCGGATTGACGGCCGGCATCTACGCCGTGCGCAGCGGGCTTAAAGCCGTGCTGGTGGAGCGCGAGGCCCTGGGAGGGCAGGTGGCCACCACGCCGGTGGTGGAGAACTACCCGGGTTTTACACAGGTGGGCGGAAAGACCCTGGTGGACATCATGGTGACCCACGCCCTGCAGTACGTCAAGATCTTCCAGGGTGAGGAGGTTGTCGACATCCGGCCGGGGCCGCCCTTCACGGTCCAGACCAGCCGGCGAAAGTTCATCGTCAAGACCATCCTGCTGGCCACCGGCGCCAGTCACAAGCACCTGGGCGTGCCCGGCGAAAAGCGCCTCTCCGGGCGCGGGGTCAGCTACTGCGCCACCTGTGACGGTCCGCTGTTCAAGGGCCGCCGCGTGGTGGTGGTGGGCGGCGGCAACACCGCCGTCACCGAGGCGCTGTACCTGTACAACATGGGGGTCGACGTGACCCTGGTCCATCGCCGCGACAAGCTGCGCGCCCAGGAGGCCCTGGCACGGCAGCTGGCCGAAAACGACATTGCCGTACTCTGGAACACCCGCATCAAGGAGATCCGCGGCAAAGACCGCGTGGAGGAGTTGCTGGTGGAGGACACCCGCGACGGGACCGAGGGCAGCGTGCCGGCCGACGGCGTCTTCATCGCCATCGGCTACACCCCCACCGTTGACCTGGCCCGCAGGATCGGCGTGGAGCTGACCCCCGAAGGCTACATCCGGCAGGACGGGCGCCACCGCACCAGCGTGCCGGGCATCTACTCGGCCGGCGACGTGGAAGGCGGCTGGAAGCAGATCGTCACGGCCGCCGGCACGGGCGCCGAGGCGGCCATGGCCATTTTCGAGGACCTCATCAACCCTTACTGGCAGAAGCCGTCCGAAGAGACCACTGAGGAAAGCTGATTCGTTTGACAGACGCGGCTTCAGCCCGGGGCGGGGGCGGTGAGCTTCTTTGCCAGCCCGCCGTCGGGGCCGTGCCTCCGGAGGAAATCGACCACCTGCGCAAGGCGCGGCAGGGCGGGGCGGGCCCCGGTCCGCCGGCAGGCCAGGGCGCCCACGGCGCTGGAAAAGCGCAGCAGGTCGTCCCAGGGCAATTCCCGGGCGATGCCGACGCAGAAGGCAGCGTGAAAGGCGTCGCCGGCCCCGGTGGTGTCCACCGCCGTGACGTCGAAGGCCTCCAGGCGGCCGCCGCCGGTCTGTTTCCCTTCCCAGGCCAGTCCTTTTTCCCCCAAGGTCACCACCACCGACGGGCACACCGCCGCCAGGCGCGCGAGGGCCCGTCGGTCGTTCGCCTCTCCGCTGTACTGGCGGGCGAACTTTTGCGACGCCACCACGTGGTCCACGCGTCCCATAAGCAGCCGCGTGCCGCGGTGCAGCGACCCGGCGTCGAGCACCGTCACGGCACCGGGCAGGCGCTCCATCAGCTCCAGTGATATTTCGGGCTGGTGGCCGTCCATGAGCAGCACGCGGGCCGGCGGGACGCCACGGTCTTCGGGCAGCCGCGCCAGGTTCGGGGTGTCGCCGCGGTGGTTGACCACCGTGCGCTTTCCGTCGGGCTTGACCAGGATAGCCGACACCGGCGTGGGGTATTCGCCCGTGACCGTCAGGCCGGTGTCGACGCCCTCGCGCCGGAACTCCGCCAGGCACTGGCGTCCGAAGAGGTCCTCTCCCAGACAGCCGGCAAAGGCGGCCCGCAGGCCCAGGCGCGCCACGCCCACGGCGGCGTTGGCGGCCGGGCCGCCGCCGCAGGTGGTCAGCGCCGAGGCCACGGTCTTCTCGTCGGGCGCCGGGTGGCGGTCCACCGAAAAAACCATGTCGAAGCAGGCGTGGCCGGCGCACAGCACGTCCACGCGGGGAGTGTCTGCAGGCATGCCCCTTTCTTACCCGCCCCGCGGCGGACTTGTCAACGCCCGGCGCCGTCGGTGGCAGGGCAATCGTAAACAGCAGGCCGATTTGGAGGCGCGCCACGTTCGCAGGCTGCCCGCCCCTCCCGCCTATGGATAGACCAAAGTAATGCAAAAAGGGCGAACCAGGCATTAGCTGCAAATGACCTGACGATCTGCAGGTCAATTTACAGTGCGGCCGACTGGCGCAGCTGGTTGCGGTTGATCGCCAGCTTGAGATCCGGCTGGATCAGGTCGTGGGGCCCTTCGGCAAAGGGCAGATAGGCCAGCAGGAAGGCCCTGGGGCGTATCTGGATGGCGGGCAGCTGCGGGAGCAGCTTGCGGGCCGGCTTGATAAAGGTCGAGAGGGTCGTCTTGAGGCTGTCCACGGCCTCCTCCACCGGCAGGGTCACGGCCTGCACGCGGCCCCTGGGCGGCCGGGTTCTGAAATCGGCGTGCGGCTGGGCCAGGGTGGTATGGGTGCACAGCCGCGAAAAGGCCCGCGGCATCAGTTTGAAGGCCGGGATCCAGAAGCGGAAACCCATCTCGGTCCACTGGGGCTGGATGACCCGCGGCAGGTTGGCCAGCCGGACCAGGTCGGCGAAGGAGTCCAGCCGAACACCCCCGACCTCGGCGCGGATGCGCCAGAAGGGCAGGTAGACGGCGTCGGGCTGGTCGGACTGCAGTGTGGCGAAGCGCAGCGGCCGGAGTTTTGTGCCCTCGGTGCGCCACATGCTGCCGCAGTTGCCGCAGAAGAGCGCCAGGGCGTCACGCTGGCCGTCGAGATCCCAGCCGCATTTGGGGCACAGGGCGGGAATGAATTCCAGGGGCCAGCGGGCCCGGTCGCCGTCGGCCGCCTGCAGCGCGTCGCCGTCCACACTGGCCGTCGGCAGGGGCTCGTCGAGCACGGCGTCGTAGACCCGGCCGTTGACGTAGTAGGGGGCGTAGATCATGCTGAGGGTGTCGCCCACGTACGCCTGGTGGTAAAGCGGCCGCGGCAGATCGACGGCGTACTGCTCCTTGAACTGTTCGGCCACGGTCTTGCGGTCCAGCTGCGGGGCCAGAAAGCGGCCCGCCGTGTCGGGCGTGACGAAGCGCAGCTTGAGGGCCTGGCTGCGCAGCCCCAGCGAAACCGGCAGGCCCCGCAGGTCCACGGCCGGGTGGCTGACGTCCACAAAACGATGCAGCAGGCCCTGGGCGGTGGTGGAAAACAGGGTGCCGCGCAGGCGCCAGTAGGGGACATAGATCAACTTGCGCCCCTGCGGTGCGCGGTCCGGCAGCAGGTAGCGGAAGTAGTCGTCGCGGGTCAGGATGGACTTGACCCGGCAGAACTCGCAGCGGAAGAGCCGGTCGGTTTCTTCCAGCACTGCAGGCGCCCCGCACTGCGGGCATTGATGTTCGATGAGCAGTTTCATGGCCCGGCCAACTAACGGGTTCGTGGTTCGGTTCAATGGCCACGGACCCACACGGACTTACACGGAAATGGACGGCTTGTTTATTGGCCCCTTCAGGAAAAGAGCCGTGCGCAGCACGTGGTGCAGGGTGCAGCCCGGTCTATGTATGTCCGTGTGGGGCTGTGGCGGATACAGACAGTGCCGGCGGCTGCAGCCTCTTGGCGTCTTAGCTCTCGTGCTTTTCGCCGCACTGGTTGCAGAACAGGGCGTCGGGCAGGTTCTCGCTGCCGCACTTGGCGCAGGTCCAGGGCGCCTTGTCCTGGTCGGCGGGATGCCCGCAGCGCGGACAGAATTTGGCCGTGGGCGGCAGGTTCTTGCCGCACTCGGCGCAGCGCTGGAAGACCAGCTGCTGGTGGCCGCAGTAGGGACAGAACCTGGCGTCCGGCGCAATCGCCTGGCCGCACTCCTGGCAGGCGAGGTCCCCGGAGGGGGCCCTGGGCGGCACGCTCCCGCCCCCGCCGCCGGCAGTGCCGCCGAAAAACTGGGCGAACATGGCCGGCATCATCAGGCCCAGCCCGGTGCCCATGCCCATGCCGGCCCCGGCGCCGCTCTCGCCCTCGGCGGCTTTTTCCATGGCCATGGCGGCCTTCATCTGCATGAGCTTGTTCATGTCCTGGAAAACCCCCATGCGGCTGCGGTCGTCGATGGCCTTCTGGACCTCGGGCGGCGGCGTAATGGCGTTGATGTAGAGATGGTCCAACCCCAGGCCGAAGCGGCTGAAATCGTCCTTGAGCCGTGCGGCCAGCCCCTCCGAGAGCTCGTCGTACTTGGCCGGCAGGTTGAGCACCGAGTCGATGGTTTCGCCCATGTAGTCGTTGAAGCGCGATACCACCACGCGGTTGAGGTACTCCTCGATCTCCTCGGTGGTGTACTTGCCCTGGGTGCCCACCAGGCTGTTGATGAAGAGCACCGGCTGGACCACCTGCAGGTTGAGCACGCCGAAGGCCCGCAGGCGGATGAGGCCCAGTTCGGAGTCCTTGAAGGCCACGGGGTCGCGGGTACCCCACTTCAGGTTGGTGAAGACTTTTAGGTTGACGAAGTAGACTTCGGCCCGCAGCGGGCTGGTCATGCCCCAGGGGGTGCTCAGGATCTTGGTGAGAATGGGGATGTTGGCGGTCTTGAGGGTGTGGCGACCGGCAGGGAAGGCGTCCAGGGCGCGTCCCTGGTAGAAAAACACGGCGGCCTGGTTCTCGCGCACCGTAAGCTGGGCGCCCCATTTGATCTCACCGGAGCCCTTTTCCGGGAGGCGGTGCACCAGTTCCTTGCCGGTGTCGTCGAACCACTCCAGGACCTCCAGAAAAACCACGTTGTCCGTACCCATGGAACGATCTCCTTTCGTGCAGGTGTGTCGGCTGCCGGGGCGGGCCGCCGGTATTCATCCGCGCCGTCCACGGCACGGGTAAATCCTCAAAACCGAATACATCTGCAAGAAATGAGCCAGCTATGGAGGGGAGGGGCAGGCCGGGGCGTCCGCCCGCCGGCCGTGGCGATGCAGGCCGTCGGGCGGCGGGCGCTGCGGCACGAATCGACGAGAATTGACAATCTGTTGACGATTATTGTCACATGATTGCCGCTAGGGGGGTCAGCCGGCCGGTGCGGGAGGGCT
>JAMOVG010000014.1 GCA_027061725.1 Desulfobacteraceae bacterium
TACAACAGCATCCTGTTTAATCTGCAGCGTGATGAGAGCCTGCGGCTCACAGACATTGCCGTGCTGGTGCCGGACATGGCGACCTACAAGCCGGTGCTGCAGGCGGTATTCGACCGCTACCCGCCCGTGATCACCTACAACCTGGCCGACGCGCGTGCGCGCGATGAGAGCCTTTACGGCCAGGCGGTGCTCAAGCTGATGGCGCTCTGCCGTGGCCGCTTCTCGCGACGGGAAGTCTTCGACCTGCTGCTCAATCCCTGTGTCATGCAGAAGTGGGGGGTGGGGCCCGAAGACGTGCGCACCTGGGCACAGTGGGCCGACCAGCTGAACATTTTTCACTGTTTCGACGCGGACGAAAAGCGCGCCCGCGGTTATGGGGAGGATGCGGGGCACACCTGGCAGCAGGGACTGCTGCGCTTGCGGCTGGCCCGTGTTTTCTGCGAACCCGACCCGCTGCCGGCGGCGCCGCGGGGCGATTTCCCCCACTTTCGCGGCCTAGTGCCCGCCGCCGGGCTGGCCGTCGGTGAGCCGTCTCTCGTGGAGACGTTCTGCCTGCTCTTGGAGCGCCTGCACCGGGGGGTGCGGCGACTGCGCGGCCTGCAGGCCGGCGGGTTGCGCTGGCGCGACGCCCTCTTTGCCGTCTGTGACGAAATGATGGCGGTGCCGCCGGACGCCCCGGCGGAGGAGGCCGTGCGACGGGAACTGCGAAAGGCCTTCGACTATTTCGAGCCCCGCGGCGGGGGCGAAGGCGGACCGGCCGGCCCGCTGCTGGACATCGCGCTGGTGTCCGAACTGGTCGAGGGCCGGCTGGCGGGCATCCCCGGGGGCAGGGGAGACTATCTCACCGGCGGGGTGACGCTCTGCGAGCTGCAGCCCATGCGCCCCATTCCCTTTCGCATCGTCTACGTGCTGGGCCTCCAGGAGGGCAATTTTCCCGGGAGGGCGCCACAGTCTTCGCTGGACCTGCGGCTGCGCCGCCGGCGCATCGGCGACGTGAGCCCGCCGGACCGCAACCGCTATCTCTTTCTGGAAACCCTGCTGTCGGCCCGCGAGCGGCTGTACCTGACCTATGTTTCCCGGGATTTGCAGAAGGACCGCGAGATCATGCCCTCCTCGGTGATCGTGCAGATGTGCCGCTTCCTGGAAAACCATATTCTGCCGGCCGGGGACACCTTTCGCATCACCCCCGTTCCACTCAGGGGAAGCCGGCCCGGCGGCCAGCAGGACGGCGGCCATGGTGCGGCCGGCGACCTGACGGTCAACTACAGCTGGGCCGACCGGCTGGCCTACTACAGGGAGGCGGGCCTCTGGGAGGAAGCGCTCAGGCGCTGCCCGCCGGAGGTGCAGGCCGAAGTGGCGCGCTTCTGTCCGGACCTGCATGTCGCCGCCGGAGCCGGAGATGTCCCTGCCCCGGTGCAGCTGACGCTTTGGCAGTTGCAGAAATTCTTGGAGGACCCATCGGATTTCGGGTTGCGGCAGCACCTGGGGCTCTACGACCAGGAACTCCCGGTAGAGGCACTGGCTGAAGAAGAGGACGAGCCCGTGCGCACCGGTTACCCCGCTGACCATCTGCTGACCACGGAACCGCTGACCTGGTGGCTGGAAGATGCGCTGGAGGGGGCCGACCTCGGCGGAAAAGCCGCCGAGCGCTTTTTCGACGCCTACTACGACCACCTGGCCCGCCAGGGGATAACGCCCGAAGGCGCATACGCCCGGCTGGACCGGCGCGCCCTGCGCGAACAGGTTCGGGCGCGTGCCGGCGGGCTGGAAGAGGTGCTGGCGCAAATGCGCGCCGCCGATCTTCTTTACCGCAGTCTGGTGGTGGGACAGCCGGGTTACGGACAGACCATCACCTCCGCCAATCTGCCCGCCGAGCACTTCGACGCCTTGCGCCTGCAGGTCCAGAGGCCGGGTTTGCCGCCATGCGAGGTGTCTCTCCACGGGCGCGGGGAGTGGCTGTGGCGCGATCCGAGCGGGCAGTGGCACACGCTGGTGATCAGCGGTGCGGAATCCAGGCGCGGGGCGCCGTCCAGGCACGTCATCCCCCCGGTGCTGTTCTACCTCGTTTGCCTGGCCCACGGACGGACGGGACCTTGGCCGGGGAGCGGCCGCTTCTGGGTTCACGTGGCCTACAAGAGCCGCCTGCGGCATTTCGCCTACCGCTTTGATCGCGCTGCGGCGCAGGCGTATCTGTGCGAACTGGCGGCTGTGGCGCTGGATCACGCCCGGCTGGACTGGCTGCCTTTCGAGACGGTGGCCAGGAAGGAAGATCTGCTGCGCAAGGACCCCGGAGAGATCGACGACCAGGATCGTGCAGGGTTTCAATCCTTTCTGCGTGAGGAACTGGAGAAGGCCGATGACGCCCACCTGACACGACTGGCGGTACGGGCCATCGACGGCCGGGCGCTGGATCGCGCCTGCGCCCGCCTGGGACTTTTTTTCAAAACCCTGGAGCGAAAATGAGCGCATCTCTCCCCGTCCCGGAAGCCGCGCCGGTTGCCGTTGCCCACCCCGACGAAATCCGCCTTTCGCACCACATGCTCATAGAGGCGTCGGCCGGCACGGGAAAGACGTACACCATCGAACACCTGGTGGTGCGGTTTCTGGAGGAGCGCGAGGACCTGTCCATCGAGAACCTGCTGGTGGTCACCTTCACCGAAAGGGCCACCTCGGAGCTCCGGCAGCGCATCCGCAGCAAGCTCGCACAGCGCGCGCAGGAGCTGCCCCCGGGCGCCGGGGCCGACAGGCTGCAGCGCGCTCTGGCGTCCTTTGACACGGCCGCCGTTTTCACCATTCACGGTTTTTGCCAAAATGTACTCAGCGACTACGCTTTTGAAAACGGCAGCCTGTTTCAAAACGAACTGGTGGACGACCGGCCGCTTTTCGAACGCCTGCTGCGCGAGCAGATGCGGGCCGGCTGGCGCCGCTTTGGCGACGACCTTCCCTCCATGCTTGAACTGTTGGACCTGCCCCGCTCGGCGCAAAGCTTCATGCGCAAGGTTCAGCAGGTGGCGGGCATCTACCGGCCCGAGGGCGGCGACCGGCTGCTGCCGGATGTGGCGAACACTTCTTTTGCCGACCTGCGGCGGCGTCTGCAGCGCTGCGTGCGGCGTCTGCAGGCCGCCGTGGGGAACGATTTCGCGCAGGGCTTCGGGCGGCTCAATTTCCATGCCCGCGCCCGCAGCAGCGTGCTGAAAAAGATCGTTGCCCCGCTGGAGAAGTGGCTGGCTGCCGCCGATGCGGAGCGACTGGACCTGCGTGGATTGTCGGAACTCATGGCGGGCATTGAAAAGGTCGAATCCCAGAAGCGGCACGGTATTGAATGCCTGGTGCCGGACAAGTGGACGGCCGGGGGCGAGAACCGCGAGGTCTGCCCGCAGCTGGACGAAGTGGTGGAGAGCCTGCGTGAAATGGCCGACCTGCTGCCGGCGGTGCGCTGTTTCCTGGAGAGCGAAGCCGTGCGGCAGCTGCAGGCCGATGTGGCCGCCGTCAAGGAGGAGCACGGGTGGATCAGCTACGGCGACATGCTCACGCGGGTCTATCACGCCTTGCGCCGGGACGAGACGGGGCGCCTGCTGGGCAGCCTGCGGCGTCGCTACAGGGTGGCTTTCGTGGACGAATTCCAGGACACCGACCCGCTGCAGTGGTGGATATTCCGCAGGATCTTTCTGTCCGGCGACGGCGGTACAGACGGCATCCTGTGCCTCATCGGCGACCCCAAGCAGGCCATTTACGGCTTCCGCGGGGCCGACGTTTACGCCTACCTTTCGGCCCGCCGGGAAATGCACGCCCTGGCGGAGCAGGGAGCGGCCAGCCTCTACAGTCTGGACACCAACTGGCGTTCGCACGAGGACCTGGTGGAGTGTTACAACCGGGTGTTCCGCCTGCCGCTGTGGTTCGGCGCGCCGGAGGGGCCGTCCGGCCTGGCCATCGGCTACCGCGACTCGCTGGCGGCGCCGCCAGACGCGGAGCGTCCGGTGCTCTGCCGGGACACCTCGCCGCGCCCCTGCCTGACGGTGGTGGACCTGGCGCACGTGCCCCGGCCGTCGGCGGCCCGCGAAGAGATGGCGGCCTTCATCGCCCGCGAGATTGGGCGCCTGCTGCAGGGCGGCGACCTGCGCATCCGGGACGGCGAACAGCAGGATCGGCATCTGGACGCCGGCGACATCTGCATTCTGGTGCGCAGCAGCAGCGACGTGCCGGTGCTGGAAGAGGCGCTGCGAGCCGATGGCATCGCCTACAGCTACTACCGCAAGCCCGGGCTGTTTGCCTGCCAGGAGGCGCAGAACCTGGCGCTGCTGCTGCATGCCGTCTACGACCCGGCCGATGCCGGAACGGTCAAGAAGGCGCTGCTGACGCCTTTTTTCGACTGGCGCGCGGACGAGGTCAACGCCTGGGAAGAACTTGCACCGCAGCACCCGGTCCGGTCGCTGCTCACGCAATGGAACGCGCTGGGGAGTGAGCGGCGCTGGCCGCGGCTGTTCCAGTCCATCATGGAGGACTCGGGGCTGATCTGCCGATGTTCGCAGGACGCGGACTGGGAACGCGTGCAGGCCAATTACCAGCAGCTCTGCGAGTGCCTGCAGACCGAGGCTCTGGGCCGCAGCCTGGACCTGCGCGGCGTGTGCGCGCTTTTCGACGGCTGGCGCCGGCAGGGCGGCCGCGGGGGCGAAGACAGCGACGTCCACCAGATCGAAACCGACCGGCGCAAGGTCCAGGTGATGACCATCCACGTGAGCAAGGGGCTCGAATTTCCGGTGGTCTTCCTGGCCGGCGGTTTCACACGTCACCCGGGCGGTGCGCCCTTCAGCGTCTATCACGCCGAAAGTCCCGGGTCGCAGGGCATCGCCCGCGTCATCGACCTGACCGGCCGCAGCGGTCGAGACCGGCAGGCAACCGAAGAGCGGGAAGAAGAGAAACGCTTGTTCTACGTGGCCCTGACGCGGGCGCGCTTCAAGCTGTACCTGCCGTACATGCCCTGCGAGAGGCAGTACAGCTACCACGGCCCGGTGGTACGGCTGCTGGCGCCGGCGCTGCGGGAGGCCTTCAGGGGATATGAAATGCCGGAAAAAGTACTCTGGCTGGATCCCCGTGACTGCAAATCTGCGGCGCGGGGTTTTTCGCAGCCTGCATCACCGCCGGAAGACAAGGGATCCGGCGCGGGGCGCATCTGTAAGCCCGTTTTCCCCGAACTCGGCGACCATCGCTTCCGCCGCCCGCAGTTGAACTCCTTTTCCAGTCTGCACGCCGCAAGTCGCGAACTACGTGCCGAAAATGCGCTCAAGCTCGGCGAGGAAACAAGGGAGTACGACGAGGGCTATTCGGCACCGCCGGACGAGGACGCGGAGGCTCTGCCGGGCGGAAGCCGAACCGGCAGCATGCTGCACGCCATCCTGGAGGCCATTGACTTCCAGGCGGTGGACCGCATCACCGGGGGGCGCGTGCAGAACGCCGTGGAGCTGCTTTCCGAGCCTGACACGGCGCAACTCATTCAGGACAACATGCGCCTGTACGACATGGCGCCCCGCCATGCGGCGGAAGTCTGCCGGCTGACGGCCGCCGCCCTGCTGACCCCGCTTGCCGGCATCGACGGGGACTTTCGCATGGCCGACGTTACACCGGAAAACCGCCGGCACGAAGTAGAGTTTCTCTACCCCCTCTCGCTGGATCCGCGGGCTGCCGAAAGTATAGAGACGCTCAGTCTGCACTACGGCAGGGGTGGATTCATGCGCGGTTTTGTCGACCTCGTCTTTCGTCACCGGGAGAAGTACTATATCGTCGACTGGAAGTCCAATTACCTGGAAAACGGCTACGGGCGGAAGTCTCTGGAAGAATGCATGCAGGCGGCCGGCTACCACCTGCAATACCGGATCTATACCGTGGCCGTTTGCCGATGGCTGGCAAAGGCCGCGGGAAGGCGCTTCAGGCCGGATCGTGACCTGGGCGGTGTGTTCTATCTCTTTCTCAGGGGCCTTGCACGCGGCCAGGGCGTTTTTTTCGAATCCGGAGAGCGGCTGCAGGACATCAGCGGCCTGGAGAAGCATATTCAAAAACGACTGTTCGACGCCGGGAGATCCCTCAAATGACGGAAAAGGCCGATGCCGCCAGCCTTCACGAGCTGTCCGTTTTCGGCCAGATTGACGCCGGGCAGATCGCCGAGCTGGCCGCCCTGATCGAACGCCTGGAGCTGTCCATGCTGGATTGCCTGACCCTCCGGGACTTGCTGCGGCTGGGAGCGGTGCACGCCGATGCGGCGCTTTTTGCCGTCGTGGCGGCGCTTTTTGCCGCTGCGGCCGAGGGCTCCCTCTGCCTGGAGGTGTCACCGGAAGCGCTGGCGTCGTTGCTGGGGCCCGGGTGCGGGCCGCAACGCGCCCATGAGCTGGCCGCACAGTTTTGCCGCCGACTGGACCAGGGGCGCTACGCTTCCCTGATTGCCGACGACCCCTGCGCCTACCTGCCACTGGTGCGGGTGTCCGCCGACGGAAAAAAAAGGCTCTATTTTCACCGCTATTTCTGCCACGAAAGACGGCTTGCGCAGCGGCTGGAGGCTTTTCTCGAACAGCCGCGGCAGCAGCCGCAGCCGCCGCCGGAAACGATCGTCGAGGCGCTGTTCTCGCCGGGAGGCTGCCTGCGGGAGAGGCCGGGAGGGGCCCCGCTGGCAAAGGACCGCAGACAGGTGGATGCCATAATGTGCTGCCTTCAAAAGCCTTTTACCATCATTTCCGGCGGCCCCGGCACCGGCAAGACGTCGCTGATGGTCAATCTGGTGCGGGCGCTGGTGCGCGCCGGGGCGGCTCCGGAACGCATTTACCTGGGAGCGCCTACCGGCAGGGCGGCCCAGCGCATGACCGAGGCCATGCAGCAGTATCTCTCGAGCATTCGGGAGCCTTCTGAGCAGGATCTTTGCCTTGCGGAAACGGGCGGGAGCACGCTGCACAAAATGCTGGGCTATCGCAACGCCCGCGACGACTTCCGCTACAACGCCGCCAACCCGCTTCCGGCCGACGCGGTGGTGGTCGACGAGGTTTCCATGGTCGATGTCGTCATGATGAACCGGCTGCTGCAGGCGGTGGACCCGCGGCGCACGCGGTTGATACTGCTGGGGGACCGTGATCAGCTTCCTTCGGTCGAGGCGGGCGCCGTTTTTGCCGGCCTGATCCCCCGCGGCGAGGGGGACCATCGTTTCAGAGAGCATCTTGTGCTGCTAGAGAAGGTCTACCGCTCGGGAAGGCGTTTGGCCGCACTGGCCGCCGGTATCAATGCCGGCCGCATGCCGGAAAGGGCGCCGCTGTCGCTGCAGGATGCGCTGCGAATGCCGGCGGACGAGTGGTGCCGGGTGGCGCCGAGGGGGGCTGCCGAATGGCAGCGGGATCAGGACATCTGGCTCCGGGCCCAGTACCTCGCGCCGCAGGCCGAAGCGGCATCCTCTTTCCGGGATGTCACACTGCAGGCCGCCGGCCGCGGGGAGGATGCGCTCACCGGCAGCCGACAGGGAAGGCGGTTGCTGACACGGCTCTTCGGGTACGTCAACGCGTGCCGTATCCTGACGCTGGTGCGGGGCGGTCCCTTTGGGTGCGAGGCGGTTAACCGGCGCCTTGCCGACGGCGTGCGTCTGGCCGTGGAAGGCGCTGCCGGCCAGGGCAGGGAGCTGTTCAGCGGAGCGCTGGTGCTTATCACCCGCAACGACTACGCCCGGCAGCTGTTTAACGGCGATATGGGCATCGCCCTGCGCGACGACGAAGGGGTATGCCGGGTATATTTTCAGCGCGCCGGTGCATTCATCGGGTTTTCCCGGCAGCAGTTGCCGGCCTGGGAATTCGGCTATGCCGTGACGGTGCACAAGAGCCAGGGATCCGAATTCCAAGACGTGCTGCTGGTGCTGCCCGATGACGCGAACCACCGGCTGCTCAGCCGGGAGATCGTCTACACGGGGGTAACGCGCGCCCGCCGGCGCGTAATCGTCTACGGGAACGACCGGGTACTGGCGCGGGCCGTGGGGCGCCGTATTGAGCGCACCTCCGGCCTGTTCTGGTGACCCGTCATCATATTGCCGGTATTTGGATCGAAATCTGACAGATTTTGTCACTTTTATCGCTGCGGAGAAGGGCGCTTTCGCACGTCTGGAAGGCGTTACGGAATGGATTCCCGGGCGGGAATGCGGTTTTTCGCTGCTTGTAACGACCACTACAGGACACGTATAATTGAAAAATCGATATGTTGGAGTGTCGTTCGAGCTTCGTTCCTACCGGCATCAACGTTGTGCCAGCAATGTCGGTCCGCGTTCAGTGGGCATTGGAAGGTCGCCGGCTAGGGGAATCGATAGGTGGCATTATTATTGCTTGTCTACCAAAGAAAGCGATCTTTAACCAGGATGGGGAGCTTTGGAACAGACCGGGCAGCCGCACGAAGCGATCGGCAACAGACGCTCCATGATGAAGCAGTTCACCAGGGACTACCTGCTGGTCTCCATGGTGCCATTTTTCCTGCTGGTGTTCGCCATGGTGGGCGCCGTGAAAATCGGCCATGACTACCTGGCGGAGCATACCTGCGGCTCCATTCTGGAGTTGAGCCAGGAGGCCAAGGCGCACCTGCGCACCATGGGGGAAACCCTCATTAAAACCAAGGCCAGGGACGTGGCCGCCGAGGTGGGCATCTACATTCAGGCGCACCCGGGAGCTTCGCTCAACGACCTGCTGCAGGATTCCGCCTTTCGGTCCATTGCTCTCCAGAAGGTCGGCCGCACCGGCTACACATGCCTTTACGAGGCCCACACCGGCATCATGCGGGTGCACCCCAACAAAAGCCTCAACGACCGCGACATCGGCTTCCTAGCCGAAAAACTGCCCTCCTGGTGGAAGCTTTTTCGCAGCAGCCTGGCGGGCAGGGAAGCCGCCGGCTACTACGACTGGATCGATGTAGACGGCGGCATCCGGAAGAAATACATGACCGCCGTTCCTGTGGCCCAGAAGGTCGGGGGACGCAAGATGATGGTGGCGGCCACGGCGTATCTCGACGAGTTTTACGCACCTGTCTTCGCCGTTCAGGACAAGACCCGCAACATCAAGCGCAAATACCAGGAATTTTTCTCCAGTCTCGGGCTGACCCTGATGGGGCTGGCCTTCGGGGTGCTGCTGCTGGTATTCGCCACGGTCTACTTTTTCGAGCGTCGCGCCGCCGTGCGGTACCTGTTGCCCATCGAAAAGCTGGCGGCAGCCGCCAGGCACATCGGGGAGGGCAGGTGGGACAAGGGGATCGATGCTGAACTGCGTCACCGCCGGGATGAAATCGGGACCCTGGCCCAGCGGCTTTTCGACATGAAAGGCCAACTGCGGGATCTGTTCGGGCGGCTCGAGTCGCAGCTGGCGGAACTCAAGAAAACCCAGCAGGCCCTGCGCCAGAGCGAGGCCCACTATCACGGGCTTTTCGAAGGCGTTCCGGTGGGACTGTATCGCACGACCCCGGAAGGCAAGATCATCGATGCCAACGCCATGCTGATCGAGATGATGGGTTATCCCGACCGCGCGACCCTGCTGGCTTGCAACGCGGCGGAACTTTACGCCGATCCCTCGGACCGCAAGGCCTGGCGCCGCGACATGGACCGGTGCGCCAGCTTCTACTGCTCCGAGATCAAGATGCGGCGCTACGACGGGCGCATCATCTGCGTAGCCAATTACTCACGGGCCGTTCGCGACAGCGAAGGCCGCATCCTGTATTACGAGGGTGGCCTCAAGGACGTCACCGAGCAGGTTCAGGCCCAGGAGGCCCTGCGGCGCAGCGAGGAGAAATACCGGGCGCTTTACGAGGAAACCAAGCGCGCGGAGGAACTGCACCGGTCCCTGCTCAACAGCTCCGCAGACGCCATCGTGATCTACGACCTCGAAGGCCGGGTAACGTATGTCAGTCCTGTATTCACCAAACTCTTTGGTTGGACACTTGAAGAGATAGAGGGGCGCCGCATCCCCTTTCTTCCCGATTCAGAAAAAGAGAAAACCAAAGGCATCATACACGACCTCATCGTACACGGTAAGGGGTGCCATGGATTCGAGACCCGGCGCTACACCAAGGACGGCCGCTTGATGGACGTCAGCATCAGTGCATCGCGCTACGACGACCACCTGGGCCGCCCGGCGGGGTTGCTGGTGGTCATCCGCAACATCACCGAGAAGAAAATGCTGGAGGCGCAGCTGATCCAGGCCCAGAAGATGGAGGCCATCGGCACTTTGGCCGGCGGCATCGCCCATGACTTCAACAATCTGATGATGGCCATCCTGGGAAACATCTCGGTCATGCTCTACGACATGGACAAATCCCACCCCCACTACCAGCGCCTCAAGAACATGGAGCGACAGATCCAGCGCGGCTCGAAACTGACCAACCAGTTGCTGGGGTACGCACGCAAGGGACGCTACGAGGTACGGCCTTTCGATCTGAACGAGCTGATTCGTGAAAGCTGCGAGGCCTTCGGCCGCACCCGCAAGGAGATCCGTATCAGCCTGGAACTCGATCCCGAGCTGTGCTTCATCCAGGGAGACCAGAGCCAGATCGAGCAGGTGCTGCTGAACCTGTGCGTAAACGCCGCCGACGCCATGCCGACCGGCGGGAACCTTTTCATCACCACCGCCGATATTACCCACCGGGACATCGCGGGTCGATCCTTCCACGTGAAGCCCGGCCGTTACGTGCAGCTGACGCTCAGGGACACGGGGGTGGGGATGCACCCGGAAACCATCGAGCGCATTTTCGATCCGTTTTTCACCACCAAGGAGATGGGCCGTGGCACAGGCCTGGGGCTGGCCTCGGTCTACGGCATCGTCAAGGCCCACGGCGGGTACATCGAGGTGGAGTCCGAGCCCGGCAGCGGAACGACCTTTCGGGTCTACCTGCCGGCTACGGATGAACGGCCGGCGACGGTGGTGGAGGGCAAGGAACAGATCCTGACGGGAAGCGGTACCATCCTGCTGGTAGATGACGAGGAAACCGTGCTGGACGTGGGCAGCCAGATGCTCAAGCGGCTGAACTACGGGGTGATCAAGGCGGAATGCGGCCAGAAAGCCATCGAGTTCTATTCGGCGCAGCCGGGGAAGGTGGACCTGGTCATCCTGGACATGATCATGCCCGACATGGGCGGTGGAGAGGTCTACGACCGTCTCAAGGAGATCAACCCCGCCGTGCGGGTGCTGCTCTCATCGGGCTACAGCATCGACAGCGAAGCCAAGGAGATCCTCAAGCGCGGCTGCAACGGGTTTATCCAGAAGCCCTTCAACATGCTGGAGCTCTCTCAAAAGATCGGCGAGGTGGTGTTGCCGAACTGACAATGCGTGCGCCTCAGGACTCCAGCACGTCCCCGCCCATACTCCGAACGACCTCGCAGAAACGCCCCTCGAATTCCCGCAGGAAGGGGCGGTGGGCCAGGGCGATCTTCTGCTTCTGAAGGCGGATTTCCAGGCCGCCGTTGACACGGCGGGTGTCAAATACCATGGTGGAAGTGCCCAGGCGGCGCACCCGGGCGATGATGCGCCCGTTTTCGGTGTTCAGCGAGAGGTGCCGGTGCAGCTCGTGGCCGCGGATTTTTTCCGCCACCATCCGGCACACGGCCTCGGGGTCTTTTTCCGGTAGCATAAAGCGCACGTGTCTCTCTCCGCATTGCGGTGTCTTTTCACAAACGCCGGCATTCAGGATCTTTTACACGCCGGCGCCTTCTGCCGAACCCCTAAAATATAAAAAAGTTCGGCAATGTCAAGGCCGGCGCGCGATCAGTCGGCGGTTCCCCAGTCGTGCTTGTCCTTTATCAGCTCCACCATCAGGGAGGTCTCCATGGACAGCACACCGTCAATCTTGCTGATTTTCTTGAATATGATTTCCTTGAACTCCTTCATTGAGCGGGCGATGAAGTCCACGTCGATGTCGGTTCCGCCGGTGGTCAGAGCCACCCAGATGAGCGCGTCGATCTGCTGGAGCCTTTCCAGCACTTCGTCGGTCTTCTTGAGATCGATCTTGATCTTGAGGTTTCCGGCGATTTCGAAGCCCAGATCAATGGGGTTGGCAACGGCCACGATGCGGATGGTGCCGTCGTCCAGAAGTCGGCGCAGGCGCCGACGTACCGTGAATTCCGAGGTGCCCAGCTCCGTGGCGATGGCCTTGCTGGGTTTGCGGCCGTCTTTCTGAAGGATCTGAATGAGCTTGCGGTCCAGTTCATCGATTTTTTTGGAGCTGTTTTTGCGGGCCATAATTTCAGTGCTCATGTTTACATAAAAAGATGAATAAATGTCTTATTGATGTCGAAAAAGAGAAATAAAAGGGCTGTAAATTTCATAAAGCGATAAATATTGCAGCAAATTAGTTGACATCGGATCCGGTTTCCGATAAAAGGTGCCCCGACGGATATCGCTGTAAAAAAAAGGGGGTACAATGAAAAAACTGGTCGTCATCGGTGTCGGTGCCCAGGGCAGCACCATTGCCCGGCGCATGGATGAAAACCCGCAGGTCTCAGAGATCGTCTGCGCAGACTACGATCTGGACGCCGCCGAAAAACTCAGCCGGTCACTGACCAAGGCCAGCGCCGTCAGGCTGGACGCCGGCGATCTCGAGGCGGTGATCCGGGCCGTGCAGGGCTGCGATCTGATTGTCAACGGTCTGCCGCTGGAATACGACCTGATCCTAATGGAAGCGGCCCTGTCCGTCAACGCATCTTACCTGGACATGGCCGGACCCATGGAGAAAATCGGCTTCGTGGAGAGCTACCAGTTGATTTTTTCCAAGTGGCACGAAAAGTTCCAGGAAAAGGGACTGACTGCCCTGGTGGGCTGCGGCTCATCGCCGGGCCTGGCAAACATCATCGCACGTGAGGCCGTGGAAAAGGTCGACAGCTGCGACCACATCGGCATTTACATCTATGAGGGGTTGTGGGCCCGGAAATTTACGCCCTTCTGGTGGTCGCCCCAGGTGGCCTTCGGAGACATGGCCTATCGCACCTTCCGCTGCGAGGACGGGCGCATCATTGCCGACAAGCCCTTCAGCCGTCCGCGCATGATGACTTTTCGGGGCGTCGATCACCCCGTGCGCATGGTCGATCACGAGCACGACGAACCGGTCACCATGGGGCTGCTGGCCGAGACCGAACTCAAGGGCGTCAAGAACGTGGAGTTCAAGTACGGCGGACCTCACGTGGAGCTTTCCGAGGCGCTTTACAACATGGGGCTGCTGGGCAGCGACCCGGTGCCGGTCAACGGGGCCCAGATCGTGCCTATGGAACTGGTGCTGAAGCTGTGCCCCCCGGCCCCGCGTTTTCCCGACGAGATCGAGGACATCCTCAAAGAGGGACTCATCCTGGAAGAGGGGGCTTTCCTGGTGCGCGTCGAGGGCCGTCGCGCCGATAAGCCGGCGCGCATCGACTGCTATGTCAACGCCCCCGGACTGGAAGAGGCTTTCCGGCGCTCCGGCCTGAGCCACGAGGCCTACCTCACCGGGCAGTGCGCGGCGGTGTTCGTAAACATGATGGTCGACGATGTCTTTTCGCGCCGCGGTCTCTTCGTGCCCGAGCAGCTGCCGTCCGACGCACGCCGCTTCTGCTTCCGGCAGCTGGCCGAGCTGGGCATCACGGTCGACGAGATCATCGAGAGTTCCCTGGCCTGAGCGCGCTGCACAGCGTGCTCAGACAGCTCGCCTTTCTTGAAGCGCCGCCGGCCTGGGCATCTTTTTTCCGCCGGCGCTCCAACTGCGCGCCGCCGAAACCTGCCATCCCTTCGCGCATGCATAGCCCCGGACAACGCTGCGCTATTTGCGCCCATGCCGGCAGCGGCTTGCAACTGCCCCGTCAGACACGGCGAAAGATATTGACGGCGTCACGCAGCACGGCGGCCGCGGTGGGCCCCGGCTCGCGCTCCCAGGTCTTGAAGTACATGGGACCGTAGAGGTCGCTGTCAAAGGTGACGCCCATTTCCCAGCCGTTGCAGGCGGCCAGAAAGTCGTCGGCCGGCAACGCCGCCGGCGCCACACGGAGGCGGTAGCCGTTGGCGGCTTTCTCCGCCACGGCCAGCAGTTTGAGGGTTTTGGCCTGCTTCCGGTGCGCCTCCAGATCGCCGGCATCCAGGTCCGCGATGCCCCGTACGGCGACGTCTTCCAGGGTCGCCGGCGTTTGAAGCACGCTGTTGGCCACGATGACCAGCTTGGCGGCCGTGTCCCAGCCCTCCACGTCCAGGCGCGGGTCGGCCTCTGCCGCGCCTGCCGCCTGTGCCTCCTGCAGCGCCTGGCGGTAGGATTTCCCCTGTTCCAGCGACGCCAGGATGAAGTTGGTGGTGGCGTTGAGCACGCCGCGAAAGCGGGTGATCTCGGCGGCCACGAAATCCCGGCGGCCGCAGTTGATCACCGGCAGGGGCCCGCAGACGGTGGCCGAAAAGGCCAGTGCGGCGCCGCTGCGACGCGCCGCGGCCGCAAGCTGCGCATAGGCCAGCACCAGCGGCCCCTTGTCCGCCAGCACCGCGTGGATGCCGTTGCTGAGCGCCGCCTTTGCCACGGAAAGCCCCGGTTCGCCGCTTTGCAGGTTAAATGGCGCCGCTTCGACGACCAGGTCGCAGGGCGCTTGCCCCAGAAGGTCGGCCGCCGCGGCACCGGGCAGGAAAGCGTCGAGGGTGTCGACCCCCCTGCCGGCCTCTTTCAGGGCCACCAGCGCGGCGGGCTCAAGCCCGTCGGCATCCACGGCCAGCCCACGGCTGTCGGCCGCTGCGGTGATGCGAAAAGCCAGGCCATAGCGGTCAGACAACTCCTGCTGTTTGCGCTGCAGTATGCGCAGGAAACCGGTACCCACGCTCCCCAGCCCCACGAGCATCACCCGCACCATTCTTGGCTTCTTTGCCACAACCACCTCCCGTCTACGGCGTGACCGCCGCTAAAGTTTATGGCCATCGTGTCGATAGCACAGTAAGAGATCGCCGCAAAGCCCGTGGCGCTTGAACGGGGGTGCGGATGGACCGCGATGGAAGCGAAACCAGGGAAAACAACGGATCAGTATCAGGGAAAGAAAAACCAATGAACATGCAACCGAAACACTTCCGGGTGATTTTCAACGGTGAGGTCGCCGACGGGTACGACCCCGCCGAGGTCAGGGAGAAGCTGGCGGGCCTGCTGAAAAAGGATGCGGCCACGATCGAGCGGCTCTTCAGCGGACGGGAGGTGGTCGTCGCCGCCCGTGTGAACGCGGCCGCCGGGGAAAAGTACCGCAGGGCTTTTGCCGCCGCCGGCGCCGTTTGCCGCGTCGAACCTGTCAACGCACCGGATGCGGCTCCGCCGGAAGCGGGTCCGCCGCAGCCGCCGGAGGGGGCCTCGGCGTTTCCCTCAACCCCACAGGACGGAGGGTCCATGATCGTCACCAACATCGAGAGTGTCCCAGGGAAAACCATTGTCGCGCACTACGGGCTGGTCTCCGGCAGCACCATCCGGGCCAAGCACCTCGGCCGGGACATTATGGCCAGCCTGAAAAACCTGGTGGGCGGCGAACTCAAGGGCTACACCGAACTGCTGCGCGAATCCCGTCGTCAGGCCACCGAGCGCATGATCGAGCAGGCCCGCCAGCTGGGCGCCAACGCCATCATCAACGTGCGTTTTTCGACCTCGTCGGTGGCCCAGGGCGCAGCCGAGCTTTACGCATACGGCACCGCTGTTTCGGTGCGCTGAGCGAGGAGCCGTCCATGGACCTGATCATTTTTCTCATGCTCCTGGCGCTGGGCTTTTTTGCCGGCTCCTATGCCGAAAAACGGCACTACCGTTCCATCGAACGGCGCGAAAAGGCGCTGTTGCGGCTGCCGGCCGTGACCCTCAAAAAGGTGGACATCCCGCAGGGAAAGGTCCGCTCGGCCCGTATGGTGCATGGCAGCGCCGTCATCTCGGTGGACTATTTCAAGCGCATGCTGGCCGCCCTGCGAAACATTTTCGGCGGCAAGGTAAAGTCCTACGAGACCCTGCTGGACCGGGCCCGGCGCGAGTCCCTGCTGCGCATGAAAGAGAGCGCCGCCGATGCCGACATCATCGTCAACGTGCGCATCGAAACCGCCACCATCGGCCGCAGCAGCCGCGGCAAACAGCGTATCAGCTGCCTGGAGACCGTTGCTTACGGAACCGCCCTGACGCTGGAGAAGTAGGCGTTGAAATACACGCCGCGCCTGCCCGAGACCAACGTCAACGTTACGCCGGGCTCCCCGCTCAAGGAGTTCTTCCTGCTGGCCTGCGGTCTGCTGGGCCTCATCGCCGGCATCTACCTGCTGCTGGGCCTGGCGGTGGACTGGCTGGCGCCGCGCATCCCGCCGGGCCTGGAAAACCGCATGGCGGCGCCCCTGCTGCATTCGCTGGAAAAGACCCCCGCAAAAGACCCGCGTGTACGCTGCCTGCAGCGCCTGGTGGACGAGCTCCAGGCGCATTGCGCCCACCTCCCGTATCATTTCCGGGTGCACCTCCAGGACGCCGACGCCGTTAATGCGGTCGCCCTGCCGGCGGGGCACATCGTGGTGTACAGGGGACTGCTGGACAAGGTCTCTTCGGAAAACGAGCTGGCCTTCGTGCTGGCCCACGAGATGGGCCATTACGCCCATCGCGACCACTTGCGGGGGCTGGGCAGGGGATTGGTGCTGATGGCCATTGCGTCTCTTTTCACGGGGGCCGACAGTTCCCTCAACAGCCTGCTTTCCTCGACGCTGAACCTTTCCGAAATGCGCTTTTCCCGCTCCCAGGAAAGCCAGGCCGACGCCTTTGCCCTGGCGGAGCTGAACTGTTACTACGGACACGTGGGCGGGGCGGTCGATCTTTTTGAAAAGCTGCCCGAACCGGCGGGGCCGGCGTCGGTCACGCACTATTTTGCCTCCCATCCCGCCAACCGGAAACGTATCAGCGATCTGAAGAAGCTGGCCCGAGAAAAGGGGTATTCGGAGGATTCTCCCAAGCCCCTGAATTGTGCTTCCGGCGAATCCTGCCCCTGAACCCCAGCGGATTGACCCATTCCACATGCGTCCGCTTTTGCCGCACCGCACCCGGGATCTGCCCCTCCCGGTCGGGCTAGAACGCCCATCGTTCACATCGCGCTGCGTGGGGTTAGGAAAGGCCGAATTTTTTCAGTCGGTAGCGCAGGGTGTCGCGGGTCAGTCCCAACAGCTTGGCCGCACGGCTCTTGTTGCCGCCGGTGCGCTGCAGGGCGGCCTCAATCAGCTGGCGCTCCACCGTTTCGAGTTCGAGGCCGGCCGCCGGGAGCTCCAGCGACAAGCCGTTGTCGGGTCTGGCCGTCAAAAGCGTCAGATCGGCGGCGCCGATGTGCTTTGATTCGGTGAAAATCATGGCGCGTTCGATGCAGTTGCGCAGCTCGCGAACGTTGCCGGGCCAGTCGTGGGACAGCAGCAGCCGCTGGGCATCGGGGGTAAAACCGCGCATCGGCTTTTTGAATTCGATGGCGAACAGCTTGAGCAGGTGCTCGGCGATCTGCAGCACGTCACGGTCCATCTCCCGCAGCGGCGGCATGTGGACGGTCACCACCTGCAGGCGGTAGAACAGGTCCTGACGAAAGCGCCTGGCGGCGACTTCCCGTTCGAGGTCCCGGTTGGTGGCGGCGATGATGCGGGCACGAATGTCCACCGTCTGGTTGCTGCCGATGCGGCGGATTTTCTTTTCCTCGAGCACCGCGAGCAGCTTGGCCTGGAGCTGAATGGGAAGCTCGCCGATTTCATCGAGCAGAACGGTTCCGTTTT
>JAMOVG010000015.1 GCA_027061725.1 Desulfobacteraceae bacterium
GGGATGCGCGAGATCCGGGAAGGGGAGATCTCCGTACAGCATCCCGTGTCGGATGAAATTGCGCTCGGCGGCTTTAAAGTCCTCCGCCGAATAGTAGTTCAGATTTTCCGGAATACGAAATGCCCGCTGGTAGGCTCTGTAGAGTCTGCGCAGTCCCGCATTTTCTTTGAAATTTCTGTTCATACTGCCTCCTGACTGAACGACATTCAAAGCAAAATGACGGTTGATTCGCTGGACTCACAGGCGGGTCCGGCCCGAATCATTTACTTTAATAATCACACTTTCCCGGTTGTCAATAAATGAAGATGGATTTTTTCAGAGCACCGTTCCGGCTCATGGTATAAAAGGTAACGCAGCTGCGGACTGCGATGAACGGGGCCGGGAAACCGGAACGGCGGGTCGGCGGCCGGCGGGGGGAATGCGTCAATGCGTCAGGATCTTGCTGATGAACTGGGCGGCGCGCTCGGTCTCGGGATTGTCGAAAAACGCGTCCGGCTTGCCGGTTTCCACCAGCTGGCCTTCGTCCATGAAGATCACGCGGTGCGCCACCTGGCGGGCGAAACCCATTTCGTGGGTCACCACGCACATGGTCATGCCTTCTTCGGCCAGCTGGATCATGACGTCCAGCACCTCGCCAATCATCTCCGGGTCCAGGGCGCTGGTGGGTTCGTCGAAAAGCATGATCTTGGGGGACATGGCAAGCCCGCGCGCGATGGCCACACGCTGCTGCTGGCCGCCGGAGAGCTGCGCCGGATAGGCATCGGCCTTATCGGACAGCCCCACGCGGGCCAGCATGCGACGGCCCAGTTCCTCGGCCTCGTCCCTGTTCATTTTGCGCACGTTGATGGGCGCCAGGGTGACATTCTGCAGCGCCGTCATGTGGGGATACAGGTGAAACTGCTGAAACACGAAACCGATATCGGCCCTGAGTTTCGTCAGGTTGATGCTGTGGTCGTGCAGGGGCTGGCCGTCCACGTAAAGCTCGCCTTTCTGGAATTTTTCAAGGCGGTTGATGCAGCGGATGAGGGTAGACTTGCCCGATCCGGAGGGGCCGCAAATCACCAGCACTTCGCCGGCCGGAACTTCCAGGTTGATGTCCCGGAGAACATGCAGCTTGCCAAACCACTTGTTGACATTTTTAAACTCGATCATGGTTTACCTGTCACTTCCTCCCCCCATACAACGGCGTTTTAGCACGGGGCTACAACCGAACCGATTCCTGGGACAGCCGTTGTTCAAGAGAATTGGAAAGCCTGATGAGTGGATAACAGATCACGAAATAAAGAACCCCTACCAGGGTGAAGACCATCAACCCTTCCGGTATCCTGACAACGGTCTGCCAGCCGACACGCGTCAGTTCCGTAACGCCGATGACCGAGACGACCGAAGAGTCCTTGATCATCAGGACGTATTGCCCCACCAGGGGGGGGAGAATCGTGCGCATGGCCTGTGGAAGGATGACCAACTTCAGTTGCTGGAACTTGTTGAGGCCCGAAGCGGCCGCCGCCTCCCACTGCCCCTTCGGTACAGCCCTGATGCCGCCGGCTACCACCTCGCATATAAACGCCGATGTCATGGCCGTCAGCGCCAGTATGGCCGCCGGCAGTGCATCCAGCTGAAGTCCCCACTCCGGCAAAATAAAAAACACGATAAAGATCTGAACCACGAAGGGCGTGCCCCGCATGACATCCACATATAACCCGATGGAACGCGAAACCAGCCGACTGCGCCCGGTTCGCAAAATGCCCAGAATGAAACCCAGTGCGGTGGACAGCACCAGGCTGATCCCCGACACCACCACGGTCATCAGCAGGCCCTTGAGAAAGAAGGGGATGATCTGAATCAGCCGGGAAGCGTATTCTGCGATCATGGTATCAGTATGCCTCCCGGAATATCAGTTTCTTCTGGGCCCAACCGGCCAGCGGCTTGAGGCAGTAATAAATGCATAGATACAAAACCGCCACCGTCAGGAACCCCTCCGCCGGCATAAATCGTTCGGAGGTCAGCTCCTGGCCGCAGCGCGTCAGTTCCATAACCGAAATCAGCGACAGCAGGGCCGAGTCCTTGACCAGCACGATGGCCTGCCCCAACAGGGGGGGAACGGTCACACCCAGCGCCTGGGGCAGGATGATGAAGCGCATGCGCTGGAAGTAGCTCAGGCCCGACGAAATGCCGGCTTCGATTTGCCCGGAGGACACCGAGGTGATGCCGGCCCGTACGATTTCGGCAATGTAGGCACCGCTGTTGAGCATCAGCGCGATAATGCCCGTTTCGAGTTCCGGCACGCGCAGGCCCAGGGTGGGCAACCCGAAGTAAAAGAAGTAAATCTGCACCAGCAGGGGAGTGGAACGGATGGACTCGATGTAGGCAATGGCGAGCCCCCGCAGCAGCTTCCAGCGTGATAACCGGCAGCCGCAGGCGATAATGCCGACCGCCAGCGCAAGGATCAGGGACACCAGCGAGATCAAAAAGGTGTTGCGCAACCCCTGCATGAACAGCGGCATGTATTCCCATACGACCCTGAAGTTGAAGTTGGTGATCATGCTGGCACAGATTCTCCGTGTGAGGTGCAGCGGGCGCGATTTAACAAAACCGCGCCCGCCTCTTCATGTCAAACAGTTCGGTTCACGATCACTTGTGATCCTTCGCCCACTCGGTGGATTCGACCCAGTAATGGATGATGCGGTCGTAAGTTCCGTCCAGGCGCACGGTCTTGAAATACAGGTTGGCCCACTGCCACAGGTTGATCGACTCGTGGCGCACGGCGAAAGAAAGCGGCGCCTTGCTGCCCAGCCGCTTGTCCAGCAGACGCACCGAATTGGCCGGATAATCGGGAAGCGCCGTCAGCACGGCCATATCGTCATTGACGCCAGCGTCCACATGTCCCGCCAGCAGGGCGTTGATCACCATGCGGCCGCCGCCCTTGTATGACTTGATTTTCGCATTTTTCAGAATCTTTTTGGCCATCGTTTCGCCGGTGGATCCGAGCAAAACACCCACCGTAACGTCCTTCTTGTCAATGTCAGCCAGGGTTTTATAAGGCGCGTCGCTTTTGGTAAAAATGCACAGCTGATCATAATACCATGGATCCACGAAGGTAATTTTAAGCGCCCTTTTCAGCGTCGGGGTCATGTCGGCCGCCAGCATGTCGGCCTTGCCGGAAAGCAGCGCCGGGATCAGACCATCCCAATCGAAATCCAGGATCTTGAGCTTGACGCCCATGCGCTTGGCCATGTCCTCCACAAATGCGACCATGGCGCCGGTGTGCTTGCCGTTCTTGTCCACGAAGGCCATCGGTGCCGCGCCGGACTGCACGGCCACGCGCAGCTCGCCGCGTTTGACGATGTCGGTCAGCGTACCGGCCGTGGCGGCCGTCGAAAACCCGACCATTAAAACCAGTGCCATCAGAACCGCAACCAGATGTCTTGTCCTCATACTCTCCTCCTCCATTCTTGCTGTAATACTGGGGGTTGATACAAAAACCCGGCCGAACAGCTGTCCCGCCGGGGACGTCTCCTTTCTCACGTCTCAGGCGCCCGGGGCGGCCCGGCACCGGCGCCTCTTGCTTGCCTTCCCGGCTTCAGCCGGTGTCCTCCAACCGGTAGCGCACGATGCGGTTGCAAGCGGTAGTCCCCGGAAAGCCCGCCATGGGAAGCAACGCCGCCAGGGCAAACACCGAGTGCCCGGATGGCAACTCTTGCTCCCCGGGGTTGGTGCTGAACGGCGCTTTCAAGCCCGGCCGCCGCCGATGGCCGTCACACCACGCGCTCTTCTTCCTCCACCACCACGCCCCGCCGCCGCAATGCACGCAAAAAGGCGTCATCGGGAATGTCCCGCAGCGGAGACAGGATCCCCGTGCCGTCGATCTCACCGCGCACCATCATGCGCGCCGCGATAACGGCCGTGAAGGCCACCGTGCGGCTCATGGCCATGAGGCCCGTGCCCAGGTCACGTTCCGCCAGCAGCCGACTGGTGAGGCGCAACCGCTTGCCGCCGGCCGTGCCCTCGAAAACGTTGAGCATGGCCACCAGGTCCTTTTCGTCGTCCCGGTAGGCCAACTGCGGGCCCATCAGCTTTTCCAGAAACTCCCGGGGCGTCACCTCGCCCGGCAGCCCGGGCACCGGGGAGCGGCCCAGAAAGCCGAAGTGCTTCAGGGGCCGCCAGAACGCGCTCCAGCCGGGCCAGCGCAGGCTATAGCGCCCGCTTTCACGGATCGTTCCGGCGGCGCCCAGCAACTCGACGAAATGCACGGCATCGCCGTTGGGGATGGCCTCCAGGCGGCCGAGGCCCGGAAATGCCACCTCGTGGACCCACTGCTCGTCGTGCTGGTGCCTCGCCGGGATTTCCACCATCCGCCCGTCACGCACCAGTCGGCTGTCACGGTCGGTAGCGCTGAGCACCCCCTCCCAGGTCCACGAGATTTTGTAGTTCAGCGGGTTATCGCAGGCCCGCTTCTCCGGGAAACCGCCGCAATAGGAATTGACGACGTGCAGTTCGTCGAAACGGCGGGCCGCCCGGCCATACAGCACCAGGTCGATGCCCGGGTCCAGCCCGCACTCGGGCAGGATGGCCACGCCCGCAGCGCGTGCCGCTTCGTCCAGATGGGCGACAGGAGCGGCGTAATTGGTATTCACCACGCCGACACCGGCCGCGATGGCCGCCCGGCAGACGTTTTCCAGGTACTGTCGGGGCAGCAGGTCGATGACGGCATCCACGCCCCGGCAAAGATCCGCCAGCGCACGGTGATCGCCGGCATCCAGGCGCACCGTCCGCACACGCGAGGCGTCCCCCTCCGAAGGCAGCGGTTGCCATGCCTCGGGCCGCATGTCGGCCACCACCACCTGGCGCACATCATCGCAGCGACACAGGTCAAAGACTGCGGCACGGCCCTGAATGCCGCACCCACCCAGCACCAATATCCTCAAAGTCGCTATTTTCCTGACGCGTTGGAGATCGCCGCACGCAGTGGATCGGCATGCGGGTTCTGGACGTTGTTGCGGATGAGAATGTCCACCGGCGTCACGGGGCGACCGTAGTAGCCCTGGTTCCAATCGTCGCGAACGCTGACCACCGAACCGTCCACAGAGATGCCGGCGTAGACGCCCTGGGCCCTTGAGAAGGCGTAAATGTCGGCAAACTTTGCGGCGGCCCCCACACCCACGGGACCGGCCGCCACGCTGGCGTCGGCACCGAGTTTGAACGAACTGGTCAGAAAGGCGTTGAGCCCCTTGTCGGTCATGATCATCAGCATCAGTTCGGCATCCTTGGCGCCGCCCTGCAGGCCGATAGACGCGGCGCTGAGGGTGTAGAAGGCGGGGTAGCTCCACTGCCCGGCCTGCATGTCGTGGGCCAGCAGCACGCCGCTGCCTCCTGAAGCCCCCACGATAAAGCTGGCCGTGAACTGGCTGGGAACGATCAGCACGGCCTTGGTCCTGGGCAGATTGGCGCGGATCCAGCCCATGTTGGGGTCATGGATGAAGTGGCTGAAGGTCATGTTGGCCCGTTCGACCAATTCCCGGGATTCGGCGATATCCTTCCCGCCCTGGTATGTGGCACAGGCCGTCAGCAGGCCGAAGGCCGCCAGCACCAGAACCGCCGCGGCAACCCGGCAGAAAGTGTTTCGCGTTCCCGAATGCATCCCGTTTTTGCGCATGTGCTACCCCCTCCTTGTTTTTCGATGTTGTTGTCCCCTACTGGAAACCCGCGGACGGGCACGCCGGCATCCGCCGGACCCGAAAAAAAGCGGCTGTTCCACAGTATTTGCAAATCGAGCCCCGACCGATCGGCCGGTCACCGAAGGCACTGCCTGCGAACTTCCTTGCCGGCGTATCGAATCGCGGCGGTGGCGATGACGTGCATGGGGTCGATGAAAGTGCCTTCGAAGCGGCGCACATCGTTGGCCACCGAAAGCTCGGTGCACCCCAGCACGAACACGTCGGGGCCCTCGGACTGCAGCTGCGCCACGGCGGCGAAAAAATCGGCCAGGTCCATATCCAGGCGACCCTGCTTGACCCCGTAAATCACGGCCGTGACCGCCGCCTGACGCTCCTGGGAAGGAACGCGGATTTCCAGGCCGTGGCGCTGAAACACCTTTTCATAGACGCCCGTGCGGCGGGTGCCCGCCGTGGAAAGCAGTCCCACGCGCGAAGTTTCCGGAAAATGACTGCGGATGAAACGTGCGGTCTCCTCGATCATGCTCAGAAGTGGAATATCCACCGCAGCGACGATGTCGTCGTAGTAGGCGTGCGCCGTGTTGCAGGGCATGATCAGGAAATCCGCCCCTACGCTCTGGAGTTTGCGGGCCGAATCAATGAGGTACGGACGCGGGTCCGGGCCCCCGTCCAGCAGTGCAGCGGTACGGTCCGGCACCCCGGTGTGGTTGTCGATGAAAATCCGGATGTGCTCCTGATCGCTGTCGGCGCAGGTGCAGGTGATGATCTTCTCGAACAGATGGGCCGTAGCCAGCGGGCCCATTCCCCCGATAATGCCCAGCGTTTTCGCCATGGCATTTCTTTAGCACGAAATACGCTTTTATGCCACCCGATTGATGGAATTTAATAAGAGAAAGGGGGCGCAAACAAAAAGGGGGGGGCGCCATTGGTGCCCCTGCTGCCCTTGTGCTGAAAAATCAGCTGATCTGCCGCACTACCGGAATCAGCAGGGTCTGAGAGGGGCTGAGGCGCTCCAGATCGAGGTCGGGGTTGTAGCGGCTGAGCAACCAGAAAGGCACCTCGAAGACATCCCGGCACAGTTTCCAGATGTTGTCGCCGCTTTTGACAGAGTATCGCTGCACTTCCTGGATGCGGTAGGCGGCCAGGAAGTCCTCGGTGATTTCCTTGTGGTACTCGTAGCGCTTTTCCTCGAAGGCCTCGCGGGTCACCTTTCCGAGGGGGATCCGGATGGGTTCGTTGATACGGATCACCCGCGTGCGGCCAAAGCGGTTGAGCCGCCGGATGCGCCGGGTGCTCACGCCCAGCCACTTGGCGTAGTGGCCGAGGGTCTCGGATATCTGCACGCGGATAATGCCGATGGTCCGGCCGCCGCGGGTGACGACGCGCTCCACCCGCAGGTTGCCGGTAACCAGGCCGGGGTTGATGGCGGAAACGGCCGCTGCGGAAGCCCGCTGCACGCCGCCCCCATCCGCCTGTCCGGACCGGTTCTCGTCAATCGCCGCGACAGCCGTCCGGGAGTCCGGCATGGCGGTGCCCGGCTGCGGTCCGCGAGAAGCCTTCTCCGGTTTCGGGGCCGGCGAAACCGCCGGCCGAACCCTGGCCACCATCTGCCCGGCAAAAGGCCTCTCTCCGGGGGCCGGCAGGCGCAGGTTCTGGCCGGGGTAAATCGTGGCGCGCTTCGAGAGCCCGTTGGCCGCCAGCAGCTCGGACAGTTTCAGGCCGTGCCGCCGTGCGATGGCACCCGGCGTGTCGCCGCGGCGGACGACGTAGAACCGGCTGCGCTTCTGCCGGTCCTTGTACAGCGCCGGCGGCAGGCCGGCCGCCAGCAGCCGCCGCCGTCCCCGGAGATCGTCGGGCAGGCGCAGGCGGTAGCCCCGGGGAATGTACTTGCGGCCGCTGAACACCGGGGGGCGCAATGCCGGGTTGAGGGCCTTGAGGGTTTCGGGGTCCACGCCCAGGTGGCGTGACACATCCCGGAAGGCGACATACCCTTCCAGTTTCAGCATGGGATGCCGGGCGGGTGGCTGGATCGCGAGGCGCCCGAAGTAGCGCCGGTAGGCCTTGGCCACCCGGCGGGCGGCGATGAATTCCGCGTAGAAATTGCGCGAGGCGAACTTGAAGCTGCGGCCGCGGTAGCTTTTAAAAACGGCCTCATAGCCGCCCCTGGTCTTCTTGGCCCGCAGCATGCCGGACAGTCCGTGGTTATATGCCGTGATGGCCAGGGGCCAGTCGCGCAGCTGCCGGTAGTTGCGTTTGAGCAGCTGTGCCGCGGCGTACGTGGACAGCAGCGGGTCGCGGCGCTCATCCAGGGTGTAGTCGATCTGCATGTACAGCCGGCCCGTGGAGCGGGTGAACTGCCACATGCCGGCGGCGCCGAACTTGCTGTAGGCTGCGGGGTCGAAGGAGGATTCCACGTGCGGCAGGTAGGCCAGATCCTCGGGTAGGCCTTCGGACCGGAATATCCGCCGGATCTCGTCGAGATAGGCCCCCGATCGGATCAGCCCCTCCCGGAAGCGGTTCTTCTGGCCGACCTGGCAGCGAATGCGCGCCATGGCCCTGCGGAACGTGCGCCGGCCGGCGCCGGGGCCGAAAAGCCGCGCCACGCGCTTTTCCTCGGCCGTGCGCGGCGCTACGCCCAGGGCCAGCCTTTCCAGGATGCGGCGGTACTTGAGTTTGGCGTTTTTGATGCGCCGGCGGTTGATCTTGCGGGCACGTGCGCCGGCAGGCTCCACCAGCGGCACGATGCCGTAAATGACGGACAGGTTTCGGCTGTCGTGCAGGATCCCCTGGCGGGTGGTATAGCGGGTGTAGACCTTCTCCCAGAAGGCGACGTTGGGCGCCATGGCGGGGAAAATCGGGAAAGGGTCAGGGGATGCAGCCCCGGCCGGCACGGCGACGTTCCACACCGCCCAGAAGATCAGCAGGTACCAGGACAATCTCAGGTTATTTCGCATGTCGGATTCAGGATTGGAATTCGCTTCAGCAACAGCTCAGATAGCAGCACGATGATATGCCTGCCGCCGCATTGCGAAGGGCTGCAACCCCTCAGAGAAATGTTCGGCACCTATAACAGAAACTTGAGGTGAAAGACAGGGGAAAGCCGCAGCCCCGGCACAAAAACCCCGGCGCCGGCCGTGTTGACAGTGCACAGACACCTGGGGTATCTTTCCCGGGGTTGGGGGCGCGACGGCAGGTTTGGCCGTGGGCGCCGCAGTGCAGGGGAACCCAAAATACTCACGGGGGAGTCATGATCATCGGGCTGGATGTGGGCGGCACACACACCGACGTTGTCCTGCTCAACCAGGACGGGCTGGTCGAGGCCCTCAAAGTGCCCACCGACACCGATGACCTGTTTCACAGTGTGCTGCAGGCCCTCGAAAAAATCACCGCCCATGTCGATGCCGCCGGCGTCTCCCGCCTGGTGCTGAGCACCACGCTGACCACCAACGCCATCGTCCAGGACACCATCGCGCCGGCCGGCATGATCGTGTCGTCGGGGCCGGGACTGGACCCGGACTTTTTCCGAACCGGACAACACTACTACCCCGTGCCCGGCAGTATCGACCACCGCGGCCGCGAACGAAAGCCGGTAGAAGCTGCGGCCGTCGAAGCCGCCGCCCGACGGATGACGGCCGACGGCATTCGGCAGGTGGGCGTGGTGGGCAAGTTCTCGGTGCGCAACCCCGGCCACGAGATCGCCATCCGGCGGCAGCTGGGTGACCGCTTTGAACGGATCTTCGCCGGCCACCGGCTGTCGGGCCGGCTCAACTTTCCCCGGCGCATCGCCACCACTTTCCTGAACGCCGCCGTTTACCCCCTGCACCGCGATTTTTTTCAGGCCGTGCGCAAGTCCCTCGAAAAACGGGGCCTTGCGGTGCCCATCGACATTCTCAAGGCCGACGGCGGCACCATGAACTTCAACGCCTCCATCGATTCGCCCTGCGAAACGATTCTCTCGGGACCGGCGGCCAGCGTGGCCGGCGCCCTGGCCGCCGACCCCGGCCCCGACCAGTGCCTGGTGCTGGACGTGGGCGGCACCACCACCGACATGGCGGTGCTGGTGGAGGCCGCCCCCCTGCTCAGCCCGGCGGGCGGCCGCATCGGCCCGCACAAAACCCTGGTGCGGGCCCTGTACACGCGCTCCATCGCCGTTGGCGGCGACAGCGAGGTGCGCGTCGCCGAGGGGCGGCCGGCCATCGGGCCCCGCAGGCGCGGCAGCGCCATGGCCTTCGGCGGCCCGGCGCCCACCCCCACCGACGCCCTGGTCGTGCTGGGGCACATGCAGGCCGGCGACCGGCAGCGCGCCCGTGAGGGCATCGCCGAGGTGGCCGCCCGGCTGAACCTGCCGGTGGATCAAGCCGCCGAACGGATATTCGACCGGGCCTGCAGCGCCATCCTGGCGGCCGCCGACGAGATGGTGGCGGCCATCAACTGCCGACCGGTGCACACCATCCACGCCTTTAAGGAGGGGCTGCAGGTCAATCCCGGACGGATGCTGGTGATGGGCGGACCCGCCTCCCTGTTCGCACCGCGCCTGCAGGCGCTCTCCGGCCGGCCCTGCCGCGTGGTGCCACGGCCCGAGGTGGCCAACGCCATCGGCGCGGCCCTGGCGCGCACCACCTGCGAGGTCACCCTGGTGGTCGACACCGAGCAGGGGCTGGCGACGGCGCCCGAGGAAAACTTCTCGCGGCGGGTCACGGGAGCCTATTCGCTGGAGGAAGCGCGACGCGACGCGCTGGAGCTGCTGGAGAAAAAGGCCCTGAAAAGGGGGGCGCGGCCCGAAGACCTCGAATTGGAGGTGGTGGAAGAAGAAGTCTTCAACATGGTGCGCGGGTTCTCCACCACCGGCAGGAACATCCGCGTGCGGGTCCAGGTCAAGCCGGGAGTGATTGGAAGTTTGAAGGGTGACCTTTGAAAGGGGAAGCGGGAACGTCTATGACACTGCGGGCGAGGCATAAAACCGGGCTGGTTTTCTTTCCGGCCTTCGACTGGGCCATCAGCCCCAACCACCCCGAGCGCGAGGAGCGCCTGCTCTACACCCGGGACCAGGTGCAGGAGGAGGGCCTGCTGGACATCGAGGGCATCGAGGAACTGCGCGCCGACATGGTCACGGCGGCCGACGTGCAGCGCGTGCATTTCTGTGTGCCCGACCTGTGGCACGTGATGACCGAGTCGCACTTCATCAGCGCCGGCGGCGCCAAGGCCCTGGCCATGGCGATGGCCGAAAAGCGCGTGGAGCGGGGCTTCGCACTGGTGCGGCCGCCGGGGCACCACGCCATGCGGGTAGTGCACGGTGCCCGCGGCTTCTGTAACGTCAACAACGAAGCCATCATGATCGAGTACCTGCGGGCGGCCTACGGCATCGAGCGTGTCGCCATCGTGGACACCGACTGCCATCACGGCGACGGCACCCAGGACATCTACTGGCACGACCCGGACACACTCTTCATCTCGCTGCACCAGGACGGCCGCACCCTGTACCCGGGCTCGGGCTTTCCCCAGGAGATGGGGGGCCCCAATGCCGTGGGCACCACGCTCAACATCCCCCTGCCGCCCCATACTTCCGAAGAGGGTTTCCTGTACACCATCGAAGAGGTGGTGCAGCCCATCCTGGCGGAATTCCGGCCGCAACTGGTGGTCAACTCCGCCGGACAGGACAACCACTACGCCGACCCCATCACCAACATGGACTTCTCGGCCCAGGGCTACGCCCGGCTGATCGAGCTGCTGCAGCCCGACATATCGGTGCTCGAGGGCGGCTACTCCATCGAGGACGCCCTGCCCTACGTCAACGCCGGCATCATTCTGGCCATGGCCGGCATCGACTACAGCCATGTGACCGAACCGGACTACGATCCGGCAAAGCATCGCCAGTCGGCGGACATCACCGGCTGGGTGCACAAGGTGGGCGACACGGTGCGGGAGATCTGGGCCCGTCGGGAAGCGCTGCAGGAAAAAGCCCGCGGCAACGACCGCTTCCAGCGGCGGCAGCGCAGCATTTTCTACGACACCGACGGCATCTCCGAAACCCAGCAGGAGACCGTACGCGTCTGCGACGACTGCGCCGGCGCCCTGCGCATCGAATCGACGGCCCGCCCGGGCCGCCGCATCCTGGCCGTGCACATTCCGCGCAGGGCCTGCGCCGCCTGCCGCCGGACCGCCCGCCAGTGGTACGATACGGCCGAGACCGACCGCTTCGACATGGTTCTGCTGCAGGACCGCCCCACGGACCGCTTCGAGGTTCGTGGTCCATGATGCCGCCGGCCACAGGGGAATCGGCCTTTCACCGCAATCGTCTGCACAGGAGAAAAAAATGAAATCGTGGATCAACCCGACGGCCGCCGCACTGGCACTGCTGCTGGTCCTGCCCGCCGCGGCCCGCGGCGGCGAACGGGAAATCGCGGGGGTGCGCTTTCCCACCGAGAAGGTGGTGGCCGGCAGGACCGTACACCTCAACGGTGTGGCCCTGCGCAAGGCCTATATCTTCGTCAAGGTGTTCGCCGGTGCGTTCTACCTGGAGCACCCCACCCACAACGCCCGCGAAGCCATCGAATCCGAGCAGGTCAAGCACTTCGTGCTCCACTACCTGACCGACAAGGCCACCGCCGAAAAGCTGCAGAAGGGGTTTGTCGAAGCCATGGAAAAGGCCAACCCGCCCGAGCTGGTCGAGAAGCACCGCGACCTGATCCGGCGCTTCGCCTCCTGGCTGGACCGGGACATGAAGCCCGGCGCCACCAGCGTCTCCACCTACGTCCCGGGAAAGGGGCTGACCTTCTGGCTCATGGGGGAGAAAAAAGGCACCATCACCGACACGGAATTCATCCGCATGTACTACCGCTACAACCTGGGGAAAAAAGCCGACTCGAACCTGCGCAAGGGGTACCTGGGGCTGAAGTGAAGTCACTCCCCCGCGGACGATGCGGCACTCCGCCTGAGGAGGGAAGGCCGGCGAACAGCGTGCACCGGCACCCTGCAGGCCGCTAAAATTCAGGACCCTGAAGGCTTGCCGATGATGATTGATCTCCCGGCCCTGCCCGGGCCATGCGGGAAGTTCCGCCACGGCCCAGAACAGGGCGCCGGTGATCGAATCAGATATTCAGTTCCGCCTTCACCGCGCTGAACTGCTCCATGGCGAAATCCAGGTCCTCGCGCGTGTGCAGCGCACTGATCTGGGTGCGGATGCGCGCCGTGCCCATGGGAACCACCGGGTAGAAAAATCCGATGACGTAAACGCCCCTGTCCAGCATGCGGGCGGCCATTTTCTGGGCCAGCACGGCGTCGCCCAGCATGATGGGGACGATGGGATGGTCACCGGGCCGGATGTCGAAACCGCGGTCGGTCATCCGGCTGCGGAAATAGGCCGTGTTCTCCGCCAGCCGGTCCCGCAGCGCGGTGCTGCTCGAGAGCAGTTCGATGGCCTTCAGGGAAGCCGCGGCGATGGAGGGCGCCATGGTGTTGGAAAAGAGGTAGGGCCGCGAGCGCTGACGCAACAGTTCGACGATCTCTTTGCGGGCACTGGTGTAGCCGCCGCTGGCGCCGCCCAGGGCCTTGCCAAAGGTGCCGGTGAGGATGTCCACGCGGTCCATGACGCTGCAGTGTTCGTGGGTGCCGCGGCCGTGGCGGCCCACGAAGCCGACGGCGTGGGAGTCGTCCACCATGACCATGGCGTCGTATTTCTCGGCCAGGTCGCAGATCCTGTCGAGCGGGGCGTAGTCGCCGTCCATGGAAAAGACGCCGTCGGTGGCGATCATGCGCTTGGGGCAGTCGGACGCCTCGGCCAGTTGTTTTTCCAGGTCGGCCATGTCGTTGTGCTTGTAGCGCAGGCGCCGGGCCTTGCACAGCCGGATGCCGTCAATGATGCTGGCGTGGTTGAGCTCGTCGCTGATGACGGCGTCTTCTTTGCTCAGCAGGGTCTCGAAGAGCCCGCCGTTGGCGTCGAAGCAGGAACTGTACAGGATGGTGTCCTCCATGCCCAGAAACGTCGAGACCGCATTCTCAAGCTGCTTGTGGATCAGTTGGGTGCCGCAGATGAAGCGCACCGAGGACAGGCCATACCCCCAGCGGTCCAGGGCATCCCTGGCGGCCGCCAGCACCTCCGGGTGAGCGGAGAGTCCCAGGTAGTTGTTGGCACACATGTTGAGCACACTCTTTCCCTCACCCACCTTCACGTGGGCGGACTGGGGAGATGTCAGGATGCGTTCGTCCTTGAAGAGCCCGTTCTTGCGGATTTCCTCGAGTTGCGCGATGAATTGTTTTTTTGCCGTTGCGTACATGGTCGACTCCTTCGGTGTTGGATCGTTTTCTTTGTCCGGCGGCCGGAACACACCCGGAGGCCTGCGGTCAGCCCCGGCGGGGGCGCCGTCAGCGGCTACTCGTCTTCCCAGTTCAGGATCACCTTGCCGCTCTTGCCCGAGCGCATGACGTCGAAGGCCTCCTGAAAATCGGTGTAGGGGAAATGGTGGGTGATGACCGGACGGATGTCCAGCCCGCTCTGGATCATGGACGTCATTTTGTACCAGGTCTCGTACATCTCGCGGCCATAGATGCCCTTGATGGTCAGGCCGTTGAAGACCACCAGATCCCAGTCGATGGCCGTGTTGCCCGGAAGGATGCCCAGCAACGCGATCTTGCCACCGTGGCACATGTTGGCCAGCATGCTGTTCAGGGCCGCCGGGCTGCCGGACATCTCCATGCCCACATCGAACCCCTCCTTCATGCCCAGCTTCTGCTGGGCATCCTCCAGGCGCTCGGTGCGCACGTCGAGGGTCATGGTGGCGCCCAGTTTTCTGGCCAGCGCCAGCCGGTAGGGGTTTACGTCGGTGACCACCACGTAGCGTGCCCCGGCGTGTCTGGCGATGGCCGCCGCCATGCAGCCGATGGGGCCGGCGCCGGTGATCAGGACGTCCTCACCCAGCACGTCGAAAGACAGGGCCGTGTGGGTGGCGTTGCCCAGCGGGTCGAAGCAGGCCAGGATGTCCGTGGGAATGCGCTCATCGCAGTACCACACGTTGGTCACCGGCAGGCTGAGGTACTCGGCGAAGCAACCCTGGCGGTTGACGCCCACGCCGCTGGTGTGGTTGCACAGGTGGCGGCGGCCGGCCAGGCAGTTGCGGCATCGGCCGCAGACGACGTGGCCCTCGCCGGAAACCAGGTCCCCGGGCTTGAAGTCGTGCACGTTGCTGCCGATTTCGGCGACCGTGCCCACGAACTCGTGGCCCACGGGCATGGGTACGGGAATGGTTTTCCGGGCCCACTCGTCCCAGTTGTAGATGTGTACGTCGGTGCCGCAGATGGCGGTCTTGTGGATCTTGATCAGCACGTCGTTGATGCCGATTTCGGGCACCGGCACTTCCTGGAGCCACAACCCCTCTTCGGGCTTGGCCTTGACCAGCGCTTTCATGTTCGCCATACTACCCCCTTTCTGTTGGTGCCTGGAAAACGTGTCCACCGGTCTCGGAAGGCTCTACGGCCCGCAGGGCCTCCGGTATGCCGGGCTTGCGCCGCTGCACGGGGCATGCTGAGCCGTGATCGGGATCCTCTCCATGGGCAATGGTTTCTCCTCTAAAGGTGCTGCCCTGGCGGGTATGGCCTGCAGCCGGGTTCGTACGGCCTGCCGCGCGCGATGCCGGAAAACTGCAGGGATCGGCGGCCTTCAAACAGGCTGCTGGGGCTTATGCTGACAGAGGGGCATCTGAATCTACAGACTTCCCGGCCATTTTCGATCAATGGTTCGATCAATGGAAGGAAAAAATATGAAAGATATCTTGTGCCTGTTCGCTGGAAAGTATCTTCAGAATGGATCTGTAAGTCAAGGGAAATGATGACGCCCCCGCCTCTCCTCCCGTTGCCGAGACCGAGCGGACTGTGGTACCCGTAGAAAATGCATGAAACGACCTCCAACCTGGTGTTGATCGGCATGCCGGGCTCGGGCAAAAGCACCGTGGGTGTCATCCTGGCCAAGAAAACCGGCCGCGGCTTCGTGGACACGGATGTGCTGATTCAGACATCGCAGCGGCGCACGCTGCAGGAAATCGTAGACACGGACGGGCATGCCGCCCTGCGCCGCATCGAGGCGCGCGTGATCCTGGGCCTGCAGATCGCCCGCCACGTCATCGCCACCGGCGGCAGCGCGGTGTACAGCCGCCGTGCCATGGCGCACCTCAAAAGCAGGGGGACCATCGTCTTCCTGGATGTCGATCTGGACACCCTGGCATCCCGTATCGGCGACTTCGACACGCGGGGCATCGCCAGGCGGCCCGGCCAAAGCCTGGCCGACCTTTTCCGGGAACGCATGGGACTCTACGTGCGGTATGCAGACGTGACCGTAACGTGCGGCGGCCTGACCCAGGAGCAGGTATGCGAGGAGATCATCGGCCGCACCCAGAACCGCCGCGGGAGGCGCGCCGTGGGGATCACCTGCGCCGGATCAGGCTCTGAAAAACCTCGTTGAGTTCCACGAACTTCTCGTGGCTGCCGCCGTGGTCGGGGTGGTGACGGCGGGCCAGGCGGCGGTAGCGCCGGATAATGTCGCGGCGGCTCATGGCGCGCAACTCTTGTCTGCTGACGCCGAAAACGCGCTGCGCCTTCTCGTCGCTCACCGAGCGGCCGGCGGCGGGCTGGAAGTGGGCGCGGTGGCGGTCCATGAACTCCCGCAGATAGTCCTCCATGAGCGAAGCGCCGGCGTACTCGTGGTCGAAGTACATGCACAGGTAGCGCTGCATGTACTCGTGCAGACGCGCGCCCCGGCGGCGCTGTCCCGGAAAGAGCACCAGGTTGAGGCGACAGATCTCGTCTACGAAGCGGCGGTCGACCTCTTCCTGCTCCAGCAGCTGGGGGGCGCTGCGCGCGAAGTGTCGGGTGAAAAAGCGCTGCAGATCAAAGATCACGTAGACGTAAATCTTGATTTCACGCTCCTTGAGGATATGCTCCATGGCCATGAAATCCTGTTCGATCTCGTCACGCGACTTGCGGTAGAAGCGCCTGAGCAGGGCCGGCGGCAGCCGGCCGACGTTGCCCTGCTCCATCTGGCCAAAACGCAGGAAGTGGACCCGCCGCTTGTCGAAGATGTGCAGCTGGGCGTCTAGTTCGTCGACCTGCGCAGGACTCAGTCGCGCCGCGGGATTCATGGCCCTGGCGCGTTCGCGCAGCGGATCGATGATGCGACGGATATCCGGCCGGATGAAGGGCAGGAAGATGCGGTCGAGCTCGTCCAGGTCGGGGTCCACGCCGCGGTCCAGGAGCTTTTCGCTGACAACCTCGTGGATGTAGTAGGCGTTGCCGCCGGGATAGACGATAAAATCCTCCGGGTCGGGCCCCAGATCCACCAGGTCCCGGCTTGCCAGTTCCCGGCCGCTGCGATAGGATTCGGCGATGAAGTAGCGCGGCTTGCCGTTGATGGTGCGACGGGCGAGGTACACGATGGTGACTCCGGATTGGATGAAAAGTTGTCAGGAGCGAAATACGCACATGCCGGACACGCAAAAAGAACGACGGATGCTGGCGGCCAGACGGCCGCACCTGGTGCTGCGCGCACGCGTGCTGCAGGCGGTGCGGGATTATTTCCTGGCCCGGGACTACCTGGAGGTGGACACGCCGCTGCGCATCCCGGCACCGGCGCCCGAACTGCACATCGAGGCTCCGCCTTCGGAGGACTGGTTCCTGCACACGTCGCCCGAGCTGTGCATGAAGCGGCTGCTGGCGGCCGGCTACGAGCGCATCTTCCAGATCTGCCACTGCTTCCGCTCCCGGGAGCGGGGCCGGCGGCACCTTCCCGAGTTCACCCTGCTGGAGTGGTATACCGCCGGCCGGGACTACCGCCACATGATGACGCAGTGCGAAGCGCTTATCCGCCACGTGGCCGGGGCGCTGGGCAAAAACGACCGCCTCTGCTACCAGGGCTGCGAAGTGGACCTGGCCGGCCCCTGGCAGCGCCTCTCGGTGCGCGAGGCCTTTGAGCGCTACACGGCCACCACGGCCGAGGCGGCCCTGGCCGACGACACTTTCGACCGGCTGATGGTCGAGCGCATCGAACCGCAC
>JAMOVG010000016.1 GCA_027061725.1 Desulfobacteraceae bacterium
GGACGAAGAACTTCGGATTCTCCGGGAAGTCTGTGACCCCCAGCGCCTGATCCTGGGGTAAAACGTACGCCAGGCCCCTGGCGCGGTGTCGTCCACCGGGCGCCAAAGGCTTGCGTACATGCTGCCGCCGCTGGCCTACCGGAACTGCTTGCGCAGCGCCTTCTTGCCCGGCTTGCGCATTTACGCGGCGGCGGGATGGACTGTGCTGAATAGACTCAAGTGTTAATGGCCTTGGGAAGGAATCTGGGCAACCGAACAGAGGTTGCCCAGGTCCTGCGCTTATTGAACTTCCTTAACCAATGGTGGCTTCCAGGTTCCGTCAAGAACAGCCTGACGAGGCGCAAAGAGGCGCAGCGTCATTCCCAGATTGCCCTCGGCGGGTGATGGCAACCAATTGGACTCCTTTTCTTTGCCGGGAGATTCATGCTGGATGTAGATGTCCAGAGATCCATCCTTGTTGTATTTGAGATCATTCCGGTCTCCGATGGCGAAGCGGTTGAGGGGGTTGGTCACCGGGAAGCCATCTTCGTCATACATGGTCAGAGACCAAAAGGCGTCCACCGGCGGCAGTTCTGCTTTTGCAAAGTGAATTCGATACTTTTTCCCTCCCCGGGGCTTTTTGCCTTCGCTATCCGTGAGGTTGATAGGATAGACAGCTTGGTCGTAGGGATTTGCTCCCAGGCCGATGAGAGCGATCGTGGCCCGCTGCAGATAGTCATTGCCATAGACGCCGATGCTTTTGGTAATCATCAGCCACCCGTTGACATTCTCGCCGAGCCGGGCCACGTAGTTCCTCATGGTACCGTACGACGCCTTAGCCGCCCCGTTGAGCGCATCGCGGACTTCTGGCGGCAACTTGTCGAAGTCGAAGTTTTCCAAATCGAGTCCGATACGCTTTAGCCGGTTCAAGATCACCATGTCCGTTATATGGGGTCGATGCAGCTTGATGAGATTCATGGCATAGGTGAAGAATTCCTTGCCCGACATGTTTTGCACCTGCTTCAGGGGTGCTGTCTTGTCATCGACACTGGGATCCTTCTTGAAGGGTTTAGGCGTATAGTCCTTGCCCCACCCAGAGAGGGGCACGAGCCGTAAGCCGTCTTGGATCTTGTGGATATACTCATAGTCCGCGGGGCCGTTGGTCTGGATACGGCCTATGATCCATACAAAAGGAGTCGGTGCATCGATGCGCTCCACTCCCTCAGGAAGCTCGCCTTTCCAGCCCTGCAGGGCGATGGCGTAGTTGCCCGCCTTTACTCCCGTGCTGTAGGTGCCTACTGAGGCAAAGACATCGCTCCACATGTCCATCATGGGCATCATATAGAACCTGTCCTTCACCTCGGGAACCGAGAGGATAGCCGGTTCCCTGCGAAGATCCAGCCAGGCGAGTGAATAGAGGGTGTCGAAGTTGGGTCGAACCACCTTTCTGAAGCTGGCCGGTGGGAATTTCCGCATATGGGTGAACTGCATCATGGGGCCACGGCTTGCGTATTTCCCGAGTGGCGCGTTGGTCATCTGCTTGCGGGTGACATCCATCAGCACCAGAGGGTAAGTATAGAGGTAAGCCTGCAAGGCAATCCGCTTTGTCTCTTCCTTGCTTATAGAAGCCTGGATCCCGGTGGCGCCAATCAAACACAAGGTTATCATGATCAGTATCCATTTCTGCAACATTCTGTCTTTCATCGTTGCTTCTCCTGCAAAATAGCATTGAAAAATAAATAGGTAACCGATTAAGAAAATCGGAGATGACGACCATCCCAAGGCGCGCTTTAGCGCCTGATCCTGGGGTAAAACGTACGCCCGGCCCCCGGCGCGGTGTCGTCCGCCGGCGCCGGAGGCCGGGCGCGCACATGCGCCGGCTCTGGGCTACCGGAACTGCTTGCGCAGCGTCTTCTTGTCCAGCTTGCCCACGCTGGTCTTGGCGATGGTTTCGACGAAGACGATCTGATTGGGCACGCCGTACTTAGGGATGGCGCCCTTTTCCACGAAGGACAGGTAGAAGTCCTTGAGATCCTGCTCCTGGATCTTGTCCTTGAAGTCCGCTTTTAGCACTATCAGCGCCAGGGGCCGCTCGCCCCATTTCTCGTCGGGCACCCCGATCACGGCGGCCTCGGAGACCGCCTCGTGCTGGCTGATGATGTCCTCCAGCTCCAGGGAGGAAACCCATTCGCCACCGGTCTTGATGACGTCCTTGATGCGGTCGGTGACCTGCAGGTATCCCTCGGTGTCGATGTAGCCGATGTCGCCGGTGTGCAGCCAGCCGCCTGCCCACAGCTCCTCGGAACGCTGGGGGTCCTTAACGTAGCCCTGGGTCAGCCAGGGGGATCGCACCACCACCTCGCCGGTGCTCTTGCCATCGTGAGCCACGGGGTTGCCCTCGGGGTCCACGATCTCCAGCAGCACGTTGGGAAGCGGCAGGCCCGTACGGCAGCGCATCTCGATCTGCTTTTCCTGCTCCCACTCCAGCATGTGGGGCTTGAGGTTGGCCAGCGTCAGCACCGGGCAGGTCTCGGACATACCGTAGCCGGTGTAGATGTTGATGCCCAGGTCCAGGGCCGCCTTGCACATCCCCTTGGGCAGGGCCGAGCCGCCGATGATCACCTTCCAGCCCGAGAGATCGACCTTTTTTACCGCCGGGCTGCTGATCAGCATGTGCATGATGGTGGGCACGCAGTGCGAGAAGGTCACCTTCTCGGTGACCAGCAGCTTGAGCAGCAACGCGGGCTCGTAGCGGCCCGGGTAGACCTGTTTGCTGCCCAGCAGGGTCATGAAATACGGAACGCCCCAGGCGTGCACATGGAACATGGGCGTGATGGGCATGTAGACGTCGCTGGAATCCACGTGCACTTGTGAGCGGTACGCGCAGATGCCGGACATCAGCCCGTAGGTGTGCAGCACCAGCTGACGGTGGCTGAAGTAGACGCCCTTGGGCGCGCCCGTGGTGCCGGTGGTGTAGAAAGTGGTGGCCATGGCGTCTTCATCGAAGTCCGGAAAATCGAAATCGTCGCCGGCGTCCGCCAGCAGTTCTTCATACTCGCCATCCAGGGCCAGGGAGGTCTGCGGCGCCTCTTCCAGGTCGCTGATGAGGATAATCTTCTTGACCGTCTCGAACTGGTCCTTGACCGCTTCGAGCAGTGGCAGAAACTCGGCGTTGACCAGGATGAAATCGTCCTCGGCGTGGTTGATGGTGTAGATCAGCTGCTCGGGCGACAGGCGGATGTTGACCGTGTGCAACACGGCGCCCATCATGGGGACGGCGAAGAAACACTCCAGGTAGCGGTGGCTGTCCCAGTCCATGACGGCCACGGTGTGGCCCTGCTCGACGCCCAGCTGCGTGAGGGTGTTGGCCAGTTTGGCCACGCGCTTGCCGAAGGTGCGGTAGTTGTAGCGCATGCGGTCGCGGTAGACGATCTCCTGGTCCGGGGAGTAGATCAGCGGCGTTCGCAGCAGGTGCTTGATCAACAAGGGATAGTCGTAGGCGGACGGGGTGCGTTCGATTTTGCGGATGCCCATGGTTTTTCTCCTTTTCCTTTGCGGTTGTCAGAATCTCTCCCACAAGCGTCGGGCCAGGATGCCCGTTCTTTTTTCCAGCACTTCAGCCGCGTCCAGGCACAGGTCTTCGCGGAAGCGGGGCCCCACGATCTGCAGGCCGAAAGGAACCCCTTTGTGGATACCGGCAGGCACGGCCACCGACGGCAGGCCCAGGGCGTTCACGGAGTACGAAGGCCGCAGTTTGATGAACAACCGCCGCGCCCGGTCTTCGTCCTCGATATCTTCGTCCACCCGGAAAGCGGGCTTGAGCGACAGTGGCGCCAGCACCAGGGGATGGTCCTCGAGGAACAACAGCCACTGCCGCAGGATACGGGTGCGCGCCATCAGGGCACGCATGTAGCCCCCCTCGTCCAACAGTTGCGTGCTATTATAGCACCCATCGAGGAAGGTGTGAAATGCTTTGCTGCCGAGGCGCCGGATGACGTCCTCCTGCAGCTGCCGCATTTCGGTGAAGATTAACGATTTCCACAGTTCTCCGAGCTCTTCGGAAAAAGGCGCCTCCACGGCCTCCACGGCATAGCCGGCATCAGCCAGGTGGCCGGCGGCCGCTTCCAGGGCCGCCGCGATGACCGGGTGCGGGGTGTCGCCGGCCGGAGATTTCGTGAGCGCCACCCGGACGGGCCGGCCTGTTCGCGGACCTTCCAGCGGCGCCGGCACCCACCACGGGTCGCGCACGTCGCCTTCGGCCATCACGGCCAGGGCCCGCCTCAGGTCGCGCACCTCCCGGGCCATGGGGCCCTGCACCGAAAATAGTTGGGCCGCAGGCGGTCGCTCGTCGTGTTGGCTGGGATTATAGGTCGGCACGCGGCCCTGGGTGGGCCGCAGTGCACAGACCCCGCAGCAGAAAGCCGGAATGCGCAGCGAACCGCCGATGTCGTTTCCCTGGGCGATGGGGCCGAACCCGGCCGCCAGGGAGACGGCGGCACCTCCGGAAGAGCCACCGCAGGTGAATTCGGCCCGCCAAGGGTTGACGGTCCGCCCGTGCAGGGGGTTGTCGGTCATCATGCGCATGGAGAATTCCGGAGTGTTGGTCAGACCCAGAATCACGGCGCCAGCGCGGCGCAGGTTGCGCACCACCGCAGCGTCGTCGGGGGCCGTGCAGTCGGCCAGGGCCGGAATGCCGTTGGTGTTGGGCTGCCCCTTTACGTCGGTGTTGATTTTGACGGTCACGGGCACGCCGTGTAGCGGCCCAGTGGGACGGCCGGCTTGCACGGACTCGTCGGCGGCGCGGGCCTGGGCCAGGGCCTCTTCCGAGAGGTCCACGACCACCGCATTGAGTTCCGGGTTTTTCGCTCGCAGGCGCCCCACGACGGACGCCACGGCCGCCAGGCTGGTGATGTCCCGTCGGCTGATGGCATCGGCCAGGTCACAGGCGCTCCATTGCCAGTAGGGGGCGTCGGGTTTCATGTGCTCATCTCCACGAAAAGCGGTCGGGGGCTTCAAGCCGGGTTGGGCTCATCTCCGAAAGCGGTCTCCCACACCGGGATGTTTTTGAGTTCCATGGGGTCGATTTCCAAGGGATCGGCCTCCAGTACGCAGAAATCGGCTCTTTTCCCGAAGGCGATACTGCCGATTTCGTGGTCCAGGTGAAGCTGGCAGGCGGTCTCGATGGTCATGGCCCGCAAGGCCTCCGTTACCGAAACCCGGTGCTCCGGGCCCAGCACCGTACCCGAGTCGTAGGTCCTGCGGTGCCCTGCCGCCCAGGCGCCGGGCCGTGCCAGTGGGGGGCGTGGTGGGCACGATCAGGTCCCCGCAGCCGCAGGTGCGCATCCCCGTAATAGTAGATCTGGGGGATGAAAAACTGTACCGTCATACCCAATTTTCAGGCCAGACGCAATTGGGATTCGATGAGGAGCCCGCCGGCCCTGTTCTCGTCGTACCCCGCCGCATAGAGCAACTCGGCGGGGGGCAGCTGCCGGTCCTTTGATACGATCGAGCACATCCTGCCTGGTGGGCCAGACCGGAAAGAAGCATCCGCCGATGCGCGGCCAGAGGATCTGGGCCACAAAGTGCCCGCTGTAGATCATGGCCTGCAGTTCCAGGTGCGAGTGGGCGTCCACTTATGCCGGGCGTGAGCACGCAGTTCTGATTCGACAAAAAAGCGCTTTTTGCCTCGACGGGGATGTTTTCGGGGATCCGCCGGTGGAGGATGCCCCGCACCCGCCGGATTGGTTCCGCGGACTACGGGTAGGCGTCGCTGGTGGTCATTTTCGGCAAGGGCGTGATCCCGGGAGCCACATTTATCAGCGACGGCCGCAGCGTTGTGCAACAGGGAAAAAGGGGCGTGCGGCAGGACTGTCGCCCCACGCCCCCTTTTTTGGCAGCTTGCCGGCCCCCCGCCGACACAGAGACACCGGCGGGCTATCGTTCGGCGTACGTGTCGCCGACTTCCAGAGCCTGGTCCATGAGGGCGATGCCCTCGTCGATTTCATCGCGGGTGATGATCAGCGGCGGCGCCATGGCGATTACGTTGCTGGGGTTGGCAGCCATGGCCATCATGCCCAGTTCGCCTAGTTTCCGGGCGATGGCCAGTTTGGGGTTGACGCCCGGTTGGATTCTGGCGGCCACGGGGATGATCGGCTCGCGGGTCTTTTTGTTCTTGACCAGTTCGAGTCCCACGAAGAGGCCCAGGCCGCGCACATCGCCCACGCAGGGATGCTTTTCGCCCAGCTCGCGGGCCCTGTCCAGCAGGTAGGCGCCCATTTCGGCCGCATTTTCGATGAGGTGGTCCTCCTGGTAGATGGGGATCACCGCCAGGGCCGTGGCGCACCCCAGGGCGTGGCCGGCATAGGTGGCGCCGTGGCTGAAAAATTGTCCCTTGAAGCGGTCGCCGATGTGCTTGCGCACTACCGTGGCCCCCAGGGGCAGGTAGCCGCAGGTCAACCCCTTGGCCATGGTCATGATGTCCGGCACCACGTCCCAGTGGTCCACGGCAAACCATTTGCCGGTGCGCCCGAAACCGGACATGACCTCGTCGGCGATCAGCAGCACTTCCCACTTGTCGCACACCCGACGCAGTTCGGGAAAGTATTCCGGCGGCGGCACGATGATGCCGTTGGCACCGGTGACCGGTTCGCAGATGATGCCCGCTACGTGTTCATTGCCGCCTTCCAGTTCGATGACCTCATCGACGTACTTGACGCACTGCAGGTCGCACGAAGGGTACTGCTGCCCGAACATGCAGCGGTAGCAATAGGGCTGGGGCACGCGGAGCATCTCGGTGCCGCCCAGTACCTGGGCCCAGCTGCGGGCGTCGCCGGACGACAGCGTCATGGAGGTGGCCGTACCCCCGTGATAGGTACGGAAACGCGTGATGATTTTGCGACGGCCGGTGTATTGGTGACAGATCTTGATGGCTGCCTCGTTGGCCTCGGTGCCGCCCAGGGAAATGAAAGAGCGCGACAGGTCACCGGGGGTGATCTCGGCCAGCATCCTGGCCAGCAGGGCGCGCGGCCGCGTGGACAGGCTGGGGGCGAAGGACGTCAGGGTGCGGGCCTGCTCGCAGATGGCGTCGATGACCCGCGGGTCCTGGTGGCCGATGTTGTGGCTGACGAAGCAGGAACTGAAGTCCAATCGCTCGCGGCCGTCTTCCGTGGTGAAGCGCACCCCCTTGGCCGATACCACCCGCAGGGGGGACTGGTCCGGCTGGTAGGACCAGGACTGGAAGTTGTTTTCCACTTCGTAGCGGTCTAAGTCTTCCTTTCCAGACTCCTGGACGATTTTTTTCAGATCGATCATGGCTTTTCTCCTTGGCTGGGAATGTGGAAATGCGCGCCCACGGGTTGGGATCGGCAGCGCCAGACTCATATCTGATATATTTAATATCAGTACATCTGTCAATCGCAAAAACAGGTCAATCTGGAGTGCCGCCTGGCATGTTTGGCGCCCGCACCCCTGGTGATCGGCGTACACCGGGTCGATGGGCGGGCCGGCATTGGCGGCGCGCAGCTGGAGAGCCGGAGGGAATACACTTTTCCGGGGTGGGCCCGGTCTCCCGTGCGGCCCCCCTTTGGGTGCTACAGTCCGGAATGACCCTTGACAAGAAAGTTGATATATCATACATCAGATACCATGTCTCGCCCACCTCCGGTATCGACCGCGACCCGCATTCGGTACATCGAAGACGTGCCGACGTGCACTTTTTATGAGTATTCACCTGTAACCCCAGATTCGAAGGAGAGACGGCATGGGAAATGAACTGGCGTATATCAAGGTAAAGAATTTCATCAACGGTGAGTGGGTCGAGGAGAGCGGCGTCGAAGCCGTGCCCCTGTACAACCCGTCCACCGGGGAACAGATCGGCGAAGTGCCCTTGTCGCGGCCGGAAACGTCCACCCGGGCGGTGCAGGCCGCGGCCGATGCTTACGACGGCTGGCGCAATCTCAGCGTGGGGCAGCGGGTGCGCTATCTTTTTGACATCCGGCAGGCCATGATCGATCACGAAGAGGACCTGGCCGTGGCCATCGCCATCGACCAGGCCAAGCACATCAGCGAGGCCCGTGGTGAGGTGCAGCGCGTGGTTGAGATCCTGGAAACGGCCTGCGGCATTCCCACTCTAATCCAGGGCGAGACCCTGGACCACATCGCCGGCAACATCAACGGGCGGGTCATCAAGTCGCCCCTGGGGGTCTTCTGCGGCGTGGCGCCCTTCAATTTTCCGGCCCTGGTTTTCGGCTGGTTCATTCCCTTTGCCATCGGTGTGGGCAACACTTTCGTATTCAAGCCCTCCACCCAGTCGCCCTATTTCATGCAGAAGATGGGGGATATTTTCAACGATGTGGGGCTGCCGCCGGGCGTGGTCAACATCATCCACGGCAACCGCACCGTGGTGCAGCCTTGGTACGACGACCCCCACGTCAGCGGCGTGTGCCTGGTGGGCTCCACGCCCACAGCCAAGAAAATGGCCGAGGCCTGCGGCCGCGGCGGCAAGCGCTCCATGCTTCTTGGCGGCGCCAAGAATTTCCTGGTGGCCATGGAAGACGTGCAGTGGGACGTGTTCATCCAGAACTACCTGCACTCGTGTTACGGCAGCGCCGGCCAGCGGTGCCTGGCGGGTTCGCTGGTGGCGGCCGTGCCCCAGATCTACGACGAACTCATCGAACGCATCGTGGAGGCCTCAAAAAATATCAAGATCGGCGATGCCATGGATCCGGACGTCTACATGGGGCCCGTGATCTCGGCCCAGGCCAAAAAGAAGATTGAGGATTACATCGAGATCGGTGTCCAGGGCGGTTCGAGGCTGATCATGGACGGCCGCAATCCGGAAGTGCCGGAGCGCATCCGCAACGGTTACTACGTGGGGCCCACCATCTTTGCCGACGTCACCCCATGCCGCACCATCTACCAGGAAGAGATCTTCGGGCCCGTGGTCTCGGTGGTCAAGATCCGGGACCTGGACGACGTGCTGGACCTCATCCGCGCCCAGAATTTCGGAAACGGCGCCTGTATCTTCACCCAGAACCTCTATTACGTCGAGCGCTTCATCAACCGCGCGGACGTCGGCATGGTGGGTGTCAACGTGGGCATTCCGGCCCCGCACCCCTACCTGCCGTTCGGCGGCATCAAGGATTCCCACCTGGGCACCAACAAGGTCCAGGGCAAGGATGGCATCGACTTTTTCGTGCAGAACAAGATCGCCACTGTCCGTTTTGCACCGCCGGCCGGCCGCTTTGACTACGGTGCCGCCGCCGGCGGGGACGGCCAGAAAGCCGGCGACAAGAGCGTTCGCAGCTGTGTGGCCCGCTGATGACGCCGGGTACAGCGAGGCGTTCAAAACCATTTGACTTTTGGGGCACGGAAGGTATTACTGGGCAAATGGGGACTTTCCCGAATGACAGGCTTCGGCCATGTTGAACCACAAGTCCTTGCGCGAACAGGTGTACCAGTACCTGAAAGAGGAGTTGCAGAGCGGCAATATTCTGCCCGGTGCTAATCTCAACATGGGGAAATTGTGCCGCAGGCTCAATGTCAGTAAAACACCCCTCCGGGAAGCGCTCATTTTCTTGGAGGCCGAGGGTTTTGTCACCATATTGCCCCGGCGGGGGGTGCTGGTCAACCAGCTGACCCTTGAGGAGGTGCGCCAGATCATCCAGATGGTCGGCTCCCTGGAGGCCTCCGCCGTGCTTTCGGCCGCCCCCTCGCTCGACGCGCTTATTCTCAAGCGCCTGGCCGCGGCCAACGAGAAAATGACGGCGGCGGTCCAACGGGAGGATTTCGAGCGCTACTACCGTCTGAATGCCGAATTCCACGACGTTTTTCTGCAGCGCAGCGGCAATCGCCTGCTGCGCCGGACGGTGCTGCTGTTCAAGCAGAGGCTCTACGATTTCCCACGGCGCGCCTACATCCGTGAGTGGGAATTGATCAACTGCGGCGAACATGCCCGCATCGTCGCGTGTCTGCGGCGGGGCGATGCCGAAAGGGCGGCCCGCATCATGCGGGAGGAGCACTGGTCCTTCAGCAAGCACGAGCAGTACATCCGCCGATTCTACCGCAATGTCACGCGAGAAATCGAGGTGGAGCGGGCTTCGCGCCGACAGGCGGGTACCGTGAACTGAAGCCGGCGCGGCCCCTCGTGGATGATCCGCGTAAACCGGCGCAATGAAAGGAGGTGAATCGGACAGTACTATTGGCAGTGGAGATTGTATGTGAACAATGACCGGAAAACAGAAGACAACGCTTAAATATACCCTTCGGAGGAGGAAAGCATGAAGAAGAGTTTGTGGTTTGTACTGGTTCTCGCTCTCGTGGTGGTTTTCGCTTTATCAGCGCCGACGTTCGCCGGCAAGAAAAAGATTTGCAAGTTGGGGCACGTCAATTCGCCCGCCTCCATTTTTCAGTTTGGAGCACTGGCCTTCAAGGAGGCCGTGGAAAAGGAACTGCCCGACTGGACGGTGGAAGTCTACCCGGCCGGACAGCTGGGCGGCACCCTCGCCCTGATCCAGGGCATGACCCTGGGGACCGTGGACATTTACAGCGAGTTCATCAGCGTGCTGGCCGACCTGGTGCCCGAGTACCAGGTGTTTGCCGTGCACTTCAAATTCGACTCGGTCGACGAGTATGAAAAGTTCATGAACTCGGAAATCTTCGCCAAGATGAATGCGAAGATGGAGAAAAAGAACGGCATCACCAACATCGGCAATGTGCGCGCAGGGAGCGTCTACAACATTTTCAGCCGCAAGCCGATCCGGAATATGGCCGATGTCAAGGGGCTGATCGACCGCGTTGCCCAGATGGCGCCCCTGGTGCGCTGCTGGAAGGCATACGGCGCCAAGCCCACCTCCATGGACTGGGGCGAAATTTACACCAGCCTGCAGACCGGCGTCATCGACTCCGTAGACAACCCCATCCTGGACATGTATGACGAAAAATTCTACGAACCCATCAAATACGTCAACATGACCAACCACCTGTACAACATGATCTCCTACAACACCAGCATGGCTTTCTGGAACAAGCTGACCGACAAGGAAAAAAAGGTCTTCAGAAATGCCACCAAGATCGCCAGCCAGAAAAGCGCTGCCGAGGTTAAGAAGCGTCTGGGCGGGGTGATCGCCGACCTGAAGAAGAAGGGCAAGGTGTTTATCGATACGGACACCACGGACTTTAAAAAGGCCATCCGCAACAACATTGACACCATCCTGGCCGGCAACAAGGATGCCATCGACGTCTACTGGAAGATCATGAAACGCCAGTACTGATTCTTTCGCATCGTCAACGACGATCCCGTAAACCCCGGACTGCCGCCGGCCCACCGCGGCCGGCGGCAGCACAGTAAAAAAACGGCCTGTTTTCACAATCACTGGAGCCTCAGATGAATATCGTCCGGATTGCCGACAAAGTACTAGATGGTATCAATATCTTTCTCGAGTTCCTGATGGGCATCCTGATGCTGATGCTGGTGGTCATCGTGACTTCCGAGGTGATCCGCCGCTATATCTTCCATGACCCCACTCACTGGGCATCGGAATTCTGCCGCTTCCTGCTGATCTGGATGACCTTTACGGGCGCCAGTATCGTCACGCGCCTGGCCACCCATCTCAGCATGGGCTTTACCATTCACCGCTTTGTCAACAAGACCCTCAGCCGGCTCATCCGGATTTTCGTGGTTGCAGCGGTGGCAGTGGTCATGATCGTGCTGACCTACTACAGCGGCAGGGTGACCCTGTTGGCGGGCTACCGTTCGGCGCCCATGACGGGCATGCCCATGTACATTCCCTGGATCTCGCTGCCCCTGAACGCGGCCATCATGTCGCTTTACATGATCGCGGAATTGCTCAAGGAGATCTTCGGCAGGGAGGAAACGCAACAGGAGGTGCCGGCATGATCTTCATCTTCCTTTCGATGTTCATTTTCTTCTTCTTCGGCATGCCCATTGCCTTCGGCATCCTGTCGAGCACCGTTTACTATTTGCTTTTCACGGACCAGTCGCGGGAGCTGCTTTCGTTTTCCGCGCGGGTCATATCCGCCTCGGATTCCTACGTGCTGCTGGCTGTTCCTTTCTTCATGCTTGCGGCCGAATTGATGAACGAGGCCAAAATCACCGACCGCATTTTCGATTTCGCCAAGTCATTGGTGGGGCACATCCCGGGCGGCCTTGGGCACGTCAACGTCATGGCCAGCATTATTTTTGCCGGCATGTCGGGATCCGGCCTGGCCGACACCTCGGGCCTGGGAAAGGTGGAGATCAAGGCCATGAAGGATGACGGTTACGACCCGGCCTTCAGCGCCGCCGTGACGGCCTCCTCGGCCATCATCGGCCCCATTATTCCGCCGAGCATCTGCATGGTGGTCGGCGCCGTGGTGACCAACACCTCGGTGGGACGCATGCTGGTGGGGGGCATCATCCCCGGGTTCATGATGGGCACCGGCCTGATGCTGGTGGTTTATTTCCTCTCCAAAAAACGTGGTTACCCCAAGGGACCCAAACCCAGCTTTCATACCGTCTGGACTTCCTTCCTGAACACCGGTCCGGCGCTATTGACTCCTGTAATCCTGGTGGGCGGCATCATCACCGGCATTTTTACTCCCACCGAGGCTGCGGCCATCGCCTGCCTGTATGCCATGATCCTGGCCATGGGCGTTTACCGCGCCTTCGGTTTTCGGCGGCTGTTCCGCATCTTCATCAATGTGGGCACGGGCACCGGGGCGCTGCTGTTTGTCATGTCGGCCGCCGCGGCCCTGGGAACCCTGGCCGCCCGAGAACAGATTCCCCAGCACCTCATGCGTATGGTGGCCTCTGTGACCACCAACCCCACGGCCACCATGTTCATCATCGTGGGCGTGCTGATCCTGCTGGGCATGATCATGGAAGATCTCTCGCTGCTGGTGATCATGGGCCCCCTGCTGCTGCCGGTGGTGCACCGTCTGGGGATCAACCCGGTGCACTTCGGCGTCGTCATGGTGTTGACGCTCCAGCTGGCAATGATCACCCCGCCGGTGGGCATGGGGTTTTACATCACCTGTTATCTGGCCGAAGTTGACGCGGTGACCTACTCCAAGGAAATCATCTGGTTCGTGATGATTCTCATCGTAGTGGTGGTGCTGATGTGCCTGATTCCATCACTGGTGACCTTCCTGCCGGACCTGGTGTTCGGCAAGTAGATCGGCCACGGCAATCGCCACGCAGACGAAAGAGGCGCAAACGTGTTTACACATATCCTTTATCCTACCGACTTTTCCGACACCGCCGGAAAGAGCCTGGCTTATCTGAAAGCCCTGCGCCCCGCAGGCGCGCAGGAGGTGCTGGTGCTGCACGTCATCCACCAGCGTATCCTCGATACGCTCGACACCCTGCATGCCGTGGTTTATTTCCAGGATGGGCGCTACCACGAAGACCGCGAAAAGGCCGAGCAGCAGCTGGTGGCCGACCGTACGGAGAAACTCCGGAAAATCGCGTCGGAGTTGGAGAATGCCGGCTATGCGGCCAAGACCGTCCTTAGAAAAGGCTACCCGGTGCGTGAAATTTTAAAGGTCGAAAAAGAAGAGGACGTGTCGGTGATCGTGATGGGTTCCCACGGTCGCAACAACCTGCGCGGTACCCGCATTGGTTCCGTTTCCGAGAAGGTCGTGCGCAGGTCGGTCTCACCCGTTCTGCTCGTCAAGCGCTGAGCACGCCGCACCCCGGAACGACCGGCGGTGTGCGCCCGGCGGTGGGCGAAGCGGAGACCATCCGTGCCGTCCGGCACGGTCAAAGGAGGGTGACAAATGAAAATTCTGCGAAACACCGTCTTGGCGCTCCTGCTGGCATTCCTTTTTTCCCACCCTCCGGCAGCCGCTCAGGAAAAAGCGGCCGCCGGCGAAATTCGTATCGGGTACACTGCTCCGTTTACCGGCGCGGCCGCCGAGTTCGGCAACAACGGCTGGCGGGGTATCCTGCTGGCGCTGGAGGAGATCAACGCCAGGGGCATTCCCATCGGCGGAAAGCCTTACCGGGTCCGCATATACAAGTACGACAGCCAGTGCTCCCCGGACAGCGGCGCCACCCACTTTCACCAGATGGTCGCAGAAGACCACGTTGTTGCCGTCCTCGGTGGTCACTGCAGCGGCGTCTGCAACGCCATCGCCCCCCTGTGCGATCGCTACCGCATTCCGGGTATCACCATCGAGTGTGCCGTGGACAGCGTCACCAACCCGGGCCATGCGTTCTATTTCCGCATGCGGCCTACCGTCAAGATGATGATCCCCTCTGTGATGCCCAAGATCTTCAAAGCCTTCGATGCGCGTACGGCGGCATTTCTGGTGATCGGCGACGGTTATGGCGATCTCTTCGTCAGGACGGCCCGCAACGAACTGGAGTGGCGTGACGTCAAGACCGTGGCCGTAGAGACCTTCGCCCGCGGCAGCACGAACTTTCGGCCGCAGCTCAAACGCCTCAAGCGGGCCGCGCCGGACATCGTGTTTTACGTGGGCACGGCTTCCGAGGGGGCCGTGCTGCTCAGCCAAGCCAAGCTTATGGGGCTCATGCCGCGCACCATATTCATCGGTTCGGAGGAGATGGGTGAGATGGAGCTTCCCATGCGCGCCGGACCGGATGTGGTTGAGGGCACCTACGCCATCTCGCTGTGGGGGCGGGTGCCGGCGGCGTTTGAAAAACGGGTACGTGAGCGTTTCAACAAGCCCATGCACTACGCCATCATCTTCGGCTACGATGCCATGCACGTTCTGGCCAACGCCATCGAGAACGCCCAGTCGCTGGATCCGGTCAAGATCAGGGACGCCCTGAAAAAGACCGACTACCGCGCCCTGGAGGGCCACATCCGCTTCAAGGACTTTGACGGTTACCGCAACCAGAGCAAGTTCACGCCCTCGCTGGTGCGCTGGGAAAAGGGGCGGCGCAAGTTTTTGGACATTTTCGTGGAGTGGGAAGAGTAAATGGGCGTTCAGGACAGCTGTTCCGGAGAGGATTTCGATTCCCGCGTCAAGATTTTCCATGAGCTGATGCGCCGCAAGGTGCGGGAGATCCTGCTGGTCTCGAGCCTTTACGACGCCTGCATCATGGAAGAGGACGGCCGGCTGTCCGAGCGCATCATCAACGAGTACCGCGGGTTGAACCTGAGCCAGCCGCCGCGCATCACATGGGCCTCCACGGCTCAGGAGGCCCTGCAGGCCGTGGAACAGCGGCCCATCGACCTGGTCATCACCATGCCCCGCCTGGTGGACATGGACGCCTTTGCCCTCGGACAGACCATCAAGGAGATGCGCGCCGATCTCCCCGTGATCCTGCTGACCCACAGTGCCCTGCTGCCCGACAACGCCCCCGCCACTTCCCGCCCGCCGGGCATCGACCGCATCTACGCCTGGTCCGGCAACACCGACCTGCTGCTGGCCCTGATCAAGAACGTGGAGGACCGCTGGAATGTGGATCACGATACCGGCCAGGCCGGCATCCGCGTGATCCTTTTCGTGGAGGATTCACCGGTATACGCCGCCGCCCTGCTGCCAATTCTCTACCGGGAAGTCGTGCTGCAGATCCAGGCCGCCATGGAGGACGGGCTCAACGAGGAGCACCGACTGCTCACCATGCGCGCCCGACCCAAGATTTTGGTGGCCGAGACTTTCGAAGAGGCCGAACGCCTGTGGCGCCGCTTTGAACCCTATGTGCTGGGGGTCATCTCCGACGTGCGCTTTCCGAAGGGCGCGGCCCTCGACCCCGATGCCGGCGTCGAATTTCTCTCGCACGTCAAGGCCGAACGCTTCGACATTCCCCTGCTGCTTACCAGTTCCGAGTCCAGCAACCGGCAAAAGGCCGAACGGATACCGGCCTCCTTTGTGGACAAGAACTCTCCTTCCCTGCTGGCCGAGGTGCGCCGTTTTTTTACCCGGCACTTGGGGTTCGGCGACTTCGTGTTCCGCATGCCCGACGGCCGTGAAATTGCCCGGGCCCCCAGCTTCCGGTCACTGGAAAAGATCCTGCCCCTCATCCCGGACGACGCCTTTTTCTACCACTGGACACGCAACGATTTTTCCAGGTGGCTGTTCGCCCGCACCGAAATTACGGTGGCCTCCCGCATCCGCCCTATGTCGGCCGCCGACTTCGCCGGCGACATCGGCCGCATGCGGGCCTACCTCATGGACGTTATCCGTGCCCGCCGCAAGCGCCGGCAGCGTGGGGTGGTGGCGGATTTCGACGCCCACGATTTCGACCCCGAGATGACTTTTGCCAAGATCGGGCGGGGGTCGCTGGGCGGCAAGGCCCGGGGGCTGGTTTTTATATCGGCTCTCCTGCGCCGCTATCCCCACATCCAGGAAAAATTTCCGCAAGTCGATATCCTGGTGCCCCGCACCCTGGTGATCACGGCCGAGGGATTCGACGACTTCGTGGAGAGCAACGACCTTCGGGACCTGTCCAAGGCGGACCTCCAAGACGATGCCGTAGCCGAGGCCTTCCTGGCGGCCGAGTTCCCGGAGTGGATCCAGCGCGACCTGGCCGCCTACCTGGACCAGGTGAGCTGCCCTTTGAGCATCCGCTCTTCCAGCCTGCTGGAAGACGCCCAGTTCAAGGCCTACGCCGGGCTTTACCGCACCTATATGCTGCCCAACCGCGACCCGGACCCCGCCGTGCGCCTGACAGATCTCGTCTGCGCTATCAAGCTGGTCTATGCCTCCACTTACTTCCAGGGACCCAAGGCCTTTGCGCGTCGCGTTGGGCACCGCACCGAGGAAGAGAAGATGGCCGTCATCATCCAGGAGATGATCGGCCGTCGGAGCGGGGAGTTTTTCTATCCGGCCATCTCTGGTGTGGCCCAGTCCTACAATTACTACCCCTTCGACTGCATGCAACCCGGCGACGGCATCGCCAGCATTGCCCTGGGCCTGGGCAAAACCGTGGCCGAAGGCGCCCGGGCCCTGCGTTTCTGCCCCAGACATCCCCAGCTGCTGCCCCAGTTTTCGACGGTCGAGGACATGCTGCGCAACGCTCAGCGCTTCTTTTACGCCCTGCACATGCAGGCGTCTTTATCCGCGGACTGCCGCGGCATCGCCGAAGAGGCCACTCTGCTCAAAAGAGAAATCGACGATGCGGCTGCCGAGCCGGCGGTCCGGGCACTGACCAGCACCTATGTGCCCCAGGACCACCGCATCCGGGAAACGGCCGCACCCGGCGGCTATCCGGTTCTGACTTTCAACCGCATACTGAAGTACAACGAATTCCCGCTGTGCGGGATTCTCAACGAGCTGTTGCGGGCCGGCCAGGAGGGCATGGGCTGCCCGGTGGAGATCGAGTTCGCCGTGGACCTGCCACCTGACCCGCAGGACAGGACCACCTTTGCCTTTCTCCAGATCCGGCCCATGAGCGCCCGTACCGAGCTAAGGACCGTGACCATAGACCCGGACGATATCCGGCGCGCCTTTTGCTACTCTACCCATGCCCTGGGCAACACCGAAAGGGACGACATCCGGGATATTGTCTATGTCAGGCCTGAGGCTTTCGACCCGGCCCGCACCGTGGAAATGGCGGCGCACATTGGAAAGTTCAACGCCGGCCTGGTGCAGGAGGGGCGAAAGTACCTGCTCATGGGGCCCGGCCGCTGGGGATCGGCCGACCGCTGGCTGGGCATCCCCGTGGGCTGGTCGGATATCTCCGGCGTCGGCGCCGTTGTGGAAACCACCTCCGAGCGGCTCAAGGCC
>JAMOVG010000017.1 GCA_027061725.1 Desulfobacteraceae bacterium
ATTTGGCCTTTGGGTCTGCGGTCTTCTTGACGAAGGCCAGGTAGCCGCGATGGGTCTCCCCGATGATCCCCTTTTTTTTGAGGGCCACGATCTGCGGCAGACGTTTTTTGAAGCGCGCCTTGATGTTGCCCGCATAACAGGCTGTTGTCATAAGTAATACCGATAATAATACTGATGCGATAATTTGCGTCTGTCTTCTGTCCGGCATGGCATTCGCTCCCGAGATAAAGTGGGTTGCCGTTAAGGCTTGGTCGTTTTTTCCTTCTCCAGCTTGCTGGCCGATTCGTCGATGTCGCCGAAAAAGTTGTCCAGCGCCCGGTCCACCTTGACATTGACATCAATGGTGATGTGAATGGGTTTGACCTCGATAGGGGCCACCTCGACGTTGTGCTTGGTGCACCCCGCCGCCAGCAGCAGCAAAAACAGGAAGGGGAACCATTTTTTCATGCGCTTGCTCCTTGCAGTCGTCATTGCATCATGGGCAGGATGTCGCTGTAACGCAGTAGACGGTTCAGCGGCAGCCGGAAATTGACGTCCAGTCGGATGCCTTGAAAACGCGACCCGCGGGCGCCTTTGGGCACCTTCACGAATCCGCCTTTTTCCCTGTGGTACTCGAAGGGCAGTACGCCGGCCGGGCGACCGTCCAACTGCAGGCGCATCAGCAGGTCATCCCCCTCGGTGTTCAGGGTCAACCGGGCCCACTTGTAATCATAGTCCTTGAGGGCCTCGCTGGCAAGGGCCATCTGATCGTACTGGGCGGTGCCGGGCGCCACGCCGGCCGTCAGCACATCGCTCTGCATAAGACGGATCTTGCCGCCCTCTCCAGGAGTGGAAAAGAGAAAACCATCGGCAAAATCGATGCGGCCACGGGACCAGTGAACTGGTATCCGCCCGTTGAGGGTCCCTTCTCCCTGTGCATCGATGCCCAGCTGATCCAGCACCCTGGCCAGGTTCAGGCGGTCGCAGTACAGCGTCAGGCGATAATCCTCGGTCTGCGGGGCGATGCGAAAGGCCGGCACCTCGACGATTCCTTGGCACCAACGCAGGCGGCTCTTCTCGATGAGCACCGAACGCGGCGATTCAAGCCCCCATTCGACATGCCCGTTTTCCAGCACCAAATTCCCGACGTCAACCCTTTTAAAATCAATGGGCTGTGCCGGCGCGCTGCGAAGTTCCGGCAATCGTGGCAGGCGCACCCGTGCCCGGATCCCCCCAATCCTGATCTTTTTCTCCGGCATGCGCAGCCGGCCGTCCTGCCAGGACGCGGTGAGCTGTCCCCTGACGCCGCTGCCACCGTCACGGAATTCCCCCTGCAGTTGCAGTGCGCCCCCCGCAAACCACCCGGCCGCGGCGGGCGCCAGGGCGCCCAGGTCGATTTCAGGCGCCGTGGCCGGTCGCTTTAAATCGAGATTCAGGCGCAGGTCGCCATGCCCTTCCGGACGCCATTGGAAGCGTCCCTTCAGCGATGTTTTCAGCTGGGAAACCAGCGCCGTTCGGAAGACGGCTGAAAAATCGACCCCCGCTCCCCGCTGTAGGAGGCGGCCCTTCAGGCGGCCTAGCGGACGGCCGCAAAACAGGACAGACCCGGTGGCAAACCGCCCGGGACGGTAACGGTCGGGCGACGGCCAACGCAGGGGAAGATTGACGGAAACGCCGGAGACCCGCAGCTTTCGGTCCCTGGTCTCTGCCCGGCCGCCGGAAATCGCCAGTGTCCCGCTGGCCGAGACCTCTCCGGAAGGTTTTCGGGAAAACGCCACCCGGGCGCGAACCTTTTTGGCGCCTGCGACGGCTGGCGCAGGTTTCAGAACGGCGTTGCCCAGCAGCATTTCAGCATTCCCCTCGACCAAGGGCTGCGCAAGATGGCGCAAACGCACCCGGCTTTCCAGCGTCAGCGAAGCGGCCTCTGACGACACCCCCTGGGCACGCACTCCGATCCCGTCAATGGCAGCCTTTAGTTGGGTCCGCACCCCATCTTCATCGCCTTCGGCCGAAAAACGCAAGGCAGGCGTCCCGGCACGCAACCCGAGCCCCCTGTAATGCAGGGCCAGCGGCGCCGCCGGCCCATGGCCGGAATCGGTGGTCACCACGGAAATCCGCCAGTCGCGGCGACCGGAACAGGCCCCCGAAATTTCGATCGGCAGCGGAATCGGCTTATCGACACGCAGGCCTTCAAGCACGCGGCTGCGTGCGGCGTTTTCCGGAAAAAGCACGGCCTGCATATGCCCTTTCCCATTCCAGGCGCCGTGCAGCCCGTCGAGTTCCATCGTCAGCGAAGCCAACTGCAGCGGAAAAGGCGACTGGATGCAGAGTCCCGAAAGCGCCACCCGCCATCGGTGGGCGTCGGGCGCCGTGAGCTGCAGCAGGCAGGGATCGGCCTTCGAAGGGTTGCGCAGTCGCAGCCTCCCGGCCTGAACCCGCAGGTCCTCCACGCGGCAGCGGGCAGCCAGATCCGAAATACGCGCCCCTTTCAGGTTAACGTACATCCCGGCCGAAAGGGACAGGAGGCCATCAAGTGACAGATCTGCGGGCAGGATTCGAAGACCGTTGAACGCCCCCATTGCCAGCCCGGGAATGGCCAGCTCCACTTTCACCCGCCTGCCGGTCATGTGCGCGATCAGGTTCACCTCCTGTCCCCGGGGGAGCAGCCGCGCCGTTGCGGTCATGTGATCCAGGCCATCTGCAATCCCGGTAATCTGCAGCGTGAAGGGAATGGCCTCGGGCGAGTCGGCCAGGCCGTCGACCCACAGCATTCCATCGACATCCAGCCGCCTGATGGCGGCGGAGAAGTGCGCCCCTTTTCCTTTGGTCGCCTCTTTGTCGATCCCCTTCCCGGCGCTCAGCAGTTCCTGCAGCTTCCGGTCTTTTAGGCGCAGCCGTCCGTCGTGCAACGCTGCAAACACCTGCAGCCCGCGCACGACCACGCGATCGATGCGCCCTTTGCGGTACAGCGCCAGCGGGGCGTAGTCCAGCCGCAGCGAATCGATTTGAAGCGCCGGCTGCCGCGCCGACCCCAACCGCAAGGACGAAAGCTCCGCACCGCGCAGCCATGCGCTGCGCACCCTGAGATGAACGGGCATACCGGAGAACTGCTCGAGCCTGGCGCTCACCAGTGCCGTGAGGTATTCAGGCAGGTAGCTCCGGGCGGCCAGCAGCCCCGCTGTACACAGCAGCGCCGCCAGCAGCAGCCCCACCATGACTCCACAAATAATCTTGCGCCCCGAAGGCATCCTGTTTTCTCCCACTTGAAACACTTTTGCCACGCCCGAAAATGATTATACTAATGGAACAGGATCTTTTTCAATGCAAATCTACATGGATACAGGGAGGCCAATATGCGTATCGGAATGATATCCACCTACCCGCCCATCGAGTGCGGCATCGCCACCTACACCCAATACCTGACCGATGCCCTGCGAAAGGAGCGCAACGATATCTACCTGGTTTCGCACATCGGCAGCAGCGGCCGCCAGGTGTTTCCCTGCTTCGACTATGAAGACAGCGATCTGGCGGAAAAGGCTTACTCCACCATGGTCCGCTTCACCCCCGACGTGGTCCACATCCAGCACGAATTTGGCCTCTTCGGCAAGTTCGCCGGCGTCTCGGTGGTGCCGCTGATTCTGCGCTTCCGACTGACGGGCATCCCGGTGGTCACGACGCTGCACACCGTGTACCGCGACCCCCCCGAGGCCCACCGGCTGATTCTGCAGTCTGTCCTGCTGCACGCCAACAAGGTCATCGTTCACGAAAATTTTCAGAAGGAGACGCTGCAGAGGATCGCCCCCTTCACGGCACCGGACCACATCCGCATTGTCCCCCACGGGGCGCGCGAGATAGACCCGGTGCCCGATGCGCGTGCGCAGCTGCGCCTTCCCGCCGACAAGAAGATCATCCTGATGATCGGCTATTTCCGTCCAAGCAAGAATTTTGACCTTATCGTGGACCTGCTGCCGGACATTTTGCAGGCCTATCCCGACGCGGTGCTGGTGATCGCCGGCAAGACCCGCGGCAACGAACATCTGCAGTACCGCAAGCACCTGTTCAGCAAGATCCAGCAGTCACCGGTCAACGAGCACATCTACCTCATCCGCGGCCAGCTCAAGCAGGAGGTCTTCGACACCATCCTGTCGGCCGCCGACGTAGTGGTATTGCCGTATACCATCAATTCCCAAAGCGGCATCCTGGCCCATGCCCTGGCTTTCGGCCGACCGGTGGTGGCCAGCAGCAGCGGCGCCATGAAGGGCATCCTGTCGCGCTCCGGCGCCGGGCTGACCAGCGAAAACGAGCGCGAGTTCGTG
>JAMOVG010000018.1 GCA_027061725.1 Desulfobacteraceae bacterium
CCTTGATGTGGCTGGGATAGACCATGACGCCCTTGACCTTGAGCATGTCGTCTGCCCGCCCGATGACCTTGTAGCGGAAACCGGTGCGGCCGCATGGACACGGCTCGGTGAAGACCTGGTGAATGTCGCCCATGCTCTGGCGCATCCACACGAAGCCGTCGCCGACCAGCATGGTGAAAACGGCCTCGCCCTTGGCGCCGTCTTCCATGGGGATGGGCGCCTTGGTTTCCGGGTCCACCAACTCGTAGTAGCACAGGTCGTCGGCCACCCAGTGCATGCCCTGGTACTCCTCGTGGTCGCAGGAAAACCCGAAACCGGCTCCGCCGTCGAAAATACGGCAACCGTATGCACCCTCCAGCTTCTGCCGAACGGCCGGAATGCCGGCACCGGGCTCACCACCCAGGATGAGGGCCTTGAAGCCCAGATCGCCCACCTCCTGCTTGAGCACCTTGGGAGCCTGCTCGATGAGGTACTCGGCCAGTGAAGGCGTACCCACGTAAAATGTGGCCCGAAACAGCTTCTGCATCAGCAAAATGCGCTCGCTCTTGGCCTCGGCCCCCACGGGAATCGCCAGGCAGCCCAGCTTCTGGAGGCCCAGCATGAGCGGCACGCCGGCAATCACCATGGACAGCGCGAAGCAAAACAACATGCGGTCGCTGGAGCGCAGCCCGGCCCGCCAGGCGCCGCGCACCATGGATTCGCCCCACAGCTCGGTGATGTCGAAGTTGGTCAGCGGGTACGGCGTAGGCGTGCCGGTGGTGCCGGTGGTGGTGGCCATATAGTCCAGGTCGTCCACCGAAACAGGCATGATCTGGTCCAGCACCTTGAGCATGTCGCCCTTGTACTCCTGGGCCAGCGCCAGCAGCGACTGCTTGTTGAACAGCGCGATCTTGTCCTTGAACTCATCGAAGCCGGTGAGTTTTTCCGGGTCCAGCTTGGCGTCTTCGAGAATACGGGTGTAGAACGGCGCATTGGCCTTGAGCCGCGCCAGCATGGTCTTCAGCCGCTCCAGCTGAATCTTCTCCATTTCAGGAGTATTGAGCAGCGGCTCCATCTCCATGTTCCAGTAGGGCCTTTTCTGACTCATTTTCCTCTCCTTCTGCTTGCGAGTTATCTTGGTCGATTTTACTCAGCTGTCGTCGTCTTCATCGTCGTCCAGCACGCCGGCCAGCTTCATGATCTTCTCGTAGACCTCGGCCTGTCCCTCGGCTTCGGCCGCTATGAACTCCTCGTCGGTTTCGACCTTCATGAAGGTCGGGTCCTCCCACCACCGCGGCTTGGTCTTGAGGATGGGCTTGCCCCCGCCGGAAAAGGCCATAAACAGGTTAGGCGCACCAGCCAGCTGGGTCATCATGCGCTGCTCGTAGCCCAGGACCTTGGTCCACGGCAGGCGGTCGAACCAGCGATTCTGCCCCACGGGGCCGATGGGCAGGCCCAGAATGAAGGAGCAGCCCTCGAGGCGGTTGAGAAACAGCGACACGGCCCCCACGCTGAACAGGATGCGCGCCTCGGCCTTGTGCTGGGCCGCACAGGCGCAGGCGTAGTCGCAGGCGATGCCGAAATCGATGACCTTCCACAGACAGCTCGGCCCGTATGCCCCGATGCCCACGCTCTTGTTGCGGCTGACGTATTCGAGGTATTCGCCGCAGGTGGGGAAACCGCAGCCGCCGCAGTTCCACATGGGCGGCTGGGTCAGATCGGCGCCCAGCAGCAGGATCGGCGGCAGAATGCCCTCCTCCTTGTAGCTGCGAAAAGCGGTGGCGTCGTGCAACTGAAAGGCCGACGTTTTTCCCAGCGTCTCCAGCACCTCTATCATGGGCTCCAGATCCTCGCCGGTGACGATCTCCATGCGCAGGCCCAGTTTCCCGGTCAGCAGCGGCGCCTTGGCCGCGGCCGCGGCACAGGCCTTGGCAACCTCCAGCAGGTGTTGGTTGGCGGCTTCGTATCCATCGTATACAGCCATCTTCTATTCCTCCTTGTCTTCCTGCCTGCCCTCGACCGGCTTGGTCGGGTCGAAGATCATGTAAGGGTGGTTGGGGATCTGGCGCGTGATGACCGCAATCTTGCGCAGGGAATCCACCAGATTGTTCATATTGGTCAGATGGTATTCGGGTGGAATGTCGGCGTATGGATTCTTGGCCGCCACAGCCAGCAGGATGCCCACCACGATCTCGGAATCCATGCAGAAGTCCAGGTTGCGCCCCGCCAGGCCGACGGAATAGCACGGCTTGGCGTCCACGAAATGCGTGGAGGCCAGCCACAGGGCCGACCCCACGGCGTAGCCCAAATCATGCGCCCGCAGCATGCACAGGGGGCCGTTGATGGTGGTCTTGCGCCGCCGGTCGGTGGGATCGACGACGCCGTTGAAGTGCGGCAGCCTGTCGTAGACGAAAGAGCAGTCGGGTTCGCCGCCGCACAGCCCGCAGGAGGCGTCCATGGGGGTGTTGCGCGCCCGGAAATTGCCCAGGAAAACGATGGCGTCACTTTCGCGCACCATGGCGGCCTCGTACAGGAACGGCTTCTTGAGTTTCTTGGGCTGCTCCTCGTGGGCCAGGCGCTCCATCTCACGGGCAATCTTTTCCAGTTCCTTCTGCCCGTATGCGATTTCCGCCTCGCAGCCGTGCACCCCGCCGGTAAACGGGGCGGTCAGGGCCGCGTTGACCATCAGCTTGGCCACCATCAGGACGTTCTCCTTCTTGTTCTGATCCGACGGCGAGTACAGCGGCCATTCATTGAAGTGTATGCGTGCCATTCAGCATCCTCCGTGTTTTTATACTGCATTGCCGGCCGCGGCAGGGCCGGACCGTTAAAAGTCGATGGGCCGCCGGGGATAGGTTTCCCCCAGAATGTGGCCCCCGTGCCGCGCCAGGGTTTCGTTGTTGCCGTCCTCGATCAGGGTCGCGCGGGCATCGCGGAAGAGTTTTTCCGCGATGTACTCTTTCGTCAGGCCGTTGGCCCCCCAGATCTGGATGGCCTCGTGGGTGTTTTTGAAAGCCATCTCGGTACACTGCGTCTTGGCCCACAGGGAGTACTCCACGTGGGGGGGCGAAATGTTGAAATTCAGGTTCATGGCCGCCCGCGAAACCGCACGGCATGTTTCGACGCGACGGAAGAGGTCGAAAATGCGCTGTTTCATAACATAGTGCTTGATGAGCGGTTTGCCTCCCTGCACACGCTGTCGCGTATAGGTCAGGCTTTCTTCCAGTGCGGCCCGCGCGAGGCCCGTAGAAAAGGCCGCCATGCACAGGTTGGCCGACGCGAGAATCATATCCAGCATGGGAACATAGAAATCGGGCTCGGCGATCATCCAGTTGCGCGGGATGCGCACGTTGTCAAAGTAGATTTCCCCCTGGTTGAGATCCCGCTGTCCGATTTTTTCCAGCGGTTTTCCCCGCGACACCCCCTCCATATCCAGTGGAACGATGCACAGCCCGTTGCCGGCGAATCCCCGTGAGGGATCCATCTGGCAGTGCAGCAGGGCATGGGTGGCCAGCGTTCCTCCAGATACCCAGGCCGATTTCTGGCCATTGATGACCCATTCCTCACCGTCTTGGACCACCTGCAGGTTGCCCTGCAGGTCAGGGGACGAGAAGTAATCTTCTCCGACGGCGATAACGTCCGAACCGTGCTCGGGTTCCGTGATACCCCAGCAGCCACGGATACTCCCGTCTCTGCATTCACAGAAAGGCTTCACAAAGGTGTCCACCAGTTCGTCGTCCGCCGTCATGCTGGCGCAGTAGGCCGGGAAACAGGCCACCGCCAGCTGAACCGACAGTCCGAAACTGGCCCAACCGAATTCCTCGTAGACCAGGTGGATCTGCAGCGGGCTGAGGCCCTGTCCGCCGTAAAACTCCGGCATCAGTATGGTGTGAAAGTCCAACTCGTAGGCTTTTCTGAAAAATTCCCAGAGAGGCGATCCGTCGGCCACCACTTCCTCGGCCGTCATGCGGTCCAGTTCCAGGGAGATGGGTCGCATGACCTTGCTGGCGAACTCGCGCGCCGCGGCCCGAATGGCCTTGTCCTCTGCGGTCAGGTCCATGTTGATGTCAAAGTATTCCATCGTCGTTTCTCCCGAATATCAAATGTTGGTGGGCAAGCCGAATTTCTCACAGTACTGGGGGTAGAGCTCCTGGCCGGGTTTGAGCAGCGGCAGGATCTGCAGGACTTTGTTGACAGGGCCCTTAGCCTTGATCTGGCGCATGGCCAGCGCCTTGGGGATGTTGACCTTTTTGAGCCAGTACTTGTGGACCATGTCGCCGTTCATTTTCATGGTGACCACCGGCACCTTGGCCTTGGCTTCGTCATCGAAAAGCACGCCGTTTTCATCCACGTACATGACGATGTCCGGGTCGTCGACCACGAACAGGATAGTGATACCGCTCTGTTTAAGCTTGGGGCCGAATTCGGTTTCCTTGATCATCTTGTTCCACAGATCACCGAAAAGCTCTTTGGCCATTTCCTTGTCTTTGAATACCGACATAGTGCTCCTCCTTGTGTTTCGCAAAAGATTGAAAAAGTAACTTGCAGTCCTTCTTTCGGATTCGTTTCTACGCCTCACACCAGCAAAAGGCATGCCACGGAATGCCATTATTAATACAACACAATTTCCAATGGTTATGAATTTCTAAAGGCAGGACATCCGGGTGTTGTGTCTTTATTAAAACGATACGTGTCTATATAAAAACATCCCTAAAAGTTTTTCCAGGCCTCCCTTTGGCAACCGCTGAATGGAATCAGCAATAGTTAGCGAGCGTTCTCCTGCCGGACCTTGTCGCGCCACTTGCTGAAGTCTCTGCGTACGAAATTCATTAGCAAACTGGGACTGAGGCGCCCCAGCCACCACATGATGTAGGCCAGGGGGGTCACCGGAATGATCGCCTTGTTGCGGGCGACGCCCTTGAGAATGAGACGGGCGCACTTGTCCGGGGAGATGCCGAAACGCTCCCAGACGGAAAGCGCCTTCAGGAACTTCTGGCGGTCGAACCTGGTCATGGGAGAGGTTTCGAAGATGGGCGTTTTGATGAAACCGGGGCACACCACGCTCACGTTCACTCCCAGGTCTTTTCCCTCGACCCACAGGCCCTCGGAAAGCCCCATGACGCCGAACTTGCTGGTGACGTAAGCCACGGTGGCCGGAAAGGGGATCAAGCCCTCCACCGAAGAGATGTTCACGATGTGCCCCGACCCCTGCCGAACCATCTGCCAGTAAGCCAGCAGGGAACCGTGCACCACGCCGTTGAGGTTTACGTCCAGCACCTTGCGCCACTGGTCGATGTTCTGGTCACGCACCTCGCCCACGAAGGCAATGCCGGCATTGTTGAAGATATAGTCCAGCTGGCCGTTTTGCGCCACAACCTCCTCGACCAATGCTTTGAAGGCGTCGTAGTCGGTGACGTCGAGCCCGCGAGCCCTGACCTCACCGCTGCCCGGCGGGACGGCCGCCACGGATTTCTGCAGCAGATCGGTGTTGATATCCGTGGCCACGACGTGTGCGCCGCGGTCCGCCAGCGCCTCCATCAAGCTCTTTCCGATGCCCGAGGCGGCACCGGTCACGATGCAGCTTTTCTCCTTGAATTTTTCCATAAAAAGCCTCCAGGTAATTGTTGATTAAGCCCCGTCCCATCCATCTATCGATAGCCCCCAAAAGAATTTTCTTCATGTTGTCCGCTGGGGTTCAAGGGCCAGCTCTTTTCGATCTAGAATTTCACATAAGCTGCGATTTTCTGTATGTCCGTCTTCTCCTTAAGATAAAATACATTACCACCTCCATGCCCATGGCCACCGCTCCGCTGGTGATCACGAAGGCGGAAATAACCTTGTCCAGCTAACCGCCAAGAAGGGCAATGCTGACCTTGTTTTCGGGAGCTTCTTTTTTCAGGGCCTCCACGTCGGCTTTCAAGGCGTCAATCTGGGACTGAAGATCTGCAATATCCGCGGCCACCTCCCGGTTTGCGGATAAACGAGGTGTCGCTGGAACTCATGGCTCTATTGAGCAAAACTCATACCAGAACAGGAATATTGCATTTAGTATGTAATTCCGGAACAATACAAGATAAGCCCCTCACCCTTCAACGCGACATGTCTTTATTTAGACACAAAACGTCCGCATGAAGTCATTCGTCTTGGCAAAGAGATCGATATCTGTTACCCAATATCCGATACCATCCGGGAGATGCGCGTATGCAAGAATCGTTACGGACCCTGAACGACGAGCAGTGGGATTTCCTGGCCCTGCTGGAAGCCTTCCAGACGCCTGTCCCCATTGAGGCCGCCGGCGTCCTGGCGCCCCTGATGCCGGGACCGCTGATGGATCTGCTGGAAAAGGCCGAACCGGTGGGCTGGATCCAGAAACCCGCCAGGGGGCGCTTTGTCATCGGCCCGGACCTGCCGGCGACGGTGAAGGAGAAACTCCATCGGCGCAACAGCCGCGAGCGTATGGCCCATATCGTGGAACGCATCCACGCTGAAAAACTGGAGGCCCGCATCGGCCCCGCCGGTATGCTCAACCTGCTCGACCGGGCGGGCTGCCATCGCGAAGCGGCTGAATACGAAATCGAGATCGCCCGCCGGGCCGTGGCAGCCAATGACATGGAGGAGGCCCGCTCCTACCTCGAAAAGGCGGTCCGGCGACTTTACGGCCGCTGCCGGGACCGCGACAGCGGCGCCCTGCTGATTTCATCGGCCCTGGAGCTTTCCAACCTGTGTTTTTCGCTGGGCACGGGCTTCCAGGACATCGACCGCTTTCTGCTGCGTGCCCAGGCGGTGGCCGCCCGCTACGGCGACCAGCGCTCGCACGCGCTGGCCAACCTGCATCTTGGCAGGCTCTACTATTTCACCGACCGCCGTGACGACGCCCTGGTGGCACTGAGTCTGGGACACGAAGAGATCCAGGACCTGGACGATGAAGACATTCTGGGGCAGTCGGCTGTGTTCCTGGGAATCTACTACTTCATCAAAGGGCTGTTCAAGGAGGCCATCAAACATTTCGAAAAGGCCGAGCAGATCCTGGAAAGCGGCAAAACCACCATCCTGACGACCCCCTCGGCCCCGCTTTTCCTGGGCTACTGCGCTATCTACCTGGGCCAGTTCCACCGAGCCATCGGACGGCTGGACTACTACTGGCGCCTGGCCGTCGACCAGGCCAACCCTTCCATGGCGACCACCATTCGCTCCGCGCTGGGCACCGTGCTGGTGCTGATGCGCAAAAGACGCGAAGCGTCCTGGCACCTGCACGCCGCCCGGGAGGAGGCGCAGCGCAGCCAAAACGCTCTGGCCTCCTATTTCGCCGGCGGCGGTCTGGCGCTGCTGAGCTTTCTCGACGGGCGCATCGAAGCCGCCTACGAAACGCTGCGCCAAACCGTCGAGGCGGGCACCCGGGCCGGCCTGGTGCGCCAGTTCTCCTCCCCCTGGATCCTGGAAATGGTGCACGAGCTTCACCGCCTGGGCTTCAAACCCCTGCCGGATTTCGAATACCCCGTGCTGGCCGAGCGCATCCTCGAGGGGGTCAACGTGTACCTGCACGGAGTGGCCCTGCGGCTGCGCGCCATGGACAACGCCGCCCTGGGAAAGGAGCGCGGGGTCATCATGCGGGACCTGGCCGAAAGCGACCGGCTGCTGGACCTGTCGGGCGGACGCATCCAGCGGGCCAAAACCCTCTTCGAGATGGCCCGCATCGAGCTGCGGGAGCGCAACCGTGGTGCCGCCCGGCACCTCGTCCGTCGCGCCCGCAAACTGCTGGGCGGCTATGTGGAAGAGTTCTTTCCCAACGAGTTCAACCACCTGGTGGGCGAACAGGACCGCCGCTCCGGTTCTCAGCTTCGCAGCCAGGAGTTCCTGCAGAGCTACCTCTCTATGCTCGAGTCCCTCTACCCCAGCGAGGACCGCCACGAGATTCTGGCCAAGGTGCTTACCGCCACCAGTGGCATGTTCGGCGCCGAACGCAGCGGGCTGTTCTGGTTCCGCCAGGGCCGCTTCACCCCCACGCCCGAACTCAGGGCCGCCCGCAACCTGAGCCGCAAGGAGGTGCAGGCCGACCTCTTTCGCGAGAGCATGGAAATGATCCTCCAAACCCACCGCACGCGCCAGTCCCGCCTGGGCCGCCTGCACACCGCCGAAAACACCGGCGACCCCGGCATCCGTTCGGTCCTGTGCATCCCCATCGAGGTGCGCGACCAAGTCCACGGTGTTCTCTACTACGACAACTCCTACCTCGATGACGCCTTCGATTTTCTGGACCCGGCCCTCATGAAACAGTTGGCGCGTCACACCAACCTGGTGGTCGAACGCCGCTTCGACTACCTGCGGGTCAAGGAAGAGCGCAACCTGCTGGCCTCGGAAAAATCCATTCAAATGGAAAACGAGAAGACCGGCATCGTGGCGCGCTCAGCCGTTATGGCCCGCGTGCTGGCGCAGGTCGACCAGGTCGCGCGCACCGAGTCCACCGTCATCGTGACCGGCGAAACCGGCACGGGCAAGGAGCTGCTGGCCCGGCGCATCCACGCCAAGAGCCTGCGCGCCAAGGGCCCTTTCATCGTGGTGGATTCTACCACGATCCCCGAGAACCTGCTGGAAAGCGAACTCTTCGGCCACGAAAAAGGCGCATTCACCGGCGCCGACAAACGCAAGGTCGGTCGCATCGAGCTGGCCCACCAGGGGACCCTTTTCATGGATGAGATTGGCGAACTGCCCCTTTCGGCCCAAGCCAAACTGTTGCGTGCACTGCAGGAGAAAGAATTCAACCGTGTGGGCGGCACGCGCCTGATCTCCTCCAATTTCCGCCTGGTGGCGGCCACCAACCGGGACCTGGCCCGGGAAGTCAAGCAGGGGCGTTTCCGCGAAGACCTCTACTTTCGGCTCAACGTGATCCCCATCCATCTGCCGCCCCTGCGCGAACGCCAGGAGGACATCGCCCTGCTGGCCAAATACTTTCTCAGCCGCTACGCCCGCAAATACCAGCGCCGGGGGCTGATATTGACACGCGCCCAGGAGAAAATGCTGCGCCGGTACCGCTGGCCGGGTAACGTGCGCGAACTGCAGAATATCATGGAACGGGCCGTACTGCTGTCCAGCGATCACCAGCTGGAGATTCAGCTGCCCGCCGAGATCCAGATGAAATCCGAAAACCCTTTTGCCGACATGCCGACACTGGCTGAAATCCAGCGGCGCTACATTCGGCACGTGCTGGCGCGCACCGACGGCCGCATCGCCGGTCCAGGGGGGGCGGCGGATATCCTGGACCTCAAGCGCACCAGCCTGTACTCGCGTATGCGCATCCTAGGGATGAAAAAAAAGCGCTGAACCGGCAGGCGTACCCGCCGCCCGGACCGGTTAGCCGCCGGTCACCGAAGAAGCGCCGGCTTGCGGCGCCGGCTTCCTGCGGTGGGGGGAGAGAATCGCTACGGTCGCCACCGGCACCACGAGACTGATGGCCGTCACGGTGATCATCAGGTGGCCCAGCTCGGCGTACTGGCCACGGGCGATGTGGAAAATCTCGTTGAGGTAGGTGGTGCCCAGTTGACTGGCCGAAAGGGCCAGATTGGTGAACGCTGCCATCACCGCGAAATACGTAGCCTTTTGACGCTGGGGCGCCTCGCGGGCGATCCAGGCCAGCATGGGAATCATGGCCACCTGCCCCAGGGGCGAGTCGGCCATGGTGTCGATGATGGCAATGGTGCGGGCGCCGAAGCCGAAGTGGGCCTCGGTCCAGTGGTGCAGACCGTAGTACATGCCAATGAAGGGCAGGGTCATGACGGTGTTGTAGATGGCCAGAAAGGCCACCAGGTAAGGCACCGACCGCCGCGCCATCCATCCGCGCAGAATGAACATGCCCACGATGGCCAGGATGGAGGACACCTGGCGCATGGTCCCGAAAAAGGCTTCATCGAACCCCAGCACGTCGATCTGCCACCAGGAGGCGCCGGCACCGTAGGTCGGCATGGCACGAAAGACAAAGATAATAATGGCGATGGACACGATTTCACGCCGCTTTTCCGCCGAAATGTCCCGGAGCACCTGGGCCATGAGGAACACGATGATGCCCATGGAGGCCGAGAAAATGATCTCCTCCTTGAACGGCACGTTGGACAGGCCCAGGATCAGCGAGACGACTACGAAGGCCGCACCGCCGCCCAGGATGGTCCAGTCGACGCGCCGCTTTTCCGCCGCGTCCGTCTCCGGCGCCGGCGGGTAGTCACGACGCCGCTCCCGCCGTCGCCGCTTCCAGCGCAGGATACTCGCCAGGGCCACGCCCATCACCGATATCACCGGAATTACCAGCGAGATCTTGTACATGGTGGCGTAGGAGAAGGTCTCGGCGAGCCAGCCACCGGCGCCGGCCACCAGGGCGCTGCCGCCCACGATGGCGATGCGCCCCAGCGTCTGCATGGTGACGTGCATGCGCTGAAGCTCTTTTTCGGGGATGGGGTTACCGTCCTCATCGCGGGTGGGTACGGCCTCCACGGTCATGGCGTCGGCCACCACATCCTGCATGACATAGCCCACGGGCGCCACCAGCACCGAGATAATGTACCAGGTCTCCACCGGCAGAAAAGAACGCATCCAGTCCGTATAGCCGGTCAGGCCCACCATGATCAGCAGGCTGACGGCCATCAGGGCCGCACCGGCGTATACGAAAAAGGACTTGCGGCGCCAAAAGAGGTCCACCAGGTGCCCCAGGGGCATCTTCATGGCCCAGGGCAGTCCGGCCCAGAAGGCCAGGTCGGCCAGGAAGGCCGGCGACAGCCCCAGGCTCTTCTTGACGAAGAAGGACTCCACGATGCCGGTGAATCCCGAGATACCGGCGGCCGAGTAAACCATCAGCGGCGGCAGGTAGCTCAGGCGCATCTCGCGCACCAGCCCCATGAAGTCCCGGCGCACCCAGCGGCTCAGCCGGGCGATGGGGGAAAGACGCACGGAAGGGGCCTTAGCGGTCATGGGGCGACCCTGCGGGGGGCAGGGCGTCCGGCGACGGGTGTCACTCCGCGGTCAGGCGCCGAAGATGTTGAGCAGCAGCTGTTCGAATTTTTCTTCCAGCATTTCATAGGACAGGTAGCGCCAACCCAGCATGTAGTTGGTTTCCACCATCTCTTCCAGGCGGTCGGGATCGGCAATCAGTTCCTTGATCCGTTTGACGGTCTGGTTTGTTAAATACCCGTTGATGGAGATAACGTCAAACCCTTTGGGTTCGATGTCGGCCACGAAGATGGGGTAGCGGTTGATGACGATGGGCTTGCGGTAGTAGATGGTCTCGACGAAAGCGTTGCCGTACCCCTCGTAGAGCGATGGATAGGCCACCAGGTCCGCGTTGAGGTAGGCGTCGGCGAGGGTGTAGACCTTGCGGCCCTGTTCGTCGCGCCCGCGCGTGATGCCGATGTGGTCCGAGACTACGCGCAGGTCCACACCGATGAAATCCACGAATTCCTGGATGCGCATGAGGTATTCGTGCCCTTCGTCGCCGGACTTGTGGGTGATGACCAGCGACGCCTTATCCGGGTTGAGGCGTTTGACCAACTCCACAGAGGTTTCGATGCCTTTTCGTGAGACCACGCGCGTGGGTTGCAACACCAGCAGGGTGTCGGGCTCCAGGCCGATGGCCTCCCGGAAATCGCGGTTGTAGTCGTCGATCTCCGGCGGCATGCTCTTGAAGTCCAGTACGTTGGGGATCAGGGTCCAGCTGGCACCGGTGTGGGAGCCCAGTTCGTTTCCGGCGATGGAGTTGATCACCACGTGCTGGATGCTGGGGTGAAAGGGCGGAAAAGCCGAGCGCAGGTAATCGCCGGCCGCGGCGGAGTTGAAGCGATCGCGCTCCCAGTAAAAATCGTGGTGATGGGCGATGGTGGGCGTGCCGGTCTCGAAGATAAACTCGCTCAGGGCCAGGCCGAAGGGGATGTTGACAGGGATCGCCAGCGCGTTCTGCACCACCAGGATCTTGAAGCCGAACCTGCGCTGAAAGGCGTAAATCTGTTCCTTGAGCTCCTCCTTGATCTCCTGGATGCGCCGGCTCAGGGTGGGGGTTCTGCGCTTGCGCACGAACAGTTCGTTCTGGATCTCGAGGATGTCGGGATGCTCAAAGTGCGCGCGGGGCACCTCGTGGGAAACGGCCGGGTCGGTGTCCAGCTCGCCGGCCATGTAGTACACCCGGCAGCCCCTGGAGGTGAGCACATCGACCCATTTCTGGGTCTCCAGGGAAACGCCGTCCAGTCCTGCGAAACGGGTGGAGACGAAACCGAAGGAGAGTTCTTCTCGTTGCCAAATATTCATTACAGCGGGCATCATTGAAACGGCCTCAAACAGCAGCCGCCGCTGGACACTACCAAAACGGCGGATCGAAAGCAGATACACCCGGCCCGGCGCGGATCGCAACCCTTTTTTTCGCACCGTAACCGGCAACCCGGGTTCCTGTCTCTGTATTATCGGCTGTTTTCTTTTTTTATAAAACAGGTTATGGAATCGTCAACGCATGCCCGCGAAATTCCGCAAGAGGCCCCCGCATGGCAAAATCCACCGACATTCAGTTGCGCTTCCGTTCCCTGCTCCAGAAAGCGGTCCGCCGCGGCCACACGGACCTGGTGCTGACCGTCAGCGCCCTGATCGAAAGCCTCGGTGCCGGCCAGCGCAACTGGTTCCGCTCCCGCGCGGCCATCATCACTTTCGAGGAGTGCTGGCCCCTGGGCGCCCTCCTGCGCTTCACTGCCCATTTCTACACCAAGGCGGCGGCCCTGTACCGTCTGTGCCGTTCGACCAAGATCCGCGATGCCACCGGGTTGGGCTACCTGGCCTACCACCTCGCGCACAACGACCGCTCGGTGCTGCGGGATGGGCCCGAAGACCGCACCATCCGGGTCGTGGCCCGCGCCCTGGCCCACCCCGACCGTTTTCGGCAGTGGGTGCAGCAACAGTCCCTGCCGCCCGGCGCCCGCGAACTGGTGGACCACGCCCTGCACTTCCTGCGCGCCGGACGCCCCCTGGACTGCGCCATCATCACCGCGGCCGCATGGCTGGCCTGTGACGGACCCATGCCGATCGTAACGGCTGCGCCGCAGCCCGACGGACCTTTTCCCTACTGGGTGGCGCTGGACCGCCACACGCCCGAGGGGCGCCGTGCCCTGCGCGACATCGCCCGGGACCTGCGCGTTCCCCTGCCCCAGCTGGAGTGGTGCGGGTTCTACTTCGAGGGCGCTGTCACCAATGCGTCGCAACCCTCGCCGTGGTGGCAACGTTACTGCCGGTGGTGCTTTGAACAGGTGGGACTCAACCCCGCCGAAGCGCACCTGCTGTGGGACCCGGTGCGCCCCCAGCTCAAAGCGGCCCTGGCCGAGGACGCCCGCGACCTGCACCACGAACTGTACGCCTGGAAGCTGGCGCACCTCGGGCGACTGGAGAAACTCAAGAGCCAAGTGACACTTTTCCTGCGCCACTATGACGAACTCACCGGCAGCCAGCTGAAGGTCTTCTGACCGCCCGGCCACGCCTGGGGTGGCCGTTGCCTAGAGATGGGAATTCAATTTCCCAGGACTTGGGGGATTTTTTTCCCATGAGCCGCGGCGCCGCCGGCCGCCGTCTTCCCACTGCCCACCTAACCACTTTATTTCCTGTCCTTTTTGAAAAACATTCAGAATTGCTCATGCGATAGCACGGCATTTGCAAGGCAGGGGACATAAGGAGAAGGTTACTGAAAAAAGGGGGGCCTCGTGCTCCCGAAAACACCGGAGCACACCATGGCGATTCCAGTGAAAATCAGGAAAAAAGTCGTTCCCATGAGCATGGACCGGCTGGCGCAAATCGGCGAGAAGGCCCGCCTGGAGCGCGAGCGCCTGCTCAGGGAGCACCCGCACCTGCGGGCCTACCAGGAGGAAATCGACCGCATGATGGCGGGGGCCGGATCCGCCGAAAACCGCATGGCCGTCCTCGGACTGATGATGGAGACCAAGCTCAACGAACTGCGCGACCAGCTGTCGCGCCTGTCCGAATGCCTGCAGGCCGTGGAGCGGCGGTAGCCCTTTTCAGCAGCCCACGTGGAAACCGGCGGCCACACGCCGTCCGGCGGAGGATAGGCGGTTAAACGTCTCGACTGCCCGCGGGGTGCGCTCCTCGATCACCTCGATCCCCTGCGCTACCAGATGGCGGCGCAGGTCGGGCGAGACTTTCATCAGGCCGGGTTGCCCCTTGCCGATCACCAGCACTTCCGGAGACACCGCGAGGATGTCCTCGACATCGGCGCGTTCCACGCGGTGGCCGCTTCGCCGCCACCAGTTCGAAACCACGCGTCCCTCGACGATCTTGATGTCGCTGCCGTAGGATCTGCCGTCCACGACAATCCTGCCGAAACGAAATGCGTCGATCATGATAGCGCTCCTTCTCGTATTCGTCCTGCGGGGAGCGTTTATATTATACCACCTTCCCATGCCGTTGTAACCCCTCCCGTCATTTCCCTGTTGCGACGGGAGCCGTGCCACCGGGCGTGTTGACGCGCCCGAGGCCAATCACATGTCGCCTGGCACGCCGGGGCAAGCAGGCATCATCTGTGCGCCGTGAACCCCGGCGGGGATGCCCCGGCCCCGCCGTTTTCACAGCTTGACAGGGCGACCATTTTCTGAGATATTCGGCGAGAATCGGCATTATTCTCTGACCGGGCCCCTACTCGGTGAACCCCATTTAGCCAACCCTCCCGGCAACCGCCGCCGACCGGCGCTGCCGGGTGTTATTCTCCGGCCGTCGTACCCATCGGTCGTTTCCCGTAACCGCTCAACCAAGGAGGAAACGCTATGAAGACCCGGCATTGGACGCTACTAGTGATCATTCTGGCCCTTGCCGTGCTGCTCGCACCCGGCAGCCGTGCATTGGCGCAAAAGCCCATCATCATCGGCTGCCCGCTGTCCACGGCCTACGTCTACGGATGGGATGCCGAGCGGGCCGTCACCCTGGCCGTCGAGGAGATCAACGCCAAGGGCGGGGTCAAGGTGGGCGGCCAGATGCGGCCTTTCAAGATCGAGGTGCTCGACACCCGCGACCTGGAGCCGGGTGTGCCGGTCAGCGAGGCCCTGCTGGCGGTGGAAAAGCTCATCCTGGACAAGAAGGCCAAGTTTCTCATCGGCGGACCGGTGCGTTCCGAGGCCGCCCTGGCGGCCATGCCGCTGATCTCCAAATACAAGGTCGTCACCATCGTCACCACCGGCGTGCTTTCGCCCAAGTACCACGCCATGGTGGCCAAGAAATACGACAAGTACAAATACTGCTTCCGCATCCACGGCGAAGCCAAGTGGCTCATCAAAGAAATCCTGACCTGCCTGCTGGAGATCAAACAGAAGTACGGCCTGGACAAGGTCTTTATCATGGTGCAGGACGTGGCCCACGCCCGCACGGCCGGCAAGATCCTCAAGAAGGTGGCCGCCAAAAAAGGATTCGACATCACGGGCCTGGAGATCTACCCCACGGGGACCACCGACTTTTCCATGGGACTGGTCAAGGCCAAGAAGACCGGCTCGCAGATCCTGAGCCTGTGGATGGACATGCCCGAGAGCGCCATCCTGCTCAAGCAGTGGTATGACATGAAGATTCCGGCCCTGCCCTTCGGCTCCACCCTGGCGGCCGCCGAGCAGCCCGGCTTCTGGAAGGCCACCGGCGGCAAGGGCGCCTACTGCCTGGCCAACGTGGTCAACGCCGGCAACGCCCCCAGCGAGGCCACGCCCTGGACCATGAAGTTCTATAATGCCTACGCCAAGCGCTGGGGCGTGCCGCCCGAGGGGCTGGGCTGCTCCAGCAGCTACATGGCGGTCTACGTGCTCAAGGACGCCATCGAGCGCGCCGGCAGCCTGGATCCCGACAAGGTGGTGGCCGCCATGGAAAAGACGGACATCATGGGCGTTTATGGCCGCCTGCGCTTCGATCCCAAAAGCCACCAGGTGATCCCCAGCTTCGATCCCAAGGACGGCGCCGTGGGCAGCATCGTCCAGTGGCAGGACGGCAAGCGCGTGGTGGTCTTTCCCAAGAGCATCGCCAAGGGGCAGATCGAGTTGCCGCCGTGGATGAAAAAGTGACGGAACCGTAAGGGCCCCATTCTTCCGCCGGGAAAGAATCGTTCATGGACATCCTGATCTACGGCACCATCAACTCCGTCTCGCTGGCGCTCTATGCCCTGGGCTTCGCCCTGGTGTACGGCACCAGCCGGCTGCCCAATTTCGCCCACGGTGCACTGTACGTACTGGCCGGGTTCATCACCTGGTCCTTCCTCAACAGCCTGGGCCTGCCCTACCCGCTGGCCATCGTGCTGGCCATACTGGTCACCGGCGTCATCGGGGCCCTCATCTACCAGTTCATTCTGGTGCGCGTGCGCGGCATGGAGATCTCCGAGATCATCGCCTCCTACGCCCTGGGACTGGCCATCCTGGAGGGCCTGCGCTGGGGCGGCTTCAAGGGCATGAGCTACACGCTGCCGGTGTTCATCGAGGGCAGCTTCAGCGTGGCCGGCATTTCGGTGGACTACCAGCGCCTGCTGGTGGTGGTCATCGGCGCGGCCGTGGTGGCGCTGCTGTGGCTCTTCACGCACTTTACGCGCATCGGGCTGGCCCTGCGGGGCATGGCCCAGGACGAACGTGCCGCCATGATGCTGGGCATCGACTCGGACCGCATGGCGGTGGTGGCCATGGGCTTCGGCTCGGGGCTGGCGGCCCTGGCCGCCATCCTGCTGCTGCCGCTGGGCAACATCGTGGTCGAGTCCGGCTACAACATCCTGATCCTGGCCATCGCGGTGTGCATCGTGGGCGGACTGGGGTCCTGGATGGGCGCCGTGCTGGCGGCCTTTCTGATCGGGTTCGCCCAGATCCTGACGGTGGTTTACCTGGGCACCCACTACCAGATGGTGGTGGCCCTGCTGGCCATCATCCTGACGCTGATCCTCAAACCGTCGGGCCTCTTCGGCCGCCAGAAGGAACTGGAAGAACGCGTATGACCGACGACACCGCCCCCCAGCGCCGCAGGGAACGCATCGACCGCGGCATCAAGGTCCGCAGCGAGGGCATCTACAGCCTGATGTCGTGGCGCGAGATGGGCTACATCATCGTGCCGCGCGCCGTTCTGATCATCGGTATGCTGGTCCTGCCGCTGGTGATGCCCGGCATGTACTGGCAGCGGGTCATCTCCATTGTCTGCATCTACGCCCTGCTGGCCGTGGGGTTCGATTTCCTGGCGCACTTCGTGGGGCTGGTGTCGCTGGGGGGCGCCTTTTTCGTGGGCGTGGGCGGCTACCTGGCCGCCATCCTGAACACCACCTGGGGGCTGCCGCCGCTCTTCACGGTGCCCCTGGCCACCGTGACCGGCGCGGCCTTGTGCACCCTGCTGCTGCTGCCCTGCCTGCCGCTGCGGGGTGTCTACTTTGCCATCGTGACCCTCATGTACCCCCTGTTTCTGGCGCGGGTCATCGAGGCCCTGGACATCCTGGGCGGCACCGACGGCATCATGGGCATCGACGGCTTCGACACCCGCTGGGGCGAGCAGTACGCTGTGGTGGCCCTGCTGCTGATCGTGCTCTTCGCCGT
>JAMOVG010000019.1 GCA_027061725.1 Desulfobacteraceae bacterium
GTTACGGCCCTTTCCTTTTCCACCGACGGCATTCACTGGGGCACCGGCGATTTCCGCTTCCTTCGAAACGTCATGATTCTGGCTACGGCCACCGGCTGCGCCGGCCTGCTGCTGATCGGCGGCCACGGCCCCCGGGCGCTGGCCGCCGTGTGGGCCGTCACCGGCCTGTGGGCGGGTGTGCGGGCGCTTTTCGGCATCCTGCGGGTCTGGCCCGGCATCGGTCAAAGCCCCTTTAAGCAAAATGACAAATAATAAGAGAAGCGACGGGAGATGACAGACCGGATACGGATTGAAAGGCGAGAATCCCTACCGCAGTGAAAAATGAAGTGACACGGGGGAGCTACCGGCAGCAGCCGTTGCGGCGGGTGCCCATCCCCAAGAAGTCCGGCGGGACGCGGCCCCTTTCCATCCCGGCGGTGCGTGACCGGGTGCTGCAGACCGCCGTTGAACTGGTGCTGACGCCGCTTTTCGAGGCCCAGTTCGAGGACTGCAGCTTCGCCTATCGAAGGGGCCGCTCGGTGCAGCAGGCCGTCGCCCGCGTCGAGCGCCTGCGTGACCAGGGCTACCGATGGGTGGTGGACGCCGACATTTACACTTTTTCGACGAAATCGACCATAAACTGCTGATGGCACGGGTGACGGAGCTGATCAGCGACAAAACCATCCTGAAACTCATCCGGCACTGGCTTTCGCCCACGGTGATCGAGGGGCAGCGCCATTTCCGCATGCGCAAGGGGGTTCCCCAGGGGTCGCCGCTCTCGACTTTGCTGGGCCAATCTGTACCTCGATCGGCTCGACGACGAGCTGCTCGACGAAAAGCTGCGGCTGGCACTGCATAAAGAAAAAACACGGGTGGTCGACTTTGCGAAGGGTTTTCGTTTCCTGGGAGTAAATTTCATCCGCTCCATGGCGCTGAAATCCCAATACAGCCTGGATGCGTCCCCGTGGCCTCAAGAAGCAACCCCCGCCGCCAAGAGGCACAAGCGGTCTCGGGTGCAAGAGGAGACAGTGCCGGTGTCGACGACGGCGCTGGCAGGAGAAGAGATGCTGACTCGGGCATCGCCTGCAGATATGGAAGAACAACCCGAGGTGCTGGCGGGAGACAGGGCAACGGAGGTTGCCGTCCGCCACGATCCGCGTCTGCGAACCCTGTACCTGCTGGAAAACGGCTACGTGCTCGGTAAGGAATCCGAGCTCCTGGTCATTCGCCGCAGGGGCCGGGTGGTGCGGGCGTTCGTGCATGGCAAAATCGCCAACTGCCGCGTGGTGCTCCGGCGCCTGGCGCGTAAACGTAACGCGCCGGCCTTTGTCAGCGCCGCAAGCGGCCGCCCCCGGACCCCGTCAACGCCATGCTGTCCTATGGCTACACCCTGCTTTTCTACAACCTCTACTCCCTGCTGTGCGCCCGCGGCCTCAACCCACACGTGGGGTTCCTGCACCCCCTGCGCGCCGGGCACCCGGCCCTGGTCTCCGACCTGATGGAAGAATTTCGGGCCATCGTGGTCGACACGGTCATTCTGAGCCTGGTACTCAACGCCCGCCTCGCACCACACCAGTTTTCGACATTCCCCGAAGGCGGCTGCCGCATGGACAACGAGGTGGGCAAGACCCTGCTCCGCTCGCTGGAAACCAAGTTCAACCCCCCCATCACTCATCCGCACAGCGGCCTGCGGCTCGACTACCGGCGCTGCATGGAACACCAGGTACGCCGACTGGCGGCGGTGATCCGGGGCCGGCGGGATTGCTACCGGGCCATGGTGCTGCGATGAACCGGCGGCTGTGGGTGGTGGCCTACGACATCACTGACGACCGAAAGCGGGCCGCCGTACGGCGCATCCTCAGCGACCACGGAAAACGCGTGCAGTACAGCGTATTCGAATGCTGGCTAGACGACGAGGGGGAAGATCACGTGCGCTACTATGGCCTCTGTTCCAAGGATGTCGACGGCATCCAGGTGGACGGACCGGGAACGATTACCACCGAATCAGACGATTTCACCTTCTGAAAGAAATCCCGGAGTTCAGCGGGGCCCGTTCGTTTCCCCCAAATGTGGCGGCCGGTTTCCTGTCGCTGGTGTAGATGAATACCTCCCCGGCGCCTTAGCGGAAGTGTCGGTTATCGAGCAGCTATGGGCCGGTTAGTATCTTTTTGTTCTCCAGGGCATCCAGCACTTCCAGAAGCCGGCGTTTCCGTGCGTGTTCCCGGCGGATGGATTCAATGAGCCCGTGCCACTGGTCCAGCCGGTTGGTTTTCTGATATAGGGATCGCATTTTGGAAAGATAGGTTCCCGCGACCTCATAGGCCGTCGGTTTGACAAGTCCGATCTGGGACCTAGCCAGTTTTTCCCAGATGGCGAGGGATACGTCGGGGTGGGTTTCGGCAACGGCCTCGGCGACTTCCCTGTCCCGATCGCCTCCCCGGCGACTCGTCTCCTGCCGGCTTTTGTGCAAACGGACAACATCGTCAAACCGTTTTTCATGGATCGCGATATCAATCAGCGTTCCATACCGGGGAAATCGATCCCCCCGGACCGAGGGTTTTTCCGTTCGTGCCTCGGGAGTCGGAAGTGGCCACTTCTTTTTTGACGCCATATCCGGACGGGTGCCATTTTCCAGAAATTCCATGACCATTGTCCGGATAAGTAGCCAGTTGCCCAGCGCTTTTGTCGCTTTCTGCAGGGCCAGATACGTCCTGAGTGCCGGGCGCAGGAAAAAATCCTCGGCCCGGTATGCGGCCACCATATCCGGCCGATCGTCCAGGTCCGCCAGGGTTCGCAGCTTTTTCTGCAACGCGGAGGCAATGCCCGCCAGGCTGTTCCTGGTTTTCCGTATCCCCCGTATGCACCACCTGCGAGCCTCCCTTTTTCGGTTTTCGGCAAGCAGGGCGTCAACCAGTCGCACGTAACAGTGGATGCGGGGCACTTCCTTTTCAAGCAGGGGGATGACTTTTTCCCGCTGGCTGCTTTGCTCCCATGCCCGGATCAGCCAGTCGACGAGCTGTTCCCTGCGGTACTTCAAGGAATAGTTCTCCCTACTGGGGCAGCGCGTCTCTTTGAGCTGCTGCTCCAGCATTTCTGATGCGTTTTTCCAGTCTTCCGGCGTGAAGGAAGGGTCTTCGATGATTTCGGAGCATCCCTCGGCAATGGCGTATTCATCCTCGATGGAAAAGCGGATCAATCGAAAAAGCTGTTCTTCCCGGGCAAGAGAACTATGCAGGATGGCATGAAACACAATATCCATGCATTCGCCAAGGGCAATGGCGGTTTCTCCCTCATCGTGGGAACTCGCCACCTGTTCATTGCCCTTTTTCCAGAGCAGGTCACCAAGTTGCAATACCGCATGATAATGGCGCGCCTCGTGCAGCATCTCCAGCTGCTCCCGGATCGGGGAATAATCCGGCAATGACCCTTCATCCCGCCACGGGTTGTACCAGGCCTCCTGGTTGGTGACCTCTATAATTTCCTGGCGTAAGGATCGAACAATCTGTCTGACATCCCCCTGTTTGAGCTGCTCTGACTGGGTTATGCGCATACTGATTTCCGGAAATCTTCGGCTCATTTCCAGGATCAGGTCGATTAGTTCCCTGCGGGACAGGCCCTGCAGAATATCCTTCAGGGGTTTAGCACACTGGATTTCCTGGTCAACACGATCTCCCCCGTCGTCCATAAACGCTCCGGTCTGCCCGGTGACAACCTGATACAGGTCTCTTTCATCCGGATCAAGGGGGCTGATCGTTTTGTTTTCCCTGATCTTATCGATGGCCGCCAGAATCACGGCAATCACATGTTTGCATGGTCCGCCCCAGTCGTATGGACAGGTGCAAAACCAGTCCAGCTCTCCATGTTTATCCACTTCCACCGTTGTCGCATACCTTCGGCTGCCGTCAACCCAAGCAACAAGTCTGCTGTCATTGAGAATCGAAAGCCCGCTGACGCGACGGGCATAAGACTTTCCCCGCTTGACAATTTTACTGCCCGCAAATTCCCGCAGGTCATTCCAGGTAAATTGGGCCAATCGCTGTTTGAGTATTTTCATCGCCGGTCACTTCTCTTTTCGGATATTCACACTATCGGCAGGTCGGTTATACGGGCAGGGCCTTGAGCAATGTCTTTTTCTGCAAGCATTCAGCCCTTTGTCAGGTGCCGGACCAGGTGACCCAGTTCCGGGAAAATCAGTTCCCGGCAGGCCAGCTTGCAGGCCTTCAGGCTTCCCGGCATGCAGAAAACCGCGCCGTCGCCGACGATTCCCGCCGTGGCA
>JAMOVG010000020.1 GCA_027061725.1 Desulfobacteraceae bacterium
ACAAAATACGCGGGACTATGCTGGCATGCCCACTTGTACCAACAAGTATTCTAAACCTGAAAAAGCTAGATGTTACGAAATATGGATACCGGGAATATCCAAATGACTTTAAAACTGATGTTTTCTTTTCGGGTGAAAATACCAGTCAAACGCGATACGATGTCGTCAATTCGCTTATAAATAGTCGCATATCCTTCGAAGGAGGACTGCAGGACAGCAAAAAGGGGATTGTAGAAAATAAGGAAGTGCTATATCAAAGGCTTTCCTACAAAAAGTATCTCCAGAAAGCAAGAAAATCACGAATTAACCTGGCACTCGACGGAAGGGGAGCGTTTACTTTCAGGCATTTAGAATTGTGGTGCCTGTGTTGCTTTATGATTTCATCTCCTTCAATAAGGGAAATTAACATTCCCATGCCGATGGTCGAAGGAGAGCATTACATTTCTTACAGCAATTTAGCCGATCTAGAGGAAAAAATATGCTATTTTCTCAAGCGTCCTGAAAAAAGAAAGGCCGTTGCAGAAGCAGGAAGAAAAATATTTGAGAAATATTACAATGTTAAAAAGCATGGACAATATATAAAAAAGTGTATGCAAAAAGCGGATTCCGAACCCAAGCTTTGAGCGCCATTAGAATTTGTGAAAAATTTGGATTGATTTTAAGGGCAAAAAGAGTTGAAAATAGACTTGAGAAAATGGCTCAAAGAAAAAATACCTCATAATTATTGGCCAGCATTTAAGGCCATCGATAAACGTTGGATTGATTTGCTGTATCTTGGCTATCTTTGTCAGCGTATATACTATCAAATCAGATGTCATGAGCACGTCGCTTCCAGGGCTTTTCCCCAATTCCAATTCCAATGCAATGTCGACCTCCCACCTGGAGAGACGCTGGTCGACTATTTTCAGAAAAGCGGAATAAACTATTCAGAAGGGCGCCACAGCATATATATTAACCGTAAAATCATTCCTTCCGTGTGTTCCGGCATCTCAGACTTCTATCCCCATCCATGCGGGGTAAAAATAATCAAAGGCAGTGAGCGTTCCCCCGACGGAACCGTATATTACACCTCAGCGAAACTGGCGCCAGCCTCCAATAGCGTCACCATGAGAGCTGTCGGCAGCGTGTTGGAAAAGTCAATCCTCAGCAATTTGCTGAATATTCACGGTGTTGCCCCCAGAGTTTACGATTTGGCCAAAATACGGATTGGAAATGACTGCTATCAAGCCATGGTGGTGCAGGATATACGCGGACAGATTGTTAGGGGCGATCGTGGGGCCGACTTTATAAAAAAATTCAAGGACGTATTAAAAATATATGGCATCAAAACGCTTGGGAAAAGGAACCACAAGGATTTTCGACCCCCCGATTTTCGCAATAACATCGTGTCGGACAACGGCAACCTTTTTTATGTAGATATCCAAAATTTCGTGTTGTTTAACTGCCGCCAGACAATTCGTCTTCGCAATACGATTTTCAAAACGAATGCAACGCAATACGATTGCGGGAAGAAAGAAGGCGAAAAAAGGCGATTTCTACTGCGGAAACGAAAGGCTGAAAGGCAGAGGAATCTCATGTTGGAAACTATTGACACTGTCCTCGCGCGACACGAGATATCCTTCAAAAGGGCGTACATCGCCGATATAGGGTGCCGCGAGGGACGGCTGCTGTTGCATGTACTCGAAAAAATGGCGGCCTGGTACCTTGGCATCACGCGCGCAGTAGATACCACGAAGCTTCGGGAAACCCTTTTTATTCAGGGAGCGACACGCTTTGATCTGATCCCTTGCGACAATTCAGCGACTATTATGGAGCACCCCATGGCAAAAAAGGGAGCTGACATCCTGTTTTTTAGAGACGCAGAACACAGGACCCGCCTGCCCGGCTGGATTAAAAAATTCCCATTCCGTTACATGTTTTTTATCGGCCTAAATGAAAAGGACTTGGCTCCTATGTCTGAACAGGTCAAATCCGAAACTGAATTGACAGTGATGGAAAGCTGTCTGCTTAGCGAAAGGGGTAACATCAAAAGACCCATCATTTTAGCGGCCAAATAATGTCGGTCAGGGACAGCATACTCATTGTAGCCGACGGCTTGCCTGCCGGAGGAACAGAGCGGCAAATTGTCGAGATGCTAAGGGGCTTCGAGGGACATCCGCATTTTCGTGTTGGCCTTTGCATATTGCGGAGGGGAGGGCAACGGGAACCGCAAGCGAGAAAACACGCCGGTTTTATTGCTGAATACCCGAAAGGCTTTTGGGCGGAACCTTGGGCGTTGCTGTCTTTTGTGCAATGGATCAAGAAAGAGAAAGTTCAGGTGCTGCATTCCTTCGGAGCCAGAAGCGACTGGGTGTCTATTCTGGCAGCAAAGCTTAGCGGTGCGGCTGTCATCAACGGATCCATTCGAAGTGCCAGGCCCAGACTGAACAGAATTGACATCGTATGTCGATTGAGTATGCCCTGGGCTGATCGTATTATTGCCAATTCAAGAGCCGGCCTTGACGCCTTCGGGCTGCAGCGGCATCCGAAAGCGAAAGTCATATACAATGGTATAGATTTTCGCAGGTTCCGCCGGTGGCAGTCCACCGATGCCGAACCCGGCAGAATTTGCATGGTCGCCAATTTTTCAAGAAAAAAAGATCAACCCAGCCTCATCAAAGCTGTAGAGATGGTTCGCCAAAAACAGCCGCAAGTGAAGCTGACGCTGGTCGGCAGGGGCGGTAAAAGGCTTGCGTACTGTAAAGCTCTGATCAGGGAGCGAAGGCTTGATCATGTTGTAGAAATTGTCAGCGACTGCAACGATCCCGAACCACTCATCGCCAAAAGCGAACTTGGCGTTCTTGTTACATCACTGGAAAACCACGGTGAGGGAATTTCCAATGCCATAATGGAATACATGGCATTGGGAAAACCTGTTTTGGCGAACAACAGCGGCGGAAACCGGGAAGTCATTCTGGACCATGTCACAGGGTTATTGATAGACGACAACAATCCCAGGACCATTGCAAGCGCTTTGAATTTTTTATTGGAGCGGCCCGAACAGATGAGGGAAATGGGGCGCAGGGGGAAAAGCCGCATTCGCGAGCGTTTCGATATTGAGTCCATGATCAGCTCCTATGAGGCGCTTTACAGGGATGTTTTGCAAAAGGACGGCTGAACCATTACCACGTCCCATGAAAAATTTTGAATCGCTCAAAATCAGAGCCTCGCTTTGTCTCAAGCGACACCGGAGCGCCGCCGGCGCCATCATTCAGATGCGCACACGGATCGGTGAAGCAACGAGTTGCGTACGGGTTCTGCCGGATTTTGCCATCGGCGGGGCGCAAAAGGCGGGAACCACATCACTTTATCACTACCTTAAAAAGCACCCTTGCATTTTTATGCCGCTGAAGCAGGAAGTTCATTTTTTTGATTTCAACTATCCCAAAGGCCTCTCCTATTACCGCGCACATTTTCCTAGTATTTACTTCAAACATTATGCCTTAAAAATGTATGGACAGCTCAAAGTTGGCGAATGCACTCCCTATTACATGCCTCACCCCCTTGTTCCACAGAGAATGGCTGCAAGGTTGCCTGGCATAAAACTCGTCTTTGTACTTCGAAATCCAGTGATGCGTACCTATTCCCATTACCAGCATGAATACCAGAAAGGGCGCGAATGGCTATCGTTTGAAAACGCGCTGAAAGCGGAAAAAAAGCGCCTAAGCGGCGAAGCGGAATTAATTCAACGCAGACATGCATATTACAGTTACCGCCATCATCACTTCTCGTATGTCAACCGAAGCAAATATGTAGAACACGTAAAAAGATGGCTCAAATATTTTCCCCGGAAGCAGATGTTTTTCATCAGCAGCGAGCGTTTGTTCAGCAAGCCGCAGGAACAGGTAGACCGGCTTTGCGAATTCCTGGAGATCAGAAGAAAAGCGATTGGAGGGGCAAAGGCTCACAATACGCGCAATTATCCACCGATGAACGTCAAAACCAGGGAAATGCTGGAAGAATATTTCAAACCTTACAACCAGGCGCTGTATGATCTCATTGAGATGGATTTTGGCTGGTGAAAAAGGATCTGCTGGAAAAACGGATGCAAAAAGCGCACAAGGTCTCTGTCATCATACCCTGTTACAACCAGGGGAAGTACCTCGACGAAGCGCTCAAATCGGTCTTAGCCCAAACGCTAAAGGGCATAGAGATTATTATAGTCGATGATGGTTCAACGGATTCAGAAACGAGGGATCAGCTCGAAAGGGCGCGAAAAAGGGGCATCCGGGTTGTACGCACAGCCAACCAGGGGTTGGCTGCCGCCCGCAACAACGGTATTCGAGAAGCCAGCGGCGAATACATTCTCCCGCTTGACGCTGACGATAAGATTGGCGCTACCTATCTCGAAAACGCTGCAACGGTGCTTGACCGGAGTGCCGCGGTGGGAATCGTTTACTGCCTGGCGGAAACTTTCGGGGAAGTGCAAGGCCCATGGCCGATCCCGCCCTACAGCCTGGAACAGATGCTGCTGGACAATATTATTTTCTGTTCAGCAATGTTTCGCAAAAGAGACTGGGAGCAAGTCGGCGGTTACGATTCCCAGATGAAGTACGGTTGGGAGGATTATGACTTTTGGTTATCGCTCATCGAACGCGGAGTCGGGGTGTATCGCATTCCCGAGGTACTTTTTTTTTACCGGGTGAGCGCTGGATCCATGGTGCGCACCAAAAGCCTGGAACAGAAAGTCGAGATGTTCGTGCGGGTCTTTCAGAAGCACCGACGGCTGTTCGAGGAAAATATCGACGTGTGGCTTCGAAAAATTCTGCGCTACCCGGATCTCGAACGATTGCTGATGCGGTCGGGTTCCGCCCTTACGGGGCTCGAAAGGCATGCCGCCCAGCTGGAGCGTGAACTGCAGCACCTGAAACAGGCGCCGGAATGGCGACTGGCCTGGCGGCTGGCACGGTTTTTCTGGAAACTCAAGCGATACAACCCATTTTCAAAGCAGGGCGGGTAAAGTGCGGGTCATCATCGAAAGGGCGCGCTACAGCCTGAGAAACGATGGTTTCAAAACCTTCGTTCGCAAGGTGCGGTACCGGGGGTGGCGCAAAATCGGCCGCCTGCTGAATCTGCGCATCAGCGGCATTTACACCAAGGCCAACCGCAGGAAACTCAACGAGCGCGAAATGCGGCGCATCCGGGAAGAAATCGGAAAGCTGCCCGACCCGCCGCTCATCAGTGTGGTAATGCCCGTGTACAACGTGGCGCCCGAGTGGCTGCACAAGGCCGTCGACTCGGTCCGGTCGCAGCTCTACCCGCACTGGGAGCTGTGCATTGCGGACGACGCATCCCCCAGTGAATCCACCCGCGAAGCGGTTCGGCAGCTGGCCGCAGGCGACGGGCGCATCAAGACGGTTTTTCTGAAGGAAAACGGCGGCATTTCGCGGTGCTCAAATGCGGCCGCGGCGCTGGCCGAGGGGCACTACATCGCTTTTCTCGACCACGACGACGAACTGGCGCCCGACGCGCTCTATGAAATGGCGCTGGCCATCTGCCGTACAGGCGCCGAGTTGCTCTACTCCGATGAGGAGCTCATCAGCGAAAAAGACCGCATCGTGAGCGCCCACTTCAAGCCGGACTTCTCGCCGGACCTGCTCTATTCGCACAACTATGTCACTCACCTGATGGTGTTGAAAACATCGCTTTTCCGCGAGATCGGCGGCTTTGACAGCCAGTGCGACGGCGCACAGGATTATGACCTGGTGCTGGCGGCAGCCGACCGGACCGACCGGATCCAGCATGTCCCCCGGGCGCTGTACCGCTGGCGGTGCATCGCCGGCTCCACCAGCGTCGACCCGGGTGCCAAGCGCTACGCCCACGAAGCCGGACGACGGGCATTGCAGAAATCACTGCGGCGCAAACAGATCGACGCTGAGGTGCTCGACGGCTACCAGCCGTTCTTCTACCGGGTGCGCCGCAGGATCAGCGGAAACCCCCTGGTCAGCATCATCGTCCCTTTCCGGGATCAGCCGGACATGCTCAGGTCATGCTTCGAATCCGTCCTTCAGCGCTCCACCTACCGGCATTTTGAAATCATCGGGATCAGCAACAACAGCCGTCGGAAGGCAACCCTGGCGCAGATCAAAAGGCTCGCCCGCATGGATAAGCGCGTGCGCTTCGAAGCTTTTAACGAACCCTTCAATTACTCGCGCATCAACAATTTCGCCGTCCGCAGGGCCGCCGGGGAGCACATCGTCCTGATGAACAACGACATCGAGATCATCACTCCTGAGTGGATCGAAGCCCTGCTGGAACATTCGCAGCGCAGCGAGGTGGGGGCTGTGGGCGCCAAGCTGATCTACGCCGACAACAAGATTCAGCATGCCGGTGTCATCATCGGCATCGCGGGCTTTGCCGGGCACGCCCACCGCCACCTGCCAAAGGAGCTTCCGGGATACATGAGCCGGGCCATGCTGATACAGAACGTGAGCGCTGTGACCGCGGCCCTGATGATGGTCCGCAAAAGCCTCTATCTGCAGATCGGGGGGCTGGACGAAGAAAACCTGTCGGTGGCCCTAAACGATGTCGATTTCTGCCTGAGGTTGCGGCAGCGCGGACTGCTCAACGTCTATACCCCTTACTGCGAAGCCTACCACTACGAGTCGGCCAGCCGTGGATACGAAGAGACGCCCGAGAAAAAGCAACGCTTTCGCAGGGAAGTGGATTTCTTCCAGAGACGATGGCGAGCGCTGCTGGACGCCGGAGATCCCTATTACAACCCCAATCTCAGCCTCAACCGTGAAGATTTCGCCTATCGCTGAAAATAAAGCCGCTGCCCATCGGGGCCGGCCGTCCTCAGACGGTACGGCACCCGGCAGCGACAAGCGCGAAGCGGCGGTGGCGTTGTGCATCGACCTGGACGGTACCCTGGTAAAGACCGACACCCTGGTCGAATTGTTTCTGGCGCTGGCCCGGAAACGGCCCGTCGACCTGCTGCGGGTGCCCGCCTGGATGGCCGCCGGCAAGGCACGACTGAAAAGGGAGATCGCGCGGCGGGTTGAGTTGGATGTCGACCTGCTGCCGTGCAATGCACGCCTGACGCAATACATCCGGCAACAGCGTCAAGCCGGACGGCGGGTGGCGCTGGTGACGGCAGCCGATGAGAGAACCGCCCGGCGGGTCGCCGAGCGTTTCGGGCTGTTTGACGAAGTGCTGGCCAGTGACGGCCGCCGCAATCTTCGGGGCCTCGCCAAACTCCAGGCCATGGAGCAGCGGTATGGAAAAGGCGGTTTCGACTATGCCGGCAACGACCGCACGGATCTGAGGATCTGGCCGCGTTCGCGGCATGCACTGGTCGTCAACCCGGATCGCGGGGTGGCAAAAGCCGCCCGCAGGACCGCCCGGGTAACGCACCTGTTTGAGGATCGCCCCCCGCGGTGGAAAACACTGGGCAGGGCCCTGCGACTGCACCAGTGGCTGAAAAATCTGCTGCTGTTCGTACCGCTGATCATTTCTCACCGCATCGGCGACCCGCGGCTGATGACGGCTGCACTCGCGGGCTTCTTTTCGTTCTCTCTGTGCGCTTCCTCGGTTTATATGGTAAACGACCTGCTGGATCTGGAGGCTGACCGGCGGCACCCCGTCAAAAGACGGCGACCCTTTGCCGCAGGCGATCTGCCGCTGGCTGCCGGCGTGGTGTTGCCTCCGCTGCTGCTGGCAGCGGCAACGGGCGTAGCGCTGATGCTGCCATCGATATTTCTCGGGCTGCTGGGGATTTACGTTCTGGCCGCGTTTTCCTACTCACTGAAGCTCAAAAGAATACCCCTCATCGACGTGCTGGTGCTGTCAGGCCTTTACACGCTGCGGCTCTTTGCCGGAGGTGTGGCGACCGGCATCCCGATCTCATTCTGGCTGCTGGCCTTTTCCATGTTCATTTTTTTCAGCCTGGCTATTATCAAACGCTATTCCGAATTGGCGCCGCTGGCGCAGAAGCCGGGCGTCGAGAAAATTGCCGGAAGAGGGTATCATGTGAACGATCTTGAAACCCTGCGGGTTTTCGGCACCTGCAGCGGCTACCTGTCGGTCCTGGTGCTGGCGTTGTACATTCACAGCGAACAGGTCAATACCTTGTACCAGCGGCCTTACATCCTGTGGGCCCTGTGTCCGCTCATCCTCTATTGGGTCAGCCGGGCCTGGCTGCTCGCAGGCCGCGGGGAACTCAATGAGGACCCCCTGCTCTTTGCTTTCCAGGACCGCCACAGCCTGCTGGTAGGATTCATGGCGTTGGCGGTGGTAATGCTGGCCACCTGACCGGGGAAATGGTGTTCTTGAACGAAATCCAATCAGCCGATCCTGTTCGCGCAGGGACCAAAACCGCCTCGTGGGTCGTGGCCGGAATTCTGGTGGCGGCCGTTGCGGTGTCGCTGTTGTTCCGGAATTGGCAGGTGGTAGCGCAGACGCCGCCGACGGTCATTCCCCTGGATTCCATCCGGGAACTGCACGCCGCCCGGGTCCTCTCCCGAAGCCCGGAAAAAATCCGTTTTCGGCTGGCGCTGCGCAAAAACCCCTACATCGTCATCGGCCTGAAAAAAGAGATCCACGGCAAAAAACTGCGCCTGAGGATCGGGGCACTCGAAAAAATCCGGGAGATCCGCATCTATCCGAAATTTTCGGGCGGTCGCTTTTCAGGCGCCGACGCCATTGTGCTGCCGGTCGGAAAAGCGGGGGGCATCCGTCATGAATACAATGTCGTTCTTCCCGACGGTTCTTACGAGGCCCTTCGGGTGGACTTCTGGAGCGGTGCGCATTTCGGAATTGTCGAGATTCTCGGCATTTCACTTTACCCTGTCGAGCTTACCGACCTGCCTGTATGGAGCTACGCGCTGGCACTGCTGATGGCGGCCTTCATTCTTCTGCCGGGCATGTTGCTGTTTCCCCTGATTTACCGGCAGAGGACGGAAGACGGAGAGTTTTTGTCAGTCTTCATCGCCTACTCGGTCCTTTTTTACGTGGTGGTCTACCTGCTATGGCTGGGCATTTCCCAGTGGCGGATGCCGGCGGCCGACGCCGTTGTGCTGATCGTGGTTTTTGCAGGCCTTGCGCTCTGTGCATGGGGCAACGGCCGCCTGCGATACGGTGTGGTATATTACGTGTCCAGGCTTTACCGCCAGTTCCTGGTCTACCTGGCGCTGTTGGCGGTATGCTGCTTCATTCTCGTGCAGGGAAGCAACCTGCCTTTAGAGAACACATGGTATTCAACGATTGCCGGGCAGACACGATCAAAGACCTATCGGGCTTTCAGGGCCCACGATGCGGTTTTTCACTACGTCAACGGGGTCGCCATATCGAACCACGAGCCCTTTTCCCGATATTACGCCAACCGGGCGCTGATCTATGGTGTCGAAGATCGGGGGATCCTGCCGGGTGTGCTTTACAGCACATTGCGGTGTCTGCTGCGCAACGCTTCCCCTGCGCTGGCAGACTCCTTTCTGGTCTACACCCTGGCCGGGACCTGTTTCAACCTGATGGTGCTGTTTCCCGTCTTTGCGCTGCTACGGCGGTATGGGGACAGCCGTCACCTTTGGTTTTTCAGTGCGGCCTTCAGCCTCAACACCTTCATTCTGGTCAATTATTACCTGACCTGGTTCAAGATGGCTGGCGCTGCTTTTTTCCTCTCCGGCCTGTACATGATGTTTCGCGCCGTCGAGAAGCGGAAAGACGCGGACTGGGGTTCGTCGGGGCTGTTGCTGGGCATCGGCGCCAATATGCACGCCGGAAGCGCCCTGGGGATCCCGTTTTTCTTTTTGTGGAGCGCGTGGCGGCGTCTGAGGCAAAAAGCCGGTCTGATGCGGGCCGCAGTCGGGCCGGCCCTGCTCGTAGGGGTGTTCGCCGCAGCCAATCTGCCCTGGTCTGTGATCAAAAAGCTATATTTCCACGACCAGTATCGCCTGATCAAGGAGCATTTCCTGGCGGGTTACTCAGACCCGGCAGGGCTCGGGAAATCCGTGGCCCTGTTTCTTGCCAAAGTGCCGTTTTCCGAACAGGTGGGGCACCGTTTAACGCGGCTGTGGGATTCCTTTCGCCTGGCAAATGTCGAAGCGCTTCTGAATGCGCTGCAAAAGGGGGAAATCGAACGATTCTTTCGTACCTGGAACCGATGGGAGTTCACTTTCACCGCCTTCGTTCTCTATCCCTTCATGCTGTTGGCGGCAGCGGCTGTCGTGCAGGATCACCGGCGCAGAAAAAGGGAGGGGGCGGGTGCTTGCACAGCCGCGCCATACCGGCCAACAGCCGGGGAACTGGCAGGATTGTCAGCGCTGACGCTGCTGACCATCATTTTCGTGTCCTACGGGTCCCATGCGCCGGATATTACCTACCATCAGCCCATGGGGGTCATCGTCCTGCTGTACGTTCTGATGATCGGGAAAGTGAGCCAGGCCGGAACCGCCCTTCGGGCTGTGGCAGGCGTCTACCTGGCGCTGACCGCCTACCGCATGGTGGCCTTTTTCGGGTGAAGGCCGTTCGGGGGCGGATTTTTAGTGTTGATTAAAAAGGCCGATAGACGTATATACAAAAATTTTTAGGATCATCGTAGACGCTAGATGCCGGCCGGGGAAGCGATTCTCCGGTCGAATCCGTGTATCCCCCTGCCCAATGGAGATGAGACAGTGAGCCCCTTTACCAGAAGAATTCGAAGAAACGGCCTGACCGGCCTGTTGGCAGCCTCATGGAAATGGGTCTGCCTGGCGCTTATGCTCGGCGTTGGCATCGCCGTCGGCGTCGCTGGCGCGGCGGCGGAAAATGCCGTTCCGGCAGCCGATGGAAAAGGGGCCGATGCACCGCTCTCGGCGGAATTGGTTTGGGCCCGTTCGGATGGGCATGACTACGAAATTTTCATCAGCTTTTATCGGGATGGGACTTGGTCACGGGCGCAGCAGATCACGGACAATTCGGACAACGACATCGTGCCGGCGGTCATCCGCGACCACCTCGGTCGCCTGTGGGTTGTATGGTCCAAATTGGAAGACGGTGCCAGAACACTGTATTTCAAAACATCGGATGGAAAAGAATGGTCTGGCGAAAAGAAAATCGAAACGGGCTACTCGGTCAATCTCTCGGCCGGTCTGGCGGTAGACCGTGAAAACCAGATCTGGCTCGTGTGGAGCAGTTTCGATGGCGTCGACGATGACATTTTTTTCAGCACGTGGGATCGTTCCGGCTGGAGCAAACCCATGCGCGTGAACACCGATGACAGCACGCCCGATATTCAGCCGGTTGTCGGCATTGGCGACGACGGGTTGCCCTGGGTCCGCTGGTCGGGTTTTGAAGACGGGGAATACCACATCTTCGAGAGCCGCTGGGATGGAAACGACTGGACACCGGAAAAGATGCTGGCCGAGCGTGAACAGCCGACCTCCGTATCGGAGGGTGCGGATGAGAAACCTGAAACGCTGACCAATACCTTTCCCACGGAAATCCGTTTGCCGCAGAGCAGCGGTCCGTCCAGAATGATCCCGTTGCCGGAGTTTCTGGCAGATCCCTGGAAGGCCGGTATCTGCCTGGACGAAAACGGCAGGGTCTCGTCCAAGCCGTTGCGCACGCTTCTGGAGCAGGGGAAAACCCGGTAATAGCGCGTCGTGAACCGATGATCGAGCAGAGATAAAGATTCGACAATACGCGGTAGGAGATTCTATTGATGCAGCGGAAGGCGGTTTTTACAGGTGCGTGTGTGTTCATTTGCTTTTTTGCCGTCCTGTGTCCTCCCCGACGGGCCGGCGCCGAAGAGGTTTTCTTGGCATTCGGCGACAGCATTACATGGGGAGTCGTCAATTCCCGGGGGGAAACAGAACTTGGATACGAACCGCACCTGCAGGCCCAGTTGAGGGCCGACGGCAGGGATGCCTATGTGGTCAATCACGGGAAATACGGTGAGACCACCTCCGAAGGGCTGAGTCGACTGAAAAGAGTGCTTTACGGAAACCCCAACGCCAATTATGTGCTGCTGCTCGAGGGGGCCAACGATCTGATGTCCGGAATTTCCTCCGAGACGACGCTTTTCAACCTGGGAGCCATGGTCGACAGCACCTTGGGCAGCGGGCTGACGCCCATTATCTCGAACCTCACGCCGCTGTACAACAGTCGGCTCAACGGTGCCATCCTCGATGTGTACAACCCCGGCATTGCCAATATCGCCGGCCAGAAAAATATCCAGATGGCGACCTCCTTCGAGAGCCTTGCACCGCACTGGAACTCGTGGAGTGACGACGGGATTCATCCCAATGACGAGGGCTACCGGGTGCTGGCCAATGTGTGGTACGGCGCCATCACGTCGGGCGGATCGGATTCCGGCGGCGCGGCGCCCCCTGCCAACGATGTACCGGTTTCAAGCGGCGGGGGCGGCGGCTGCTTCATCGCCACGGCCGCTTTCGGCACACCGCTGGCTTCCCAGGTGCGACTGCTGTCGCGATTCAGGGACCTCTTTCTGCTGACCAATGCGCCGGGACGCTGGTTCGTGGCATGCTACTATCGCTATTCCCCCCCGATCGCCGCGTTTATCCGACACCACGAAATCCTCCGCAGCCTGGTTCGTGGCGGCCTCTACCCGCTGATCCTGTTCAGCCAGCTTATGATCGGCGGAAGCCTCTCATGGACCCGGGTTGCGGCCGGTCTTTTTGTCACCATGGCGTGTTGCCTGTTGATCATGATGCACGTTTTGCGGCGGCGAAAAGGGCAGCGGGCGGTGGCCTGAGTCGATCAGGCGGCCCCGACATATTTTCTGTTCATCGACAGGCGGCTTGCGCCAAGCGGATGCAGAGGCTCACTGTCCGTTGCATTCGGCCATTCTGACTTTTTCCCCGATCAATCATCTTCGATATGAACCGTAACCGATCCGACCTGACCGGTCGTACGTTTGACGTCGTCGTTGTGGGCGGCGGAATTTTCGGGGCCAGTGCGGCCTGGGAAGCGGCGCTGCGCGGCTTTTCCGTGGCGCTGATCGAAAAGCGTGATTTCTGCCACGCCACCTCGGCCAATCACTTCAAGATGGTGCACTGCGGCATCCGCTACCTGCAGCACGGCGACATCCGCCGTTTGCGGGAGTCCAGCCGCGAGCGCTCGGCCCTGCTGCGCATCGCCCCGCACCTGGTGCACACGCTGCCCATCGTGATCCCCACTTACGGCCACGGCGTCAAGGGCAAGGCTTTCCTGGGGGCCGGGATGTTTCTCTACGATGCCCTGACCCTGGACCGCAACCGCGGACTGCTCCCGGAAAGGCGCATCCGTCCCGGCTATTTTTTTTCGGCCCGGGAGGTCCTGAAGCGATTTCCGGGCATCAAGCGCGAGGGGCTCACTGGGGCGGCGGTATTCGAGGAGGGGCAGATGTACAACCCGCCACGGCTGGCACTGGCCTTCGTCCGATCCGCCGTGGAAAGGGGGGCCGTGGCCGCCAATTACCTGGAAGTTACCGGTTTTGTGAAGAAAGGCGGTCGTGTCTGCGGGGTGCGGGCTCTGGACGTGCTGGAGGGGGGAACCATCGAGATCCGTGGACGCTGTGTGCTCAACACGGCCGGCCCCTGGGCGCACCGCATCATGGAAGCCGACCTGGGCCTCAGGCTCGACCCCAGGCCAACTTTTTCCCGGGACCTGGCTTTCGTCATCCCCCGAAGTTTCCGCAGCCGCTGCGGACTGGCGCTGGCAACGGAGACCCGGGACGCCGACACCATTGTTGATCGCGGGGGCCGGCATCTTTTTGCCGTACCGTGGCGGCGGCACACGCTGGTGGGGGTGTGGCACAAGGTCTTCGACCGCCCCCCCGAGGCGTTGACGGTTACGGCCGAAGAACTGCGGGCCTACGCCGGGGAGGTCAACGCAGCCTACCCGGGGCTCGTTCCGTCGCTGGATAGCATCCAGGTCGTCAACATGGGGCTTACGCTTTTTGGAGACGAGGAACGCCAGGGCCGCAGCGAAATTAGTTTCGGAAAGCGCTCGCAGGTGGTCGATCACGCCGAGACCCACGGCGTCGGCGGGCTTCTGACGCTCATCGGCGTCCGGGCCACGACGGCCCGTGGAATGGCGGCCAAGGCGCTGGATCTGGTGTGCCGTCAACAGGGCAGAACGGGTCCTTTTCCGGACTCCGCCTGGGTTCCGCTCTACGGCGGCGACATCAAAGACTTTGGGAGCCTGAAAAACCGGGTTTTTAGGGAGGCAGGGCGGAACATCTCCCCGCAGCAGGTGACCGGCCTGGTTCGAAACTACGGCTCGGCCGCAATGGACGTCCTGCGTCACGCAGGCAAAGAGGGCCGCCACCTTGCCAGTCTGCCGGGGTCGACGGTTATCGAGAGCGAGGTGCTGCACGCTGTAAGAGAGGAGATGGCCTGCAGACTGTCCGACGTGGTTCTGCGGCGCACGGATCTGGGAAGCGGTTGCGTGCCCCCGCGCGCAGCGCTGGCGCGCTGTGCGGAACTCATGGGCGCCGAAATGGGATGGGACCGCGGGCGCAGGCAGAGGGAAATTGCGGAAATTTACCAGGCCTACCCCTGGCGGGGAGCGGAGACTTGCGTATGACGAACATTCTGATCACCGGCGGTACGGGGTTCATCGGTTCGCGCCTGGCGCTGCACTGCCTGGAGCGGGGCGACAGGGTGCGGGTCTACGGACGTTTGAACACGCCGGCCGAAACGGACAACGCGGAAAAGCTGAAGCAGAGCGGCGCTGAAGTCGTTCTCGGCTCCATGACGGAAAAACAGCGGGTTGCGGAGGCGGTCGACGGCGTTGACATCGTCTTTCACCTGGCCGCCGCCCAGCACGAAGCCAACGTGCCCGACGCCCTGTTCTGGGATGTCAATCTGCGGGGCACCGAGACCATGCTGGCGGCCGCTGCGGCGGCCGGGGTGCGACGATTCGTTCACGGCAGCACCATCGGGGTCTACGGTTCGGCCCTGGGAGGGGTCATCGACGAAGAGTCGCCCCTGCGGCCCGACAACATCTACGGTATCACCAAGCTGGCCGGCGAACGGGCCGTTATGGCCTTTCGGGATCGGCTGCCGGTGGTTGTCATCCGTATATCGGAGACCTATGGGCCCGGTGACCGCCGGCTGCTGAAACTATTCAGGGGGATTGCCAAGGGGACTTTCTTCGTCATCGGAAGCGGCGATAACATCCACCACCTCATTTACATCCAGGATCTCATCGACGGGTTCATGCGGGCCGCCGACGCCGAGGGGGCTGTAGGAGAGCTGTTTGTGCTGGCCGGCAAGCAGCCACTGACCACGCTGGAAATGGTGCGCACAGTGGCCCGCGTGCTAAACGGCCGACTGCCGCGCATGCACGCCCCCATGCTGCCGTTCATGATGCTGGCCGCCGCCATGGAGCTGACCCTGCGCCCGCTGGGCATTCAGCCTCCGCTGCACCGTCGGCGAATGGATTTTTTCCGCAAGAGCTTCCTGTTTTCCCCACGGAAATCCGAAGAATTGCTCGACTTTCACCCGCAGGTCGACTTCCACGAAGGGGTCAGCCGCACGGCCGAATGGTACCGCCGCCACGATCTGCTCTGATCTCCGGATTCATTTGAACAGTCATCCTTTCACCCATGCCCGGACATGCCGGCCAAGTTCGGCGGGCGGCCTTCCCGGGCAGGAAACCATCGCGATGTCCACAGGGAGACGAACATGCACGTTGATCCAAAACTGACGGCTCAGATCGAACCTTTCGACACGTTCTGGGAAGCGCCCGCCAACATTGAAAAGGGATACGGGACCTTCGGCAAGTTCTACGAGCGCAACTACCTCAAGTATATGGAGATCAAACCCGGTGACCGGGTGCTGGTGGTCAGCTGCGGTCCGGGCTATTTCGTCGATTTGCTCAAGAAGCGGGGCGTCTCCGACGTCACCGGTATCGATTCCGACCCGGACAAGATCGCCTATGCCCGTGCCCGGCGCCTGGACTGCCGGGTGGCCAATGCCTTCGCGTTTCTCAGGGAGCATCCGGGACGCTACGATGTCATTTTCGCCGAGCAGGAGCTCAACCACCTCACCAAGCCGGAGATCCTGGCGTTTCTTGCGCTGTGCCGCGACAGCCTCAGGCCCGGCGGACAGCTGGCGGTGCACTCGCTAAACGGTGCCAATCCCATCACCGGTTCGGAAGCCCTGGCCCAGAACTTCGACCACTACAACACCATGACCGAGTACAGTCTGCGCCAGGTGCTGGCCCACAGCGGCTTCAGCGATATCACCGTCTTTGCGCTCAATCTCTATATCTTCTACGAGAACCCGGCCAACTATGTGGGCATGTTTCTGGACAGCGTGATTCAGATGATTCTTAGAATCAGCTTTACGTTTTATGGCAAAACCAACCGGATATTCACAAAAAAAATAGCGGCAATCGGCCGCAAATAGAAGGGAATGGGAACCGCTTGAAAACACCGCCACGGACAGTCAGGACCATCGACAAGGCCGGCAATATCCGGCAGCGGCTTGCAGACCAGAACACCTCGGCGCTGGAGACCTACCGGGCGCTGACCTGCGGTAAAACGGCCTTTTCGCGGTTTGTGACCTACGAACTGCTTACCGCCCTGCTGGGGCCGTTGCCCGGCGGGGCCGGTTTCCTGCTGCGCAAGCTTTTCTATCCCCGGTTGTTCGGCGCTTTCGGAAGGGGCGTGATCATCGGGCGAAACGTCACTTTCCGGCATACCGCACGCATCCGGATCGGCGACCATGTCACCATTGACGACAACTGTGTGGTCGACGGGCGCGGCGCCGGCCCGGCCGGCCTGGTGCTGGAAGAGCGGGTGCTGGTCAACCGGAACTGCATGCTGCTGGCCAAGAACGGCCCCATCCGACTGGGAAGGCGCACCAGCCTGGGCAGCAACTCGGTGGTGGTTTCCATGGACGGGGTCGAAACCGGAGAAGCCGTGCTGACAGCCGGAGGCTGTTACCTGAGCGCCGGTGCCTACCGTTTCGACGGCCCCGGTGCCGTCATGGATCAGGAGGTTTACACCAGCGGCCCCATCCGCATCGGTTCAGGGGCCTGGCTGGGCACGCGGGTCACCGTGCTCGACGGCGTGCGCATCGGGGAGGGCGCCGTGGTGGGCGCCTGCGCCATGGTCAACAGTGACATCCCCGACCGCGCCATCGCCGTGGGAATTCCGGCCAGGGTGGTGCGCATGCGGGACGCAGCCGGTCGGGCGACGTGAACCAGGCCCAACGGAAAGCCCGGCTCGGCAGCCGCACCCGCACCCTGCTAAAAACCGGGGTTACGCTGGCCCTTTGTGCACTGATCGTCTGGAAGGGCGACTGGCGCACCATATGGCAAACCCTGCGGCAGGCCAATCCGTGGATGCTGTGCGCGGTTTTCACCGGCATGCTGCTGGGGGTCTCCATCAGCACCTTCAAGTGGCGCCTGATCCTGTCGGTGCACGGCCTGCACTTCGGGTTCAACCGCCTGCAGGCCTATTATTTTACATCGGTTTTCTTCA
>JAMOVG010000021.1 GCA_027061725.1 Desulfobacteraceae bacterium
AGGGAGGGCTCACGGGGCAAAAAGGGGCAGCTGCTTTACACCATGGAGAGCCAACCCTTCGAGGCCGAGGTGGCTGCCAAGATGAGCATGGTGGCCGAGGCCAAGGCCATGCTGGCCAAGGCCAAGAGCGACCTGGGGCGCATTAAGCCCCTGGCCGCGGAAAAGGCCGTCAGCCAGAGTGACCTGGACGGGGCCGTGGCCCGCTACGAGGCCGCCATCGCTTCGGTGAAAGCGGCCCAGGCCGCCAACAGGCTGCCCAACTCGCGCTACGACAGGGGGTCAGCAGTTACCTGGAAGTCCTGGAAACCGAGCGCGCCCTGTTTTCGGCGGCCCTCACGCCCGCTTTGGAAACTTTCGACATGACTCGGGACCTGGAGAGGGTGCATGCAATGAGGACTTTGGAAACCATTCGTCAGCGGTTCAGTGTGCCCTTCGAATACTCGGTATCCTTTACCCGAACGGTTTTTTCCCCCCGGAACCCGATTTTGCGGAACACCCTGGGCGGCCAAGGCGATTCGGGCCCCCAGCGCCTCCTGTTCGTGGTCGAAGAAGCGCTTCTGGCGCACTATCCCGCGCTTCTGGAGGATATCGCCCGTTACTGCCGGGAGCACCGGGACGTGCTTGACCCTGCCGGGCCGCCGCAGGTGGTGGCCGGGGGAGAATCGCTGAAATCGGCGGAAGCGGTCTTCGAACTGTGCGCGCTTTTCAACCACCACGAACTGTGCCGCCACTCCAGTGCCTGCATCGTGGGCGGCGGCGCTTTCCTGGATGCCGTGGGCTTTGCCGCCGCCATCGTGCACCGCGGCATCCGCCAGGTGCGTTTCCCCACCACTGTGCTGGCCCAGAACGATTCGGGCGTGGGCGTCAAGAACGCGGTCAACATGTTCGGGCAGAAGAACTACATCGGCACCTTCGCCCCGCCTTTCGCGGTGATCAACGACTTCGATTTCCTGGACTCGCTCAGCGACCGGGACTGGGTGGCCGGCGTGCCGGAGGCCTTCAAGGTGGCGATGATCAAAGACGCCGACTTCTTCCACTGGCTGTGCCAGCGCACCGGGCGCCTGGCGGTCCGCGATGCCGACGCCATGGAGGAACTGGTCCGGCGCTGCGCCGCGCTGCACCTGACCCACATCGCCACCTCGGGCGACCCTTTCGAGTTTGGCAGCGCCCGCCCGCTGGACTTCGGCCACTGGGCGGCCCACAAGCTCGAAATCCTATCCGATGGCGAATTGCGCCATGGGGAGGCCGTCGCCATCGGACTTCTGCTGGACACTTTTTATGCCGTGCAGAAGGAGATGGTTGATCAGGACGTGCTTGCGGCCGTCGCAGGGGCCTTTGCCGAACTGAAGCTTCCCCTCTGGCACGACGCCTTGGCGCCGGACTCAGACGGCACTTGGCCCCTGCTCGACGGCATCGAGGAATTTCGCGCCCACCTGGGCGGCGAGCTGCACATCACGCTGCCCAACGGCCTGGGGCAGAAAGTCGAGGTGTCCTCGCTGGATACCGATGTCATTCTGCAGGCCATCGCCTGGTTGAAGGCGCGTCATGCATCTGCCTGACCCCGACGGGCTTGGATGTACCCGCCTTTTTACACCCGCTTTCTTCTCAGCACCAGATCCAGCAGCTTCTCCTTGATGATGTAAAGCGTGGGGATATACACCAGCGTCAGGAAGGTGCCCACCACCAGGCCGCCGATGGCCACCGTGGCCAGGGGCGAGAGGCGCTCGAGGCCCACGGCCCACTCGGCGGCGATGGGAATCATGCCCACGATGGTGGTTACGGCCGTCATCAGGATGGGGCGCGTGCGCACCCGGATGGCCATCTTGACGGCCTCCACGATCTCGTGGCCCTGGGCGCGGTAGATGCGGATGAAGTCGATCAGCAAGATGGCGTTGTTGACGATCACGCCGGTGAGCAGAATGAATCCCATCATGGCCGGCATGCAGGCGTGCTGGCCCATGAGCAGCAGGCCCCACACTGCGCCGATAAAGGCGAAGGGAATGCTCAGCATGATCACGATGGGGTCGGTGAAGGACCGGAAGATGACCACGAAGCTCAGGTACAGAAAGAGCATGGACAGTGCCAGGGCCTTGCCCAGGCGGCCGAAGGACTCCTTCATCTGCTTCATCTCGCCCTGCTCGCTGACCGTGAAACCGGCGGGAATTTTCACCTTGGACACCGCCATGTTGCGCTGCTCGTAGAGAAAAGTCACCGGCGCCGTAGCACGGAAGCCGTGGACGTTGGTGGTGTAGGACAGGTTGTCGCGGGTAATGGTGGAGGGCACGAACACCTTTTCCACGCGCGCCAGTTCGTTGAGCGGGATGCGTTTTCCCGCCGGGGTCTCCACGTTGGCGGTCATCAGCTGGTGGATGTTCTCGCGGTAGTGGCGGTCCAGGCGGAAGCGCATGCGGATGCCGTCCTGGTTGAAAATGCGCAGCACGCTCACGGGTACGCCCTTGACGGCCGTGGCCAGCTGGTAGGAGATGTCCATGGGGGTCAGGCCGTAGCGGGCGCATTTCCGCCGGTCGAAGAAGAGGTGGTATTCCGCGCGGTCCATCTTCCAGGTGCGGCTCACCGAAGTAAAACCGTTGCGCCGGATCAGCTGCCCCGCGATCTCGCCGCCCAGGCGGTCGAGTTCACGGAAATCGTCGCCCGCGATTTCCACGTCGATGGTGGCGGCGATGCTCGAAAGCGGCGTGGCCCCGAACTCGGTGACGTCGGCGTACTTGACGTCCGGCAGCCGGCCGATCTTCTCGCGCAGTTCGGCCTCGATCTGCCAGATGGTTTTCTTGCGCTGGAAGCGGTCCACCAGGTTGACGGTCATGTCGATCTGCTGGGTGGTGCGGCCCTTGCCGAAGGAAATCAGGCCCGCTTCGGAGCCGATGAAGGACAGCTGGGAGATGAGCCCCTTCTGTTCGGCCACGATGCCCTCGATGCGCCGCAGCAGGGCCTCGCTTTTTTCGATGGAAAGATCCGACTCGGTCTGCACGCGCACATTGACGATGCCCGTGTCCATGGGCGGCATGAGGTCGCGCCCCACCAGGTCCATCTGGCGCATGGACAGCACCAGGCAGACCACCAGCAGCGGGATGAGCACCAGCTTGTAGCGGTTGACGAAGGTGAAGACGGCCACGAAAAAGTCACGGCCGCGGTCCACGATGGCCGACTGGAACAGGCCCGCAAACCAGTTGAGCCCCTTGAGCAGCAGGTACTCGTCTTTTTCGGTGTTGCGGATGATCCAGGGGGCGATGATGGGAATGATGGTCACCGACACCAGGAACGAGGCCAGCAGGGCGATGGACAGCACGACGGTCAGAGGCTGCATGACCTTCTGCACGTAGCCGCCCAGGAACATGATGGGCACCAGAACGATGATGGTCGAGAAGGTGCCCGAAAAGTCCGCCAGCAGGATTTCGCGGGTGGCGGAGGCGGCCACCTTCTTCAGATCGCCGCCCTCTTCGCGGTAGTGGCGCTCGATATTTTCCAGCACGACGATGGCGTCGTCCACCAGCATGCCCACGGCCAGGATGATGGCCGTCATCGTCACGATGTTGAACTGCATGCCGGCCAGCAGCATGATGGTGAAGGTCAGGAAATAGGTGAAGGGAATCGAGATGCCGGTGATGATGGCCGAGCGCACGTCGGCGATCATCAGGAAGATGACGATAATGGTGAAGATAATGGCGTCGCGCAGCGAGTCTTTCAGGTTGGAGATGGACTGGTTGATGATGCGCGCCTGGGAGTCCGCCACTTCGATGGACAGTTGCGGGAAGCGCTTCTGAAGGGCCGGAAGCGCCTTTTCAACGGCTTTGATGGCCGCAACGGTGTTGGCGTCTTCATGGCGCAGGATGTTGATCGCCGTGGCCGGGTGGCCGTTGAAGTGGAACACGGCCGTGGGGTCGCTGACGGTGTTGTGCACCGTGGCCACGTCGCGCAGGTGGATGACACGCCCCCCGTAGGAGATGGGCAGCGCCTCGATTTCACCCATCCGCGAGAGCTGCCCCCTGGTTTTCATGATGATTTGCGAATCCCGGTTGAGCAGGAATCCCTCGGGAATGTCCAGGTTGTTGCCTTCGATGGCGTGGATCAGGGCCGAAAAAGGGACTTTGAGCGCCGCCAGGCGTGTGGGGTCCACCTGGATGGAAAGTTCGCGTATGTGGCCGCCGAACACCTCGACGTCCGAGACTTCCGGAATGTTGAGCAGGGCATCCTTGAGATCATTGTTCGCCAGCTGG
>JAMOVG010000022.1 GCA_027061725.1 Desulfobacteraceae bacterium
CCTCCAGCGCCCTGGCATAGCGGCTGCTGCGGTAGTCCGGGTGCCGGTCGCAGGCCACGATGCGCGGGGCGATGTCCAGGATACCCTCGAGATGCGCGATGGTGTTGCGAAAGAAGTCCTCGGCGGCCGCGTTCTCCAGGTCGCCGATGTGCTGGCTCAAAAAGGCCGCGCGGTCCCGGGTCAGGCAGACGGTGTTCTTGAGTTCGGCGCCGCAGGCCAGGATCGGCGGGGCCGGACGGGCGAGAAAGATCGGGGCCGGCACGTGGCCCCGGGAGCGCCGCAGCAGCCGCGGCCGGCCGTCGACCACGGCGGCGATGGAGTCGTCGCAGCGCTGGTAGATCTCCCGGTCGTGCACCAGGAAGTAGTCGGCGATGCCGGCCAGGCGCTCGAAGGCCTCCCGGTTTGCCCGGACAATGGGTTCCCCGCTGGGGTTGGCGCTGGTCATCACCAGGGCCGTGAAACCGGCGTCCAGCAGCAGGTGGTGCAGCGGCGTGTAGGGCAGCATGACCCCGTAGCGGCGGTTTGCCGGCGACACCCGCGGCGAGATGTCGTTGGGCCGCCTTTTTTCCAGCAGCACGATGGGGCGCACCGCGGAGGTCAGCAGTTCGCGCTCCTTTTCGTCGAACCGGGCATAGCGCCCTACACGCTCCAGGTCGGCCGACATCAGGGCCAGGGGCTTCTGCTCGCGGTGTTTGCGCCGCCGCAGTTCGGCCACCGCCGCGTCGTCCACGGCGTTCACCGCCAGGTGGAATCCGCCCAGCCCTTTGACCGCCAGAATGCACCCCTGCTGCAACAGTTGCGCCGCCCGCGCAATGGGATCCTGCGCCGACAGGCGCCGGCCGAGGCGGTCGTGCAGCGCCACCTGCGGCCCGCACTGCGGGCAGGCATTGGGCTGGGCATGAAAACGGCGGTCGGCCGGGTCGTCGTACTCGGCCTGGCAGCGGGCGCACATGGTGAAGCGATGCATGGAGGTGGCGGCGCGGTCGTAGGGGATGCCGCCGATGATGGTGTAGCGCGGCCCGCAGTTGGTGCAGTTGATGAAGGGGTAGCGGTGGCGCCGGTCGGAAGGGTCGTTCATCTCGCGCAGGCAGTCGCGGCACACGGCCACGTCCGGCGAGATGAAGGCCGTGCGGCGGGCGGCGGACCGGCTCTGGACAATGGTGAAGTCCTCGCGCTGCGCCGCGGCGCACGGCGATACCCGTATGGCCGCGATGCGCGCCAGGGGCGGACTCTGCCGCCGCAGTTCGCGGCAGAAGTCCTCGATGTCTCCGGCAGCGCCCTCCAGGACGATCTCCACGCCCTCGGCCGTGTTGGCCACCTGTCCGCACAGCTTCAGCTCCCGTGCCAGGCGGTACACGAAGGGCCGAAACCCCACCCCCTGGACGATGCCGTTGATTTCCAGCTTCCTGGCGGCCCTGTGCCCGGTCATGACCTGCGGCCGGAAAGCGAAACGGCGGTTCTCATGGGATCACCCGTCCGAACCGGACATCTTCTTTTCCATCATTTCGGCGGCCTCGCGCAGCAGGGCCAGCGTCTCCAGGGCCGCCGCCTCGTCGATCTTCTGGATGGCGAATCCGGCGTGCACGATGACATAGTCCCCCACCCGGGCGTTCTGCAGCAGCAGCAGGCTGCACTTCCTCCTGACGCCGTCCACGTCGATGGTCGCCATTTCGTTGTCGATGTCGACGATCCGGCTCGGTATGGCCAGGCACATGGTTCCTCCCTCTCGGAAAAGCTGTGGCCCCGCGGGCTTCCCCGCCGGTCTTTTTCAATACCCCCTGCCCCTCCCGCCGTCAAGACGATGGCGGCCGCTCACGACACCGCCGGAAACGAAATTTCGATGTTGGCCCCCTCGCCGAGCCGGCTGTGGACCGCGATCTGCCCGTCGTAGTCCCTGACGATGCCGTAGGCGATGGACAGGCCCAATCCCATGCCCCGGCTCACCTCCTTGGTAGTGAAAAAGGGCTCGAAAATCTTGTCGCGCACCTCCGGTGCGATTCCCGTGCCGGTGTCGGCCACGCTCACCACGACCCGTCCCGCGGACTCCCGGCTGCGGATGGTGATCACGCCCCGGGCGTCGTCGCCCGAGGCCTGGCGCTGTTCGATGGCATCGCGCGCGTTGGTCACCAAGTTGAACAGCACCTGTTCCATCCGGTTGTTCTGCGCCAGCACCGGCGGCAGGTCCTCCGCCAGCGCCAGGCGCACCTCGATGTTGCCCAGCCGCAGCTGGCGGCCGATGATGCCCAGCACCCGCTTGATGGAGCGGTTGAGATCCACCTGCTCGCGCTCGAAACCGGGCTTGCGGCCGAACTCCCGCAGCAGATTGATGATCTCAGACGCCCGGTCCACCTGACTGCTCACCTCGGTGACGACCTCCATCAACTCTTCGGGAGAGATCCGGCGGCCTTTTTCGATGACCATCTTCAGGTACTCGTTGCCCATCTTGATGGCGTTCAGGGGCTGGTTGAGTTCGTGGGCGATACCCGCCGACATCTCTCCCAGGGTGGTCATCTTGCTGGCCTGGATCAACTGGGCGTCCTTTTCCACCGTCTCGGTGATGTCGGTGACCGCCAGAATGATGGCATCGCGCCCGCGGTAACAGGTCGGGCAGGCCGTGACCCGTACGAAAAAAGGCCGCCCGCCCTTCTTGAAGTGCTGCACCTTCTGGCTGACTACGCACATGGCCGGCCGCGCCACGGTGTCGGGGGTCCCCAGCTGCACGGGTTCGTACTCGAAGGGGCCCAGGTCCGTGAAGGGCCGCCCGACGAGGGCCCGCTTGTCGTAACCGTAGGTTTCCTCCGCGCTGGGATTGGCGTCCAGGATCTCCAGGCTGTGGCGGTCCAGCACGAAAATGGGGTTGGGGCCGCTGTTGAACAGCGAGCGGTACTTCTGTTCGGACTCGTGCAGCGCCTTCTCGGCCTGCTTGCGTTCGGAGATGTCCAGAAAGGCGCCGGTGATAAACTCGATCTCGCCGTCCTCGCCGTAAATGATCTGGCCGCCTTCCTCCACCCAGATAATGTCCCCGTCCCGCGACTTGAAGCGGTACTCGCGAATGTAGGACTTGTCGCTTTTGAGCGCCTCCCGGAACTTCTCCTTGGCCGCCTCCAGGTCTTCTTCGTAGACCAGGTCGAACCAGGTCAGCCGCCGGGACAGGAAATCTTCCCGGCTGTAGCCGGTCAGCTTTTCGATCTTGTCGTCGAAAAAGTCGATGGCGCCGTCAAGATACCCCTTGTAGACGATGTTGGGCAGGTTGTTGACCAGCAGGCGGTAATTGCGTTCGCTCTCCTGCAGCGCCTTCTCGGAGCGCTTCTTCTCGGTGATGTCCATGGCGATGCACAGGAAACCGCCGGCCGTGCCGTCGGGCTCGCGCAGCGGGTTGATGGACATCCGCACGGGGAACGTGGACCCGTCTTTTCGCACGTAGGTCCACTCCAGGCGCTCCGAACGCTCCAGGGCGGCATAGGCAAAAAAGAACTCCAGGCCCTCCACGGGACGCCCCAGCCGGGCGGCCAGCTCCTTTCCCCGCGCGGCCAGTTCCGCCGGCAGGTGAAAAATCTCGGGGGTCTTCTTCCCGATGATCTCGCGGGCGCTGTATCCCAGCAGGTTCTCGGCGCCCCGGTTGAATACCACGATGACGCCTTCGGTGTTGGTGGCGATGATCGAGATCTGCGTGGCGGAATCCAGCACCGCCTTGCGCTGGGCATTGGCCACCTGGAAACGGCGCAGGATCTTCTCGGTCTCTTCGAACTGCTTGACCACCAGGTTGGCGGTCAGCTCCGCCGCTTTGCGGGCGACGCGGATTTCCTGGCGCAGCATCTCGTTTTCCGCCAGCAGTTCCTGGAGGATATCGACACCGCGCGGCTGCGGATCCCGGGCAAAAGCTTCCACGGTCATCGTGAACCCGTCCTTTTTTGAGCACTCACGCGATTACCCATGCCGCCGCCTCACAGCTGGATGGTTTTGCGCACGTCGGCGGTGTGCACGGTGCACACCAGGCAGGGATCGAAGGAACGCACCACGTGGTAGACTTCCACCGGGTGGTCCGGCGATCGCACCGGCGTTCCCACCAGGGCCTCTTCCCAGGGGCCGCGCCGGCTGTGCGCATCCCGGGGCGAACCGTTCCAGGCCGTAGGGGTGATGATCTGGTAGCGCACGATCCGGGACTTGCGCACCTGGACCCAGTGCCCCAGGGCCCCCCGGGGCGCCTCGATCAGCCCGGCGCCCTGTCCCTCCTCGATCCTGGCAGGCTCCTGGTAAAAGGCCCCCCGGTCCCCGGTCATTTCGCGCAGGTAGCGCTCCAGCACGGGGATCAGCACGGCGCCCCGGGTCATGCGTGCGAGCTGGCGCACAAAAACGCTGGCCCCTCTGCCTTCGACCAGATCCCGGAACAGCGGGTTGGCCGACACCAGCATCTCCGCCAGCGGTCCCGTTTCGGCCGGCCGGTGCTTGTAGCGCGGCGCCTTGGCCCAGCTGTACTTCTCGCCTTCACTGCCGGTGGCATAGGGGATGGTGTCCCCCTCAAAAGGATGCGCCGGGCCGCCCCTGTCCTGAAACCAGGCGTGGGAGAGGTCCTCTCTGATCTCCTCCTGCTGCAGCGGTGTGACCTGCGAATCCGCATAAAACCCGGCCGGCGAGTAGTAGGTTCTTCCCCCCTCAGGCGTGGCGTCGCTGTTTTCCGGCGTATCCAGCCTGCCGAAACTGATAAAATTTCCGCAACCGCGGCCGATGCCGTCCAGCCCCAGGGTCTCGCAGCAGCGGATAAAAAACCCCACCTCGCTGTCGCGGTGGGAGTGCGACGCCTCCAGCCAGGCCATCAGCTCGGCGCGGCTGCCGATGTCCAGCCATCTCTCCAGGCGGCACCCCAGCACCCGGCCCTCGTACCAGTCGCGAAAATTCTTCAGCAGGTAGCGGCACTGGGCGATCTCGGCCGGGCTGGGCATGGAAACCACGCCGCCGGGCACCATGAACGACGAGTGCGGCCACTGGCCGCCGAGCATGGCGATGATGCCCAGGATGTCCCGCGTCTGGCGGATGCTCTCCACGGTGGTGCGCCCGGCCAGCGGCCGGTAGCGCGCCACGGCTTCGTCGAAAAAGGGCTGTTCGCGGTAGGCCGGGTTGGCCAGGTCCGGCATGAACAGAACGAAGGCGTGGCGCATGTCGTTCTGGAGCTGCTCGACCATCTGGGCCACGTTGCGAATCCGCCGCGCGTTGTCCGGCACGTGCACCCCGCAGATCATGTCCAGCGCCTTGACCGCCGCATACAGGTGGGCGGTGCTGCAGATCCCGCAGATACGCGGCGTAATGACCAGCCCGTCCAGGGGCGCACGCCCGACCATGATGTTCTCGAAACCGCGGTACATGGTCCCCACGCTGCGGGCTTCGGAGACCACCTGCCCCTCCAGTTCGATGTGGATCTCCAGGTCCCCTTCCACCCGGTTGAGCGCGATGATCTTTTTCTTTTTCACGGTCATGACGATGCCACCTGTGCTTGCGGTCAGATGCCGGTTTTGCGGGTTTTGAGCCGCGGGGGGGCCGCGGCCGCGGCCATTCCCTTGTACGCCATGTAGTGGGCGCGGTTGATGCCTTCGGGCAGTTCGATGGGGATACCCTCGATGTTGCGGGTCTCGAAAAAGGGATAGGGCTGGGGAAAATCGGGGCGTGTGCAGCCGAAGCAGGGGACCCCCACGCGGGTCTTGGATGAGCGCCGGTGCCACAGCAGCTTGTTGCAGGGACCGTGGGCCAGGGGCCCGTGGCAGCCAAGGTGAAAAAAGAGACACCCCTTTCCGCCGAAGTGCCAGTCCTCCACCCGGTATTCGTGGTATTCGTTGCGGGTGCATCCCTGGTGCACCATGACGTTGTACCATTCGGCGGGGGAGTTGTACTCGGTCAGATCGATGGGGCTGCCCAGCACCAGGGCCGAGAGGACCCCGCTGATAACATCGTAGTGGCAGGGGCAGCCGGGCAGATTGATCACCGGCAGGCCGCCGCGGGAGGTGAAATCCGCCCCCAGGAATCCGCCCTTGTCCCACTTGAGAAACTGCATGCCGGTGGCCTCGATCTCGTCGCCGGCCCCGATGCCGCCGAAGCTGGCGCAGGTTCCCACGGCCAGGATGTAGGCGGCGCGCCGGGACAGGGAGGCCACCAGGTCCTTCTTGGGCTTTCCCATGACCGTGTCGAACAGCCCCGTGCCCCGGGGCCCCCGGATGATCGACCCCTCGACGCACAGAATGTCCAGCGGGCGGTCTCCCTGGAGCAGTTCGTCGAATAGCCGCTGCCGTTCGGAAATGTCCGTGTCTGAAATGGACGGGTGCCACAGCAGCGTGATGTTCAGGGCCTTGAAAAGCGCGTCGATGGGCGGTGAAAAAGCGTTGAAAAGGGACCAGGTGTCCCCGCCGCAGCCGCCGCAGTGTATCCAGAGCAGGTTCATGGGCATGCTCGCCCTCCTCTTCTTTCAGCCGGGGCAAGGCCGCTCACCGGCCTTCACGTTTCGCCCGGCGATGGGTTCAGCGCCTTTTCGGCTTTTTCCAGGGCCTCTTCCAGGGCCTGGCGCTGAATCGGCTTGTGCAGAAACGCCGTGGCGTTGAGCGCCATGGCCTGCTGGGCCAGGTCCGTGTCCCCGTGGCCGGTGATGACGACGACCGGGATGTCGGGGTCCGAGGACTTGATCCGCTCCAGCACCCGCAGCCCGTCCAGTCCGGGCATCTTGATGTCCGAAAAAACCATGTCCGGCTTTTCGCTTCGGAAGATTTCCAGGCCGGCGTCACCGTTTTCAGCCGTCAGCACTTCGTAGCCGTAGGCCCGCAGAAACAGCCGAAACATTTTCAGGGTGGGTCTCTCGTCGTCGATGATCAGGATCTTCTTCATGGCAGACCCTCTTCGGCGTGCAGCGGGTTGTCGATTGGCGGGCGCTTCACAAGCTCTCGGGGGCGGCCGCCGGAAAGCATAGGGTGACGGTGGTTCCCCTCCCCTCGGCGCTTTCCACGACGATCTCCCCTCCGCAGGCCTGCACCACCTGCCGACAGGCGGTCAGCCCCAGGCCTTTGGCGCCGGCGTCCTTGCGGGTGGAAAAAAAAGGTTCAAAGATTCGTGCTTTCACGTGCCCGGGCATGCCGATACCGTTGTCCGAGACCGCCACACAGATCCACCCCCCTTCGGTGTAGGTCCGGATCGTCACATCCCCGGGGGTGGCGGTGTCGCCGGTCGCCCGTCTGCCGGCCGCCACAGCTTCCCGGGCGTTTTCCAGCAGGTTGAAAACGACCTCCGCCATGCGGGCCTTCTGCGCCCGTACCGGTGGCAGGGATTCATCTGTCTGTATTTTAACCCGAATGTTCTCGAGGGTCAACTGATGGCCCAGCAGGGCGACGGCATCCCGAACGGCGCTGTTCAGGTCCACCGACCGCAGTTCAAAGCCGGATTTCTGTCCGAGGGCGGCCAGGGCGGCGATCACCCGGGTAGTGCGATCCACCTGTTCACCGATCTCGGTGGCGATCTCCCGCAAGTCCTCGCTGCGCACGGGCTGATTGCGCTGCACCATCATCTTCAAGTAATCGCTGCCCATGCGGATGACGTTCAGCGGCTGATTGAGATCGTGCACGATGTCGTCCGAAAGCCCACCCAGCGTGGGCATCACCCGCAGCATATCCCAGGCCGTGACCAGCTCCACGCGCAGCATGAGCGCCGGCAGGATCAGCAGGTCGCCGATCATGGCGGCCGCCATGGTGATGACCATCAGCAGGCCGAAGACGGCCGTGGGCTTGAAGCTGGAGAAAACCAGCACCGCAAAACCCAGGCAAATGGTCAGGCTGGTCATCACGATAGGCTGGCCTACCTGCCGAATGGTGTCGGCCATGGCGCGGTCCTTGTTTAAGTCCTTCTTGAACTCGCGATTGTAGCAAAACAGGTAGTGAATGGTGTCGTCCACGGCCAAGCCGATGGCCACGCTGGCAATCAGGCTGGTGACCACCGAGAGATGGATGCCCAGCCAGCCCATGAGGCCGAAGTTGACCACCAGGGGAAACAGGTTGGGCAGGATGGCGATCAGGCCCACCCTGACCGACAGGAACAGCAGCAGCATGACCACGAAAATGATCAGCAGGGTCAGGGAAAAACTCTTGGCCTGCCCGCGCGTGAGCAGCTGGCTGCTGGCCGAGATCACCACACCAAAGCCGGTAACCTCCCAGCGAAGGCCCTGACCGGCATAGGCACTGTTCACGTGGGCCAGGATCTTTTTCTTCAGGTCCAGGAACCCCCGGGAACTGGCAATGTGGGTGAAAAGCAGGATGTTGGCGCGGCTGAAATCCGGGTTCACGAAGCGCTCGAGCATGTCCTGTCCCAGCAGGCTCTTGTAACTGTTGACGGCCATGCGCACCTCGAAGGCTTCCTCGGGCAGTCGGTAGTACTCGGATCGGTAGCGGTTGGTGGCGTAGTTGACCAGCTTCAGGTAATCGGCGAAGCTGACACTCTTGTCCACGCCCGGCAGGGTTTCCGCAAAGCGTCCCAGTTTCGAGAGCACGGCAATGTTTTCGGGTGATTCGAAAAAGTCCTCCACCGGCGCCTGGACCACCACGTTGACCGGGAAACAGCCTGACAGGTGGCGGTGAATATCGGAGAAATGGCGGCTGATGGGTGTGTTGTCCCTGAAGAAACCCACCGGATTGGTCTCCACGCGGATAAAGGGCATGCCGGCCAGGCACAGCAGGGTAACGGCCCCCACGGCGTAGAATACCCTGCGCCGGTGCCTCAGATTCAGGGTCACGACGGCGTCGATGAGCCGATTGAGCCGGCGCCGGATCAAGGTTTCCCCGCGCCCGTCGGCGCGCGGCGCCGGCAGGACGCACAGCAGCACCGGCAGAAGCGTCAGCAGGAGCACCAGCAGGCTCAGCATGCCGAAGCAGGCGAACAGGGCAAACTCACGCGTCGCCGCAATGCGGTTGATCAGCAGCGAGGCCAGACCGGCCACCGTGGTCAGCACCGCCAGAAAGGTGGGCAGCGTGACGTGCCTGTAGGCCTGCTGCACGGCCTGCGCCCTGGAGGCGGCATAGCCCGTCGCCGCAAGGTAGGCCGAGAGGATGTGCAGGCAGTAGGCGATACCCACGGCGATCAGAAAGACCGGCACGATCATGGTGAGCATGGACACCGCCACGCCCGTCCAGGCCATGAGGCCGAAAGTCCAGCACAGGCAGACGAGCACGCAGACCAGGGGTGCCGCCAGGCAGCACAGGCGCCGGAAAGCCAGCCACAGCACCACCCCGATGACGGCCAGGGTGATGGGCGGCAGCCGGAAGAGATCTTTCTGGCTGTAGCGGGCCAGCGCCAGCGCCACCAGCGGCATGCCGATCTGGTAGAGCCTCAGCCCCTCCGGCGCCCGGGAGATGATGCGGTCGACGCGGTCGATGACGTTCTGCTTGTCGGCCCCGGTTTTCAGCACCACGTTCAGCACCGTGACGCGGTGATCGTCGGAGAGCAGGTTTTTGCGCAGCAGCGCCAGCGGCCGTATGGCGGCCTTGAACCGCGGCAAGTCCCACTTGCCCGAAATTTCCACGGCCTGCTTGATGGCCGGCAGCCCGATGACGCGCCGCACGCCCGGCACCTCGCCGACCTGGCGGGAGATGTCCGCGATGTGGCGGAAAGTAAGCGGGTCGAAAACATCGCGGCATTTGATCACCACCCGGATGATCTCGTCGGAACCGAAGGTCCGCCGGAAGGCCTCGTAGCGGGCGGTGGCCGGCAGGTCCTCGATGACCAGGTCGTAGAGCGAGGTTCGAAAAGACAGCTGGGGAAGCTTCCAGGCGAAAACGGCGCTTACCATGGCCACGACCAGCAGCACCCCATACGGTCGGCGCAGCATCCACGCCAGGGACTGCTGCAGGGGCTGTGCCAGGGCTGGCGATGTTATGGTTCCGCCCTGCCTCATGCGATGGCACCTCACATGGTCCGGAACACGACACCGGACATCACAAGCGGGGACGATGCCGGTAGGCGATCCCCAGTTTCTCCAGTTCGGCTAGCACCATCCCGATCACCGTGTCCATGCGTCCCCGGACCACAGGCGTCATCTCCAGCCCCAGGGTTTCGATGTCCTCGGGCTCTACGCCGATAATGACCGTCTCGGGCACCTTGTCCAGGGCCTGGCACAGGGTCAGGGCCTCCAGCAGATCCACCTGGTGAAGCGAGTTCTTGGCGCGGATGCGCTCGGGAATCGCCGGGCCCTCGAGCCGGTAGACGCTGCCCGGTTCCCCGTTGTTGCGGATGACATCCACCACGATGAGCCGGTCCGCCCTGCTGATCACTCCAAGCAGGTTGATCCCCAGCACCCCGCCGTCGACCAGCGACACGTTGGGCGGGAAGCAGTAGCGGGCCTCCATCTCTTCGACCACGTGAACCCCGAAGCCCTCGTCGGAGAGCAGGGTACAGCCCACCCCCATGATCATCACGTGCTCCGATGTCATCTGCCTTTCCTCGAGAAAACCCGGCGGCACCTCCTGAAATGACGCCCCGGCGCCTCCGGAAAACGGGACGCCGGGCAAGGCCGCCTACAGCACCTTGATCTTGTAGACCTCGTTGGAATCCGGGTCGATGACGTGAACCCCGCAGGCAATGCACGGATCGAAGGAGTGCACCGTGCGCAGGATTTCCAGCGGGCGCTTGGGATCGGCTACCGGCGTGCCGATGAGGGCCTCCTCGACCGGCCCCAGGTTGCCCTTTTCGTCGCGCGGCCCGAGGTTCCAGGTGGAGGGCACCACGTACTGGTAGTTCTTGATCTTCTTGCCCTCGATGTTGATCCAGTGGCCCAGGGCGCCGCGGGGCACGTCGTTGAGGCCCACTCCACGGGCCTTGTCGGGCATCTCGTAGGACTGGAAGGTTTTGTTGTCGCCCTTCTTAATGTTCTCGATCAGCTCGGTAATCCAGCCCTCCATGACGCCTCCGATGGCCTGGGTTTCCAGGGCCCGGGCGGCAGTGCGCCCCAGGGTCGAGAAAAGCGCCGCGGCCGGGATGCCGAGGGTCTTGAGGGTGCTGTCTACCAGGGCCTTAACGTCCTTGTGGCCCTTGCCGTAGGCCACCAGCACCCGCGCCAGGGGCCCCACCTCGCAGGGATTGCCGTCGTAACGCGGGGCCTTGAACCAGGAGTACTGGCCCTTGTCCGGCTGGTAGCCGGGGTTCTTCTGCACCGGGCGCGTCTCCCCCTCGAAGGGGTGCCGGGCCTGCCCCTTTTCGTACCAGGCACGGGTGACGTCCTCGGTGACCTTCTGCTGGTCGGCCGCCTGTACATTGGCCAGGTCACGCTTGAAGATCACTCCTCGTGGCATGTAGAGGCTCTCCGGCTCCTTGTCGCTCTGGGGAAACTCGCCCCAGGCCAGGAAGTTGGTGGTGCCGCCGATGCCGCCCCAATCCTTGTAAAAAGAAGCGATGGCCAGCAGATCCGGCACGTAGACGTTCTTGATGAACTTCTGGGTCTCCTTCCACAGGTAGAGAAACTCGGACAGGCGGTCAGCGTTGAGATCCCGCACACAGGTGACACCCCCCACGGTCATGGCCTGCAGGTGGGGGTTCTTGGCGCCCAGGAGGGCGTGCATACGGACGGTGCGCGCCTGCAGGCGCAGGGCCTCGATGTAGTGGGCCACGGCCATCAGGTTGGCCTCCGGCGGCAGCTTGTAGGCCGAGTGGCCCCAGTAGGCGTTGTTGAAGGGCCCCAGCTGCCCGCTGTCCACGAAGGTCTGCACGCGCTGCTGGACTTCCTTGAAATACTTCACGCCCCCCTTGGAGTCGAAGCTCACGTTGGCGGCCAGCACGGCCGTCTTCTTGGGATCGGCCTTCAGGGCACTGATGATGTCCACCCAGTCCAGGGCGTGCAAGTGATAGAAGTGAACGATGTGATCGTGCTGAAACTGGGCGCCGTGCAGCAGGTTGCGCACCAGCCGGGCGTTGGTGGGAATCTGGACCTTGGCGGCGTTCTCGACTGCCCTCACCGAGGACAGAGCATGCGTGTAGGTTCAGACACCGCAGGAGCGCTGTACAAAGTGGTGGGCATCGCGGGGATCACGCCCCTGCAGGATGAGCTCGATGCCCCGGAACATCTGCCCGGAACTCCAGGCGTTTACAACCTTGCCGCCCGAAACTTCGACTTCGATCCTCAGGTGGCCCTCTATTCTGGTGATTGGATCGATGGTGATTTTCTTACCCATGATATCTCCTCCCGTAATGCAGCAAAACGACGGTTTCGGTTAGAAGGCGCGCCGGACTACAGCTCTTCGTAGAAGGGCGTCATCTTGTCCCAGAAGTCGGGCTCGCTGCACCCGATGCAGGGGTGCCCCGCTTCGATGGGCCAACTGGTGCCGTCGTTGAACTTGACGATCGGGCAGTTGTTGTAGGTCTCCGGCCCGCGGCAGCCCATCTTGTAGAGGCAGTAGCCCATCTGCGCTTCTTTCGAACCAAATTGCTCCACGAATTCGTCGTTTTCGAAGTGCGAGCGGCGCGGACACTGGTCGTGAACGGTCTGCCCGTATGCGAACAACGGTCGCCCGAGTTCGTCGAGCTCGGGCAGTTTGCCCAGGAGGAGATAGTTCATCACCGTTCCAACGAAATTATTGGGGTTGGGCGGGCAGCCGGAGATGTTGACGGTCTTCATCCCCAGGGCATCCCCGATGCCCTTGTAGCCGCCCGGGTTGGGTTTGGCCGCCTGAATGCCGCCGAAACTGGCGCAGGTGCCGATGCAGATGACGGCGGCGGCTTTGCTGCAGACATTTTTGGCGATCTGCAGAAAGGTGTTGCCGCCGACCTTTCCGTAACCGCCGTCGAACTTGGTGGCCACGGCCCCCTCCACCACGCAGATGAACTTGCCGTCGTACTTCTTCAGGGCCATGTGCAGCTGCTCTTCGGCCTGCTGCCCGGCCGCGGCCATGATGGTTTCGTGGTACTCCAGCGAAATGATTTCAAGCACGAACTCATCCACGTAAGGGTAAATGGTCCGCAGCACCGCCTCGGAGCAGCCCGTGCACTCGGCAAAATGCAGCCAGATAACCGGCGGACGCTGCTTGGGGGCCGCAAACACTTCAGCCACTTTGGGAACGTATGCGGCCGACAATCCCATCGTGGCTGTAAGTGCCGTACAATACTTCATGAATTTTCGTCTTGAAATCCCTCTTTGTTCCAGCCGTTGGTAAAATTCCTCTTCTTCTCGCTCCTTTTCCATGGGTACCTCCTGTGATTGTTAAACTCCCATTTAACAAAACAGCCCCATTCCTATCTTTCCCTTCCGGACCCGGCGGCCGGAAAAATCAGCTGGCATTTCAAAAGAGCAGATTTCAAACGATTAAGTAAATAAGAGAACCCGGAAAATGTCAAGGGATAAAATTTGACAGGCAGCGCAATCCCAGGAAAGCGTTGCTGTGCCGTATGCGAATGCCTATAGATATCCGTTCATGGGGAAGGTTTTTCGGCCAAACGTCGTGAACGGAGGCCCACCTCGATCTGCCGGGAAGGGCCTCCGTGGCGTGTGGGGATTGTTGGGGGTTACCGGCTCTTCTTGATCTTGTAAGACCCGTCCTTTTTGTAAGTGGCTTCGGCCTCCAGGAAATAGGCTTTCTTGAGTTCGGGCCGCAGATCCTGGGCGATGTAGTACGATTCCCCACTGCGGGCGACGGCCATGTTGGTGTAGCCCAGCTGGATGGCCCGCTGCGCGGACTTGTGGCTCAGCTTGCAGTGGCATCCGCCGCAGTAGAATGTAGAATATCAGCAGCGTGTTCTTGTCCCTGGGCAGGCTGCCCTTGAGCTTGTCGAACTGGGTGTAGGGGATGTTCACGGCCGTGGGAATATGGCCGTTTACGTATTTGGGTCTGCAGGGCCGTGGACTCGAACCAGAGCGGAAACGCAATCCACCAAGAATCTCATAGTGGCATTTTAATGTACCACAAAAGAGTACTGGCTACAATCCGTATCTCCCGGCGGGGCCGGGCGGTTTAGGATCGCCCCTTCCGGCAATCGAAGAGGCAGCGACAGGCCCTAGCAGACGCACGTCGTCCTTTGGCGAAAAGCGGCTGCCGGGTATGATCCGGTTCGGAAAACCGGCGACGCACCAAAGCCGTCCGGACTCCGTCCGGCAGGACGCGGCGATCTCGGCATATCCGGCGCAGGTCGCGGTTTTTGGCAAAGCAGGACGAGATGCAAGGGCGGGCGAATGCCACCGCATGGATAAATCAGGCCATTAGGGCTTGACGCCGGCGTCCTGCAGGGCGGCCAGCACCTGTTCGACGGTGTAAAAGTCAGCGTTGAAGACCGGCTTCCCCCGGCGGTCGTAGATGACCAGCAGCGGGATGGTCAGCCGGCCGGCCTTTTTGAGCATGGCGCGCCCCACCGGGTTTTTGCCGGTGATGTCGACTTTCATGGCCACGACGTCGTTCCCCTTGAGGCGTTCGACGATGCGCGGGTCGTGCAGCACACCCTGCTCCAGCGCCTTGCAGTTCAGACACCACTCAGCGGTAAAATCGAGCAGCACCACCTTGCGGGCTTCAAAGGCTTTCTCCAGGCGCGCCGGCGTGTAGTAAACCCAGTCGATAGGCCCCCGGTCTGTGAGGCGGACCCCACCGTAGAGTGATCCGGCCACCACCAACAGCCCCAGGATCGTAAAAAAGACGCGGCGGCCGGTGTCGGCGGTCACTTTCCAGGTGCGCCATGCCAGCCAGGCGCCGGCCGCGGCGCAAAACCCCATGACCACCCACCAGTAGCTTCGTCCGGGCGGTGCCGGCGGTTCGGCCAGCAGCGAGGCCAGACCGGTTCCGATAAAATAGGCGGCCGCCGCCAGCATGAAAAAGGCCATCACCTGCTTGACCAGTTCACTGCCCGGCCCGCTGCGCGGCACCCTGGAGACCAGCGCCGGGAATGCTGACAGCAGCAGGTAGGGCAGGGCCATGCCCATGCCGATGGCCACGAAAACGGCCATGGTGATGCCCCAGTGGCGCGAGGCGGCCCAGGCCGCCGCCGCCCCCATGAAGGGTGCCGTGCAGGGGGTCGACAGGATAGCCGTCAGGACGCCCAGGGCAAAAGAACCCGGCAGGCTCTCCTGGCTGGGGTTGAAGCGGTAGACGAACTGCGGCGGGCTGACCGAAAACCACCCGCCCATACCGGCCGCCATGAGAGCAATGATGAGGCCCACCGCCAGGGTGAAGACGGGGTAGTTGAACAGCTGACTGGTGGCCGTAAAGCCCGAGACGAAGGCGATCACGCTGCCCAGGGCCAGCCAGAAGAAAACCACGCCCAGGGACATGGAGATCCCCAGGATCAGACACCGCCTGCGATTGGCGGCGGACTGGGACAGGCTCATGATCTTGATGGGGATCATGGGCAGCACGCAGGGGGTGAAATTGAGCAGCAGGCCGCCCAGAGCCGCCACCAACAGCATCAGCACCAGGCCCAGGCCCACGCCGCCGGTGGTGTCCACCGAGAAATTCCACCCGAAAAGGTCGAACCGCACGCCGCCGCCGTCCGTCGCCGCCCCCTTGCGGTTAAAACCGGCGAAAATATCGGCGTTGGTGGGATTCACCGCGGCATCGGCCGCCACCACGTCGATGGCCGCCGACAGCGTCACGTCGCGCGGAAAACGGCAGCTGCGCGCGTCGCAGGTCTGGTAGGTGACCTTGAGAGTGACTTTTCGGGACCCCGGCGCCGCCTGCGGGGCGACTTTGACGGGCAGGTAGACCACCGCCCGCCCGGCGAAGGACATGACCGGTTTGGCCACGTAGTCGGCCTTTATGGGCTCGGCCCGCGGGTAACGGGGCCGCTCCACGGTGAGGCCCTCATCGGCCGCCGTTACAGTCACCGAGGTGGGGACCGGGTTGAAATCACCGGCCGGCTTCAGTTGGGAGCGGTCGGCATTGATGTGAAAACCGTCGGCGATGTCGAAAACCACCGCCAACGCCACCAGGTCGTCGGGGCGGGCGGCGTCCTGAGACCACAGCACCCGAACCTTGACCGGCTCGGAGGGGGTTTCCGTGGCGGTCGAAAAAAGCCCGCCGGCCGCAGCCGCGGCCGGCAGCAGCAGGATTCCCAAAACCGCCACAGTCCACGCCCGTCGCAACGCCTGTGGTCCGGTCGCACGGTTCTCCCCTGAAACCGGCTTTTGCGCGACAGGGATATGCGACAAGAGGAACATCAGGCCTCGATCCATGGAAAAAAACACCGCCAGACGGCAAAAAGACAGCCGGCGCCGTCACCTCCTGGGCAACGGCGCGGTCACGGGATGATGGGGCAGGCGACTTTCGACCCGGAGATACGGGTGCTCAGGATTCATCCGGCGGATCAACGGTTTCTTCATCCGCGATTTTCAAACCGGACCGGGTCGTCTTGATCTTCAGGTCTTCTTTCAGGTCCTCGTCGGACTCTTCAGCCAGCATGCCGTCGATGCTCTCGTCGTCATCTTCGAGGATGGCCTCCTCTTCGACCTCCGGTGGTTCTTCCGCCACCAGTGTGTCGATGTCATTGAAAAACACCTCGATGGACTCCTCGTCGCTGGACTCCAGGAGCTCCATGACGCTCTCGGCAATTTTTTCGGCATAAATGCCGGGCGGATACATGTTTTTGGTCCGCAGGGTGGCGACCAGATCGGCTTTGCCCCGCCCCGCCGCCTGTGCGATGGTGTCGTGGTCAAACGTCTCCTCACACAGCAGCGAATAAATATCCTTGTCCAGCTCGCCGTATTCACGGATAATGAATTTTCCGCTTTCCAGATCGTTCTTGATCAGAAATTTCTGTTTCATGTCTTCCTCCCGTATCCGGCCGGTTGAAGTGGGCTTTGCGAAACCGGGGCCGGAGAATTTCCTGCCTTGGAAACCACAAAACCGGTAACAAGTCAACATTTTAAATCTCTCGCGGACCGTTTACAGCCGCCGGAAATGAATAAAAAATATTGACCATCCAGCCTGCCGATGTTATTATATTGGGTCCATAGCGTGGAGGGATGGCTGAGTGGTCGAAAGCGGCGGTCTTGAAAACCGTTGAGGGTAACACCTCCGTGGGTTCGAATCCTACTCCCTCCGCCAAAGACCCCCGAGGAGAGATGGCCGAGCTGGCTGAAGGCGCTCGCCTGCTAAGCGAGTGTGGGGCGAAAGTTCCACCGAGGGTTCGAATCCCTCTCTCTCCGCCATCCAAAAATAAGCCCGACCGCCTGTGGCGGCGGGCTTTTTTAAGGTTGC
>JAMOVG010000023.1 GCA_027061725.1 Desulfobacteraceae bacterium
CGCCTACCGCGCCGGGCAGTTCGCCGAGCTGTCGGTGACCGGCAAGGGCGAAATTCCCATCGGTATCGCCTCCTCGCCCACCGAAAAGGGGTTCGTCATGTTCACCGTCAACAAGGTGGGGCTGGTTTCCTCCCATCTGCACAGCATGCAGCCCGGCGACGTGATGGGTATCCGTGGACCGCTGGGAAACAGCTATCCCTGGGACGTGCTGGAGGGCAAGAACGTGGTTATCATCGGCGGCGGGTTCGCCTTCACCACGCTGCGCTCGTCCATAATCTATATGCTGCACCCGGACAACCGACCGAAGTTCAAGGATATTCACGTCATCTACGGCGCGCGTACACCGGGTATGCTGCTCTACCGAGAGGAACTGGCCGAGTGGGAGCGGCGCGACGACATCCACATGCACATCACCGTGGACGGCACCGACGACCCGGACTGGAAGTACAACGTGGGCTTCGTGCCCACCATCACCGAGCAGAAAGCCCCCCACGCCGATGAAGACACCTACGCCATCATCTGCGGCCCGCCCATCATGATCAAGTTCACCCAACCCGTGCTGGACAACCTGGGCTACGCCCACGATCATATCATCATGTCCCTGGAAAACCGCATGAAGTGCGGTATCGGCATGTGCGGTCGCTGCAATATCGGCCGGCACTTCGTGTGCAAAGACGGTCCGGTGTTTACCCTGGCGCAGCTCAACACCATGCCCAAGGAATACTGAAGAAAGCCGGTCATTTTGGTATGCGCGGCATTTTCGTATTGACAATCGGCGGCAGATCTTATAACAAACATACATTCCGATAAAAGAATGATTTCAATGGCGGAACGCCGCGGAAATAATACTAATCGTTGAAGGAGGGAGATAAATGCCGACAGTTGAATTCATGGGAAAAACTTTTACAGTTGACGAGGACGGGTTCATCGACAGTTATGAAAACTGGTGCGAGGAGTGGGTCCAGTACGTCAAGAAGGAAGAGGGCATCGACGAGCTCAACGAGGAGCATCGCAAGGTCATCCAGATGCTCCGCGAATATTACGAGAAAAACGGTATCGCCCCGATGGTGCGTGTGCTTTCCAAGGTGACCGGTTTCAAACTGAAGCACATTTACGAGCTTTTCCCGTCCGGACCCGGCAAGGGAGCCTGTAAGATGGCAGGACTGCCCAAACCCACCGGCTGCGTGTAAATCCGCAGCGGTGATTCGTTCCGACAGTAATCGCAAAGGCCCCGTTAGGTTGCATAACGGGGCCTTTTGTCGCTTTGGAGGGAGAACGCGGCCATGATTCTGACCGTTAAGACCACCCGGCGTACGCAGCTGGTCGACATCACCAGTGAAGTTCAGCAGGCCGTGGCGTCCGCCGTCTCCCCAAAAGAGGGGGGCTGGTGCCTGCTCTACGTACCGCATACCACCGCGGCGGTGACCATCAATGAGAGCGCCGACCCGGCCGTGCGGGCGGACATCGCCGATGCACTGGACCGGCTTATTCCCTGGGAGGCGGGCTACCGTCACCTGGAGGGCAACTCGGCGGCGCACATCAAATCGACCCTGGTGGGTGCCTCGGAAACGGTGGCCATCGAAAAAGGACGCCTGGTGCTGGGTACCTGGCAGGGGATTTTCTTTTGCGAATTCGACGGGCCCCGGACCCGCAAGATTCACGTGCATGTCTATGGAAAATAAACGGGCAGCCGGCGTTGCCGCCGACATGGATGATACCGACCGGGCCATTCTGAACCGCATCCAGTCGGATTTCCCGATCACCTCGCGCCCCTACCGCGCTATCGCGCAGGATCTGGGACTGGACGAGGACGAACTCATCCGCCGCCTGCAGCGTCTCAAGGACCGCGGCATCATCCGGCGCATCGGCGGCAATTTTTCTCCGGACAAACTTGGTTTTGTCAGCACCCTGTGCGCCGCGCGGGTTCCGGAAGACCGCATCGACCTCTTCGCGCGCGTGGTTAACCGTTACACCGGCGTAACCCATAACTACCAGCGGGACAACGATTTCAACATCTGGTTCACTTTCATCGCACCTTCCATGGAGGAGATCCGCCGCAACATCGCGGAAATTTCCGAGAAAACGGGCATCACCGATATTCTCAACCTGCCGGCCACCCGGGTTTTCAAGATCCGGGCGCATTTCACCCTGTGAGCCCGCGGTCCGCACAGTCTCCCTCGACGCGACGGCAGCAGGGGCGGCAAACGGCCGTTTCCCGCATGCAGGATCTGCGCATCGCCCTGGTGGTGTGCCGATGCCCGGCGGGAGCGCTGGAAGCCAACCTGGAGCGCGTGGCCCACTGGACCCGGCGGGCGGCGGGCAGCGGTGCGCACATCGTCTGTTTTCCGGAGCTCACCATCAGCGGCTACAGCCTCTCGCCGGACCCCGAAAGCGCCCAACCCCTGGATGGGGAAATCGCCCGTGCACTGCAGCGCCTGGCCGATGAACGGCGCATCGTCGTGCTGGCCGGATTGCTGGAGAGACGGGCGCAAGGTGCGCCCCGGGCCGCCCACCTGGTGGCCGCTCCCGGCGCCCCTTTGCGGGCCTACCGCAAGCTGCACATCGCCCCGCCGGAAAAGGCACTGCTGGCCCCCGGGGACTGCATTCCGGTGTTCCGGACGCCGCGGGTGACTTTCGGCATCCAGCTGTGTTTCGACGCCCACTTCCCGGAGCTGGCCACCCGCATGGCGCTGGCCGGTGCCGAGCTGCTTTTTTTTCCCCATGCCTCGCCCCGGGGAACGCCGCCGCAGAAGCTGGCCTCGTGGCTGCGGCACCTGCGGGCGCGCGCCTGGGACAACGGCCTGTTCGTGGCCGCCGTCAACCAGGTGGGGGACAACGGCGAGGGGCTTACTTTCCCCGGCGTGGCGGTGGTCATCGGCCCCGACGGGGAGATCGTCTGCCAGCGTCGCCAGGACAGCGAGGGTATGCTGCTGGCGGACCTCAAAGCCGCGGACCTGCGAAAGGTGCGTCTGCACCCCATGCGTTTTTTCCTGCCCCATCGGCGTTGCGATTTGTTTGACGCCCCGGACGGCTCCGGGACGATCTGCTCCGATGAGGCCTGACACGAAAGCGGAATCAACCCGATACCCCATGCGAAGGATCCTGTCGACCTCATGAAATCCACTGTCATAAAAACGGCAGTCTGCCTGTTGTCGGCCCTGTTGTGGGCCGCCGTCGTCCACGCCCGTCCGCCGGCCTCGGTGAAATATTCCACCACCCGGGTCGAAAACCCCAGGGGCATACGCAACTCCCTGGTCATTCCCTATGCCTTCTCTTCGGACTCCATGGGCTTCACCGCGGGGGTGGGGGGCGGTATGCGGGGCTATGGCCAGGACCAGTTGCTCGTGGCCGGTACTGCCTGGGCCAGCTTCGATGGCGGCGCAGGGGGAATCCTGGGCCTTTGGGACTACCGTATCCCCTGGTTCCAGCGGCTTTTTCTGTCGGCTTTCGGGTCGGCGGGCTACTATCCCAACCAGCGGGCTTACGCCAACGCCCCGCGGCCACCCGGTGTGCCCCGCTCCGGTTCCAACGATTCCGGTGAAACCGATTTCGTCGAAGACAGCGGTTGGGACAACCAGACGGATTTCAGGCTGGAATACGTCCTGCCGTTGGGCAGTGCGCGCCATCAGGCCATGGCCGCCTACCATCTCAAAGGAGGCCTGCTGACTGCGGGGGCCTCGGGCGGCGATGTCTGGAACCCGCTTTCCAGCGGCGTCAGCGTGGTGGTGCTGCGGCAATTCAACCGCTATCAGAGCTTCAACACCGATTTCGGCAAGAAGGACTACACCGTGCACCCCGTGCAGCTGGGATTGTACTACAACAACACCGATTTTGCGGTCAATCCCTCCAGGGGCAGTTCCCAGTTCCTGGGCGTGACGCGGGATTTCGGCTGGCTGGAGTCCGACCAATCCTGGACCTTCCTGGAGTTTGAAGCCAGCAAATACGTTTCGCTGGGCGACAGCCGGTGGGCGCAGCAGCGCATCGTGGCCCTGAATTTCTGGACCGGGGACAGCCCCACCTGGGAAACCACCGTGGACGCAAACGGCAACGAAGTCGTCCAAAACGCGCCGCCCTTCACCCAGGGCGCCAACCTGGGGGGGTTCTACCGCATGCGGGGCTACCCCTTCAACCGCTTTCACGATCGCTCGGTGATCTATACCACGGCCGAGTACCGTTACACTTTGAAG
>JAMOVG010000024.1 GCA_027061725.1 Desulfobacteraceae bacterium
CTGGGGGGGTAAGCGGGTTTTGAAAAAAGACCATTGCATCTATTTTCATTTGGATAATTTCCAATTCCATTTGTCTTTTCGGCTGCCGCAACCCATTGCGTATGCGGGGCTGCGGGGCTGCCCACGGTGGGTTTTGCATGGAAACCGTCCTCGACGATAATCGCTCAGGCCCCTCCGGCCAACGGATTGGCGGTAACTTGGCCCGCGCCTGGCTGGTGCTGGTGCTGGCACTGGTGCTGGGCGCCGCCCTGGCCGCCGTGCAGGTGCATTTGAGCCCCATCATTGCAGCCAATAAGCGCAACGAGACCCTGCGGCAGATCCCGGCCCTGGTGGGACTCGAGCCGGCGACACTGAAACCCGGTTCCCTGGAGATCAGATCCGGCGTTTTCGAGGTGCCCGCAAACGGCACTGCACGCTTTTACAGGGTGTTCATGGTGCGCCTCGAGGGCCGTCTGGCCGGCTGGGTGGTCAAGACTGCGGGCCAGGGATACGCCGACCGCATCGAGGTGCTCATCGGGTTCGATCCCGGTGTGACCGCCATCACGGGCCTCTTCATCCTGGAGCAGAAGGAAACGCCCGGCCTGGGCGCCAAGATCGCCCTGCCGTCCTGGCGACGCCAGTTTGTGGGGAAAAAGACCGCCACCCGGCTTACCGTCGTCAAGGGGCGCAGCGCAGGGGCCGGCGGCATCGACGCCGTGTCGGGCGCCACCATTTCGTCGCGCAGCGTGGTGCGCATTGTCAACCGAACCGTCCATGACCTGGCCGGCCGTCTCACGCCGGAAGCGGTGCGCTTTGCGGGGGGGGAATCCTAAATGGCGGATCAACCCACGGCAACCGAACGCTTCGTACAGGGCATCCTGCCCGAAAACCCGGTCTACCGTCAGCTGTTGGGATTGTGCTCTACCCTGGCGGTCACCAACGGCCTGAAGCCGGCCCTGACCATGGCCGGTGCGGTGGGCTTCGTGCTGCTGAGCGCCAATGTGATCATCAGTCTGATCCGCAACCTGCTCAAACCACACCTGCGCATCGTGGTTTTCACCCTGATCATCGCGGCATTTGTGACCATGGTCGACCGTTTCCTGGCGGCTTACATGTATTCCATGAGCAAGGCCCTGGGGCCCTATATTCCACTGATCATCGTCAATTGCATCATCATCTGCCGCTGCGAGGTCTGCGCCTCGCGCCAGTCTGTGTTTACGGCGGCAGCCGATGCCGTGGGCCAAACCGCGGGCTTCGCCTTGGCACTGGTGAGCATCGCTGCAGTCCGCGAACTGCTGGGCACCGGCGCCCTGGCCGGCGTACGGGTGCTGCCGGCGGCGTGGCCGGACTGGGTTGTAATGGTGCTGCCGCCGGGTGCTTTCCTGACCTTCGGGTTGTTGCTGGCCCTGGTCAACTGGGTGGCGGCGCGTCGTGGGGGAGGGGGGTAGCGCATGGGGTATGCCGTTGACATATTCCTGATTGCCGTGAGCGCGGCACTGATCAACAACTTCGTGCTCTACTATTTTGTAGGCATCTGCCCCTTTATCGGGGTCTCGCGGCGCGTAGAGATGGCCCTGGGGATGGGCGGCGCGGTGACCTTCGTGATCAGCATCGCCTCTTTTCTGAGCTGGACCATCACCACTCTGGTGCTCATGCCCGGTGCCCCATTAACGCGCTGGGCGGCCGGTTTTTTCCTTCCGCCGGAGGCCGCCGCGGCCGTAGATCTGACCATCCTGACCTACATCGTCTACATTTTCGTGATCGCTTCCTCGGTGCAGTTCGTGGAAATGTACGTGCGCCGTTTCTATCCGCCGCTGTACAAGTCTTTCGGCGTTTTTCTGCCCTTGATCACTACCAACTGCGCCATCCTGTTTGCCTGCCTGGTCATCATGGGGCACGTAGTGGGCGTGGAGAACCCAGCCGAGGCCTGGGACTTGGGAAAAGCCCTGACGCTGGGCTTTTTCGGCGGGGTGGGCTTCACCATCGCCATCGTTATCATGGCCGGCATCCGCGAGGAGCTTGAGCTGTGCGACGTCCCTGAGCCTTTTAAGGGGGCCGCCATCACGTTGATCATTGGCGGCATTCTGGCCATGGCCTTCATGGGTTTCACCGGTGTGGACAGCGGCCTGCGGGCTGCCCTGGGAGGTGGGTGATGGTTTCCTCGGCATGGGTCACCATTGGATTGTCGGCGGGCGTGCTGCTGGCCATGGCCATGGTGCTGGGCTACGTGCTGGGGTGGGCCGACCGCAAGTTTCGCGTGGAGGTGGATCCCCGTGTGGTGAAGGTCATCGACGTACTGCCGGGGGCCAACTGCGGCGGCTGCGGCTACGTGGGCTGCGGCGAGTACGCTGAGGCCGTGGTGCTGGAGCACGAGGCCGTCAACAAGTGCGTGGTGGGCGGCCAGCGCTGTGCCCTGGATGTGGCGCTGATCATGGGTGTCGAGGTCGGCGAAACCCTGCCCTACCGGCCCATCGTGCACTGCGGTGCCCATTACGAAGACCGATTGGGGCGCCACGAGTACCGCGGGGAGCCGCGCTGCAGCGCGGCCAACCTGGTCACCGGAGTGCAAGCCTGCACATACGGATGCCTGGGTTTCGGCGACTGTCAGCAGGCCTGCCGGTTTGACGCCATCCACGTGGTCGACGGCCTGGCTACGGTGGACTACCAAAGCTGCGTGGGGTGCGGCGCCTGCGCCAAGGCATGCCCGCGCAACATCATCACCATTACACCCTTCAAGTCCGAGCAGGTGCTGGCCGTGGCCTGCTCCAACAAGGACAAGGGGCGCGACGTCATGGCGGTATGCCGCGTGGGCTGCATCGGCTGCGGCGCCTGCGCGCGCATCTCGAGCCTCTTCAGGCTCGAGGACAATCTGTCGACCATCGACTACGACGCCTACACCCCGGAATGCTCCCTGGAAGTGATGGAGGCCTGCAAGAAATGCCCCCGCAAGCGTTTGGTCTTCGTGGGTATTCCGACTCCCGAGGATCGCCGCAAAGCCCGAGATCTGGAAGCGCCGGACGTGGTGGAGCCCGATTTTAAGACCACGGTCGACGACACCGAGTGGCGCGGATAGCCGCACAGCCTGCGCCGTACAGCGGCAGGATTTGCATACGATAACGAAAAAGGGGAACCCCGAGTGGGGTTCCCCTTTTTCGTGCAAATGCCGCGGCAGCGGCGATCCGGAGGCCGTGTTAGGCGGCGTCCATCTCGCGGCGGCTGGCCATATCCATGAGGACGCGCTCCCTGGCCTTGTCGATGCCCAGGGCTTTGCGCTTCTTGTCGATGTGGGCGATCATCTTGCGGGCCATGTCATAGGGATCGGGGGTGAAGTCCCATTTGCCCATGTTGTAAGTGGATTCCAGGCCGTCGAAAAGCAGCTTGTGGAACTTGGTCTCCTCGACGATGGGGAAGGTGACACCGAAGACGGTGTACACGCCTGAGGCCACGAAGTACTGGCCAATGCTGATGGCCTTCTCGCTCATCCACTCCGGAGCCGCACCGGCCACCGGCAGGTCCGCCAGACAGTCGCCCAGGCCGCCGATTTTGACCATTTCCGAGGCGGCGATCAGGATGCGGCTGTTGTCCACGCAGGAGCCGATGCCCAGCACAGGCGGCATACCCACGGTTTCGCAGACTTCCGCCAGGCCCGGTCCGGCCAGGTGCGCGGCTTCGGGGGTGAAGAGCCCGGCCTTGGCCACCGCGATCTGGGCGCAGCCCGTCATCAGCACCAGAACGTCGTTCTTGATCAGCTCTTTTGTCAATTCCACGTGCACCCAGTCCTGCTTAACCCGGGGATTGGTGCAGCCCACCACACCGGCCACGCCGCGGATGCGGCCGTTGACGATGTTGTCGTTGAGGGGCTTGTAGGAGGCCCGGAAAGTGCCGCCCAGCATGTAATTGATGTACTCGTGGGAGAACCCGTGGATGCCCGGGTTGGAAATCTGCGGGATTTCGATGGGAATGCTGCGGGTCTTGAAGCGGGCGATGGCCTGGATGACCATTTCATCCGTGGAGGAGCGCGGGTCGTGTTCCAGGAACTCGATGTGGGTGGCGCCCTCGATGTGCGCCCGTCGGTTGGTGGTGATGAACTTGGTCTTGTAGCACTCGGCCACGGTCACCAGACCCTGCTTGATGCACTGGATGTCCACACACATGGCGTCGATGGCGCCGGTGGCCAGCACGGCCTCGGTGGACATGAAGTTGCCGGCGTGGGGTACGCCGTGGCGCGACATCATCTCGGCGCCCGAGCAGCACATGCCCACCAGGTTGATGCCCTTGGCGCCGGCGTCCTGGGCGGCCTTGACCAGTTCGGGGTCGTTGCACGACTCGACCATGGACTCGAACATGTTGGGCTCATGGCCGTGTACGATGATGTTGACGTGGTCTTCTTTGAGCACGCCCATGTTGACGTCCACGGCTATCGGGGTGGGGGTGCCGTAGAGAATGTCGGAGATCTCGGTGGAGACCATGGAACCGCCCCAGCCGTCGGCGATGGCCGTACGGGTGGCCTGCTTGGTGATGTTGTCGTAGTCCTGGTCGACGCCCATGTGGGTGCGGTGCATCATCTCCATGATTTCGATCATGGCGCCACGGGGCACGACGCCCATCTTCCGCCAGCCTTCGAGGGTCTTGGGCGGCACGCGTTTCATGAAGGGAATTTCGCCCTCGATCTGGGTGTAGGTGGCTTCAAGTTCCTCGTAAAGATCGGTGGCGATGTCCTCGGGAGTGCGGCCCATGGTCTCGATGCCGATGCTCTCGGCCACTTCCTCGAGCTTTTTGACGTCTTTGATCTTGTAATCGGCGATTTCGCCGCGCACCACGTCACGGAAAAGCTCCAGCATGGCCATGCCGTGGTCGGTGTGGGCGGCGGCGCCCGAGGCGACCATACGGGCGAAGTTACGGGCCTGGATGGTGTCGATAGTGGCGCCGCATACACCGACCTTGCCGTAGGGATCTTTGGCGTTCAGACGGCAGGGGCCCATGGAACAGTGCTTGCAACAGGCCGAGTCGGCGCCGATGGGGCAGGCTTTCATGGAAAGGGCCCGGTCGAAGGCCGTTTCAACGCCATCTTTGCGGGTTCTTTCCAGCATCTGCGCGGTGGTTTCACAGATGGTCAGATCCCGGACGCTGACTTGCTTTTTCACCTTTTTCTTGATGAGTTCCTTCTTGTCGTCTGCCATTGTTTCTCCCTTCATGGAAAAATTAAGTATTGGAAATTAAACAATTAATAGTATCGTTGTTTGCCTAACTAAGAATCGTTACTATTATCTATATGATAAATAAAATCCCCTGTCAAGCAAATCGTGTAAAGATTTTTTAATTGAATAATCACACACTTTGTACTATTGATGGCCACTACCTGGTGGTATTTTGCCGCGATTCGCAGGCCCGGGATCCGAAAGTTTTTCAGCAACCCGTCTTTGCTGCGCAACAATGTTTTGCCCCAATGGATGAACCCAGGAAAGGAATTGCAAGATGGATGAGAAGCAGGACAATAAATCGGCTACGGAAGACAACGGGGACGAACAGGCCGTCAAGATCTTTTCCCTCAGCACGTGCAGCCACTGCAAGGCCGCGAAGCGGATGCTGTCGGAGTGCACTATAAAGTATGACTTCGTGGATGTGGATCTGCTGGAAGGCAAGGAGCGGGCCGCCATTTTGGAGGACGTGAGGAAGTTCAACCCCAAATGCTCCTTTCCCACCATCGTTATCGGCGACAAGGTCGTGGTGGGGTTCAAGGAAAAGGAGATCAAGGAGGCGCTGGGACTCGAATGAACGCACAGGAACTCTATGAACGCCTGAAGAAGGTCCAGGAGCCCAAGGGGTACTATTTTAACAACGACAGGGAGCGTGTTTTCGATCTGCTCGAGGCCCTGCTGGTCAACAAGGAGCGATACGGGTACATGGTATGCCCCTGCCGCCTGGCCTCCGGCGACCGGGAGAAGGACCGCGATATCATCTGTCCCTGCGTGTACCGCGAAGCCGATATCGAAGAATACGGCAGCTGCTACTGCAACCTATACGTTTCCAAGGCCTGGAACGAGGGCAGTATACCCCACGAATACGTGCCTGAGCGGCGACCGGCCGAAAAAATATTCTGAAACCAGGCCGTTTGTCACACAGCCTTTTCGCCCGCGGCAAAGGCGCTGGCAAAGGGGCCACGGGAGGTGACTTTTTCATGGATCAGGAATGCACACCCACTGTCAATACCGGTCTGCGCGGCGTCACCGTGGCCAGCACGCGCATCAGCGACGTGGACGGCAAGACCGGAAAATTGATCTACCGAGGATATCTGGTCAAGGATCTGGCAAGTAGCGCCACCTACGAGGAAGTCGTTCACCTGCTGCTGTACGAGCGCCTTCCCACGGCGGCCGAGCTTGCTGATTTCAAGGCCCGCCTGGCGGCGTATCGGCGGATACCGCAGGCGGTTATCGACGCCCTGGCCACCCGTCCGCATGATGCGCGTCCGATGGATGTGCTACAGGCCGCCATTTCGCTGCTGGCCAGCCACGATCCCGCCATCGCCGAAGAAACCCCCGAATCCTACCGGCGTATGGCCGAGAAACTGGTCGCCCGCGTGCCCGGGCTGGTCGCCGCCTGGCAGCGCATTCGTCAGGATGCGGCGCCCGTGCCGCCGGCGGACGATCTGGGCCATGCCGGTAATTTCCTGTACATGCTGACGGGAGAGCGGCCTGATGATGAAGTGGCGCACTTCATGGACGTGTGCCTGGTGCTGCACGCCGAGCACTCGTTCAACGCTTCCACTTTTTCCGCACGCCAGGTGGCTTCCACGCGGGCGCATATGTACGCTGCCTGTTCGGCCGCCGTAGGCTCGCTCTCCGGGCCGCTGCACGGGGGCGCCAACGAGCGGGTGATGCGCATGCTGCAGCAGATCGGCGACCCGGCCGAGGTGGAGGCCTACGTCACCCGTGAACTGGCATCCGGCAGACTGATTTACGGGCTGGGCCACGCGGTATACAAGGTAGACGACCCCCGTGCGCTGATCCTGGCGCCCATGGCCCGGCGCATGGGGCAGCTGGCTGGCCAGCCCCAATGGTTCGAAATCGCCGAGCGGTTGGAAAAGGTCGGAAAAGCGCTTTTCAGGGAGAAGAAGGGCATCGACATCTTCGTCAACGTGGATTTTTACAGTGCACCGCTGTATTTCGCCATGGGGATTCCCATTGACATGTTTACGCCCGTGTTCGCCGTTTCACGCATCGCCGGGTGGACGGCCCACGTCATCGAAGAGCGATTCGCCGAGGCGGCTCCGAAGCCCACGCTGTATCGGCCCGAATCCCAGTACGTGGGCGATTACTGCGGCCCCGACGAGTGCCGTTTCGTTCCCATGGATAAACGGTGACAGGGCCGGCGTCGCTGGTGGATAGAGGTTCATGAAAGAGCGCGCACTGAGAATGACCCGACAGCGGAAGCTGATCCTCGAGGAGATGCGCCGGGTCAAACGGCACCTGTCCGCTGACGAGGTGTACGCTATCGTCCGCAAGCGCCTGCCGCGCATCAGCCTGGGAACGGTGTACCGCAACCTGGAGATCCTGTCGGAACTGGGCGAGATTCGCAAGCTCGAATACAGCGGGTCCGTCATGCGTTTCGACTGGAACCCGGAAAACCACTACCACATCCGCTGCATGCAGTGCGGGCGCATCGACGACGCCCCCATCCCGCCTTTGGTGGACATTGAGCGCGAAGTGCGCGGGGTCACCGATTACCAGATCAACGGTCACCACTTCGAATTCGTAGGGCTCTGCCCATCCTGCTCCGAGAAAAGCACCGACTACATGGCAGACAAGCTCAGGAAACTGATCTGATTTTTTGCACGGACAGGCACTGGAGGGACTTGCATTCGGGACAAAATGCGTTATTGTCTCATGAGAGACATAAAATATCCTGTTTATCTTTTTTTAGCAGTCTGAAGACGGCCCTTCTTGAAAAATGGGCGTGTGTATACTAAAATTGAATGAACGCACGAGGTTTTTCCAAGGCACTTCTCACGAGTTCACATGGAAGCGAGCGGCCGTCCGGCGGCCCGCTGCTGCCTGCCATACCCGTTAACCCGCTATCGTTTAGCACAAAGGAGGTAATGTCATGGCTGCATTGAAAGGTACACGCACGGAGAAGAACCTTCTGGCTTCCTTTGCCGGCGAATCCCAGGCCCGCAACCGCTACACCTATTTCGCCAGCAAGGCCCGCGAAGAGGGGTATATGCAGATTGCCGACATCTTCGCCGAAACCGCCGACCAGGAGAAGGAACATGCCAAGCGTTTTTTCAAGTTCCTCGAGGGCGGAGAGGTCGAAATTACGGCTGCCTTTCCGGCCGGGGTCATCGGCAGCACCCTGGAGAACCTGAAGGCCGCCGCGGCCGGTGAGCATTACGAGCACACCGAGATGTACCCCGAGTTCGCCCGCATCGCCCGTGAAGAGGGATTCGAGGCCATCGCCATGGTATGGGAGAACGTGGCCGTGGCCGAAAAACAGCACGAGAAGCGTTACAACGACCTGGCGGCCAACGTGGAGGCCGGCCGCGTGTTCAAGCGCGACGAAGAGGTCGTCTGGCGCTGCCGCAACTGCGGCTACCTGCATGTCGGCACCGAGGCTCCCGAGATGTGTCCGGCCTGCGCCCATCCCCAGGCTTATTTCGAACTGCTGGGAGAAAACTGGTAGGCGGCCGCTGCCTTTTCACGGGCCGGCGACCGTCCGTTCATCACGTTGGTTAGACAACGCAATCGAAAAGAGGAGGAATTCATGGCAGAGAGACTCGAAGTGTATAAATGCGAACTGTGCGGCAACATCGTCGAGGTCCTTCACGGTGGTGCCGGCGAGCTGAACTGCTGCGGCCAGGCCATGGTCCAGATGACCGAGAACACCGTGGACGCGGCCACCGAGAAGCACGTGCCCGTGATCGAGAAAGTTGAAGGCGGTGTGAAGGTTACGGTGGGCGAGGTGGCGCACCCGATGGAAGAGAAGCACCTCATCGAGTGGATCCAGATCGTGGCCGACGGCACCGCCTACCGCAAGTTCCTCAACCCCGGCGATGCGCCCGAGGCCGTTTTTAAGGTGGATGCCTCCAACGTCACCGCCCGGGAGTTCTGCAACCTGCACGGCCTGTGGAAGGCGTAAGGCCCGCTGCGGCCCGAAAGGGGCGATAAAACGCAACCCAGGGCCGGCACGCCGCCGGCCCTGCCGTGCCGGGCGGCCCGCGGGTTGCCGGGGGTCGTTCCAGAATCAAGGAGACAGAGATCATGGCAAACTGGAAATGTGCAAAATGCGGGTACACCGTGGAAGCGGACACCCCTCCTCAGGAATGCCCGTCCTGCAAGGAAAAGTGTGAGTTCCTGGATGTTTCCTGTTACACACCCGACTGCCAGTATGATGGCAGCGACAAGCGCCTGGGTTGAACGTCGGTTTGACTCCCGGGCGGGTTTTACCGGCATGAGAACGCGAAAAGCATTTTGAGGAGGATTTGATGGCAAAAGTATTGATCGTCTATGCCAGCAGGACCGGGGAAACCCAGAAGATCGGGGAACTGATCGGCGAGGGGCTGCGCATCAGCGGGGTGGAAGCCGATGTCCGCAAGACCAACGACATCGCGTCGGAAAAGGACCTGGAGGATTATGACGGTCTGGTACTGGGTTCGGCCACCTACCACGGCGATATGATGCAGGGAATGAAGACCTTCCTTTTTCTCGCAGAGAAAGCGGACTTGTCCGGCAAAGTCGGCGGGGCCTTCGGCGCCTTCGGTTGGAGCGGGGAAGCCCCGGACCGCATTTTTGAAACCATGGAGCATATCCTCAAAATGGATATGGTCAGCGGCCCGCTGCGGCTGAAATCGAGTTCTCTGGGCGGCGGCATTCAGATGGCCCAGGAGTATGGAAAGGACATCGCCAAGAAACTGGCGGGATGATTGCACGTCCCCGGTCTCGAACTGGGACTGCGGCTGCACCAGTACCATAAAGGAGGGAAAAGATGGCCCAGGAAACGACGCCACAGCATTGCCCCGGATTCCACGATTTCAAGAACCTTAAGTCTTTCATTTGTAAATGCAGCGCCTGCGGGCATGAGGTCGAGATCTTTTCGGACGAATTCGACCGGCCCCACAAGTGCAAGAAGTGCGGTGCCGACATCGATTTTACCCAGTGCAAGCTGGATGCCGGCACCTGAACACCGGGTGTAACGCCCATCGGCAGCGTCTGTGCGGGCCACAGGCCCGGATGGCCACCCTGCAGGAGGGGTGAGAATTTTTTTCACTGCACAGAGGAGAGTCCACCGACATGAAAGTGCATCTGAATCGGCTGGCCCCGGTGGCCATCACGGTGCTGGCGCTGTGCCTGGCCCTGGCGGTGGTTCCCGCGCAGACGGCTACCTCCGACCAGAAAGGACCGGAAACCCTGGTTATCGATGGCGGCCGCAAGGGTAACATCACCCTTCCGCACCGCGAGCACCAGCAGAACCTGAAGGACTGCAAGATCTGTCACAGCATTTTCCCCAAAAAGGCCGGCAGCATCAATGCCATGAAAGACGACGGGGCGCTGAAGAAAAAGCAGGTCATGAACAAGCTGTGCCTCAACTGCCATCGGGCGCTGAAAAAAGCCGGCAGGGATGCAGGGCCCATTTCCTGCTCCGGCTGCCACAAGAAATAGCGAGGAAAAGACATGCTGGTTCTGGGCATCAACGGAAGCCCGCGCAAGAAGAGCAACAGCGGGTTTCTGCTGGACGCCTTCCTGGCGGAAGCCGGAAAGCTGGGGGCCGAAGTGGCGTTAATCGATGTGCCCCGCCGTGACATCCGCCCGTGCATGGAATACACCGTGTGCGAGAAGCGGGGCACTTGCCCCATCGACGACGACATGGCGGCCGAGGGGTACACGCTGTTGCGGCGTGCCGACGTGGTGGTCGTCGCGACGCCGGTCTTTTTCTACAACATGTCGGCGCAGCTCAAGGCGCTGGTAGACCGCTGCCAGGCCCTGTGGGCCCGGAAGTACATGCTCAAACTCAGGGACCCGTCCCGGCGTTACCGGCGCGGGTATCTGTTGTCGGTGGGGGCCACCCACGGGAAAAACCTCTTTGATGCCATCGAGCTTTCCATCCGCTATTTTTTCGACGCCGTTTCGGCCGGCTACGCGGGTGCGCTGACTTACCGGGGCATCGAGAAAGTCGGAGACATGCAGCGCCATGCCGGCGTACAGGACGACATCCAGCGGGCGGTGGGAAAAGTCGTCGGGCCCCTTGCCGGGCGCCGGAAAGTGCTTTTCGTCAGCCGCGCGGATGCCTGCCGCAGCCAGATGGCGGCCGCCTTTGCCCGGGACCTGGCCGGAGAGCAACTGGACGTTGAATCGGCGGGATGGCAGCCGGCCGAAGCCGTCCGTGACACCATGGTGGCGGTCATGCAGGAAAAGGGGGTCGACATGGGGTTTCGCCGGCCGCGTGCCCTGGAGAAAGCCTTCGGTGGGCGGCCCGCCGACCGGATGGTGATCCTCGGCAGGAACCCGGAGGCCGTCGCGTCATCCGCCGCCGAAACCGTTTGCTGGGACATCGGGGCAGACCCCGCCGCCCCGGCTGAAGTCGTGGCCCGCATGCGGGATGATATCGCTGCGCGGGTGCAGGAACTGGTGGACAGAGCGAAGTAGCAGCTGTACAGGTTGATTTCATATCCAATTTCACCGTTCCGCCCGCACCGGGCACCGGTCCGCGGGTGGACGCAACACCGAGGAGGAATCAGTAATGGATAAGTATGTATGCACGATCTGTGGTTATGTTTACGACCCGGAACTTGGAGACCCCGACAACGATGTGGCCGCCGGCACCAAGTGGGAAGACGTCCCTGATGATTGGGAATGCCCGGTCTGCGGCGCATCCAAAGACGACTTCGAAAAGCAGGAATAAAGCGGGAGGCCGGGAAACGCGCCCGGCGCACTCCGGATCCCGTGAAAAACGCCCTTTTTGCTCCCCCCCGCGTGAGCGAAAAGGGCGCTTTTAAAATAACCAACCATCGCGAGGCAACGGGCCTTTCCAGCCGGAACCCTCGACATTCAGGGAGCGCCATGAAACCCGTACAAATTGCTGAAGGAATCTACGATGTCGGTGTAAACGATTGGAACATCCAGGACTTTCACGGTTACTCCACACCGCTGGGAAGCAGCTACAACGCATTTCTGATTGTGGACGAGAAGATTGCCCTGATCGACACGGTCAAGAAAGGTTTCGAAGACAAACTGCTGGCCAATATCGCCCAGATCGTCGATCCGAAGAAGATTGATTATATGATCAGCAACCACGCCGAGATGGACCACAGCGGCGGCCTGGTGGAAATCATGCGCGAGATCGGCGAGGACACCCCCCTGTACTGCTCCAAGATGGGCAAGAAGAACCTGTCGATGCATTTTCCCCGCGGCTGGAATTACCACGCCGTGAAAAACGGCGAGGAGCTCACGTTGGGGCGGCGCACGTTGGCTTTCCTGGAAACCCGTATGCTGCACTGGCCCGACAGCATGTTCACCTACGTCAAGGAGGACAAGATTCTCTTCTCCTCGGACGCATTCGGACAGCACTACGCCGGTAATGAGAAATTCGACGATGTCATCGGCGACGCCATCATGCCCCATGCCAAGAAGTACTTTACCAACATCCTGATGCACTTTTCGCCCCAGGTGGCCAAGCTGCTCAAGACGGTGGCCGACATGGGGTTGGAAATCAGGATGATTTGCCCGGACCACGGCATTATCTGGCGAAGCGACCCTGGAAAGATCATTGAAGCATACGCCAGTTGGAGCCGCCAGGAGGGGATCAACAAGGCCATTCTGGTGTACGATTCCATGTGGCACAGCACCGAGAAAATGGCCGACGCCATATCTTCGGGGCTGGATGACGTGGGTGTGGAGGTGCGGCCAATGAGCCTGCGCAAGTGGCACCGCTCCGACGTCATGACCGAGGTCATGGACGCCAAGGCCATCGTGGCAGGGTCCCCGACGCTCAACAACGGCATTTTCCCCACCGTGGCCGACATGCTGACTTACATGAAGGGCCTGCGTCCCAAGAACAAGATTGCCGCCGCTTTCGGATCTTACGGCTGGAGTGGTGAGGCCGTCAAGCAGATCAATCAGTACTTCGAGGCCATGAAGCTGGAGATCGTCGACGAGGGCCTGCGCGTCCAGTATGTCCCCGACGCCGACGCCCTGGAGACCTGCTTCCAGTTTGGCCGCAAGATCGGCGAGCGCATCATCAGTATGTAAAGGGAAGGGTCGATCCGGAAATGAAACGACGATGAAGGTGCCCGTTATCAATTTGAGCGACTGTACCACCTGCGGCACATGCGTGGAAATCTGTCCGCAGGTCTTTCGCGTCGCCCCCGGCGGATACGTGGAAGTCATCGAACTGTCCGAGTACCCGCAGGGCGAAGTGGACCGGGCCATCAGTTACTGCCCCGAAGACTGCATCTACTGGGAAGAGTCGGACCTGCGGGTGTGACAGCCGTCTGCGGCGCCAAACCATTGGATCACCCGGCAATGCCCCTGGTGATGCGAACATTCACCCAACTGCCGGGAATCTGCGAGGTTTCGCCATGCAGCGGAAGAAAATCGGCGGCCGAGCTATGAAGCGGGAAGTGCGGCGGCTTCTCAAGGAGCAGCACCTTGAAGGCGCGCTGGGGGAATTGCTTCGCCTGCCGGCCCGGCAGGTCGTCAATCCCCTGATTTCCTTTTTCTGCAGTGGCGACGAGATGCTTAAGTGGCGGGCCGTCACGGCCATGGGGGCGGTGGTGGCACGGCTGTTTGAGCGTGCGCCCGAATCGGCGCGGGTGGTCATGCGCCGCCTGATGTGGAGCCTCAACGACGAGTCCGGCGGCATCGGCTGGGGGGCGCCCGAGGCGATGGCCGAAATCATGGCCCGCAGCCGGCCGCTGGCCGAAGAGTTCTCCCGCCTGCTGATTTCCTACCTGGACCCGGAAGGCAACTACCTGGAGCACGAGGGCCTGCAGCGCGGCGTCCTTTGGGCCGCCGCGCGCCTCTCGCACGCACATCCGGACCTGATGGCGCCGGCGGCCCGCTTCCTTCCCCCTTACCTGCAGTCCGGGGACCCCTATCACCGCGGTCTGGCGGCCTGGGCGGCTGCGGCACTGGCCGATGCCGGCCTCAGGCCGTTGCTGCAGTCCATGACCGAAGATGCGGCGCCATTGGCGGTCTACATGGATGGCGGGATGGAAAATCTCACCGTGGGCGAACTGGCCCGCCGCGCCCTCGCCCGCCTGTAAATTCCGCCCCGTATCACGTCTCCTCATCCTGGTGTCCGCGCTCCAGCGCGGGGATATGTTTCAGGTGCGCGAACTCCCAGCGTTTGTCCAGGAAGTACAGGATGGGCACCGTCATACGCGAGAACATCAGCGAGGCCACCTCACCGGCCATCAGCGAAATGGCCAGCCCCTGGAAAATGGGGTCGAAGAGAATCACCGAGCCGGCCACCACCACGGCCGCTGCGGTCAGCATCATGGGGCGGAAACGCACCGCTCCGGCGTCGATCACGGCTTCGTCCAGGGGCATGCCCTCGCGCAGGCGCAGCTCGATGAAGTCCACCAGAATGATGGAGTTCCGGACCACGATGCCGGCGCCGGCGATCATGCCGATCATGGAGGTCGCCGTGAAAAAGGCGCCCATGGCCCAATGGGCCGGCATGATGCCGATGAGCGAGAAAGGCACTGCCGCCAGGATGACCAGCGCCGTCGAAAAAGACTGGAACCAGCCCACCACCAGCACGAAGATCAGCACAATGACCACCGCGAAGGCGATGCCCATGTCGCGGAAAACCTCCAGGGTGATATGCCATTCGCCGTCCCATTTCATGGTGTAGCGCTGGGTGTTCTCGGGCATGTTGTAGTTGTACTTCTTGAGGTGGTAGCCCTCGGGCAGGGTGAGGGCGTCGATCTTCTTGTTCATCTCCAGGATGGCGTAGACCGGACTCTCCTTGACGCCGGCCACGTCGCCGATGACATACACGACAGGCATCAGGTTCTTGTGGTAGATGCTGGTGTCTGCCAGGGATTTTTTCACCCTGATGAGCGTCGACAGCGGCACCTGGCGGCCGTCGGGCGTCGGCAGCCGGACACTTTCGAGGCGTTCCACACCGGCACGGGCCGCAAGCGGAAAGCGCAGAATGATGGGTACGTCCTCCTTTTCCAGCGGCTGGTGCAGCAGGCCCACCTGTCGCCCGGAAAGTGCGATCTGCAGGGTCTGGTTGATTTGGGCCACGCTGATTCCCGAAAGGGCCGCCTTTTCCCGGTCGATCTCAATGTCGTACTGTGTCTGCGAGGCTTCCATGTACCAGTCCACGTCCACCACGCCGGGCGTCTCCTCAAAAATCTTGCGAATCTGCAGGGCAATCTCTTTCTGGCGATCGTAGTCGGGGCCGTAGACTTCGGCTACCAGGGTGGACAGCACCGGCGGCCCGGGCGGTACTTCCGCCACCTTGATGCGCGCATTGTACTTGTCACCGATGGCCTTTAGCACCGGCCGCACGCGTTTGGCGATGTCGTGGCTTTGGTCCTTGCGGTCGCCCTTGGGGGCCAGGTTCACCTGGATGTCGGCCATGTGGGGGCCTTGCCGCAGGTAGTAATGGCGCACCAGTCCGTTGAAATTGAAGGGTGAAGCCGTGCCGGCGTAGATCTCGTAGTCGGTGACCTCGTTAATTGTCCTTAGGTAGTTGCCCATCTCCTGCGCGGCCGCGGTGGTTTCCTCCAGGGTGGCGGTTTCAGGCATGTCGATGATCACCTGAAATTCGCTTTTGTTGTCGAAGGGCAGCATCTTGACGCGCACCAGCCCCACGACCACCATGGCGCAGGCCGCGAGCAGAAGCACCACTACGCCGATCAGGAAAGTCCAGCGCAGCAGAGTCTTGTGCAGCAGGGGGCCCATGATGTGGCGGTACAGCCGTGTGAACCAGTCCTCTTTTTCGACTTTGACTTTCCCGTTGCTCTCTTCGTGGCGCAGGATCCTGAGCGACGCCCAGGGGGTCACCATGAAAGCCACCAGCATGGAGAAACCCATGGCCGCCGAGGCGCCCACCGGGATGGGGCGCATATACGGCCCCATCAGCCCGCCCACGAACGCCATTGGCAAAATGGCGGCGATGACGGTAAGCGTGGCCAGAATGGTGGGATTGCCGACCTCGGCCACGGCCTCCACGGCCACCCGGGCCCGGGGCCGACCAACGTTTTCGGGCAGACGGAAGTGACGCACGATATTTTCCACCACCACGATGGCGTCGTCCACCAGGATACCGATGGAGAAAATCAGGGCGAAGAGGGTAATGCGGTTGAGCGTGTACCCGTAGAGGTAGAACATGAACAGCGTCAGGGCCAGAGTCACGGGAATGGCCAGCAGCACGATTCCCGACTCGCGCAGGCCCAGGGTGAGGGCGATCAGGAGGGTCACCGACACCACGGCGATGGCCATGTGGTAGAGCAGTTCGTTGGACTTTTCCTCGGCCGTCTCCCCGTAGTGGCGTGAGATGGTGACGTGCACGTTGTCCGGGATCACCGATCCGCGCAGCACCTCCATGCGTCGAAGTACTTCGTTGGCCACTGTAATGGCGTTGGTTCCCTTGCGCTTGGCGATGGTCAGGGTGACGGCGGGGTAAACGCCTTCGGACACCGGGGGCGCGTGGATGCCCTTTTCGTCTGCGGCCGGCCCGGCCCCCAGGAAAACGTACTGGCTGGGTTCGCCGGGGCCGTCTTCCACGGTGGCCACGTCCCGCAGGTACACCGCCCGTCCCCGGTGGACCCCTACCACCACGCGTTCGACCTCGCGGCGGTTTTTCAGGAAGCCTTCGGTGTAAACTTTGATTTCACCCGCTACGGACGGGTAGCTGCCCGTGTTGGAGGCCTGGTTGGCGCCGATCAGCATCATGGCCACGCGCTGGGGATCGAGGTTGTAGGCCGCCAGACGGTCCGGGTCCAGGTGAACCGTCAGTTCGCGTCGCTGACCGCCGATGATTTTGGTGATAGAAACGTTGCGTTCCTGTTTAACCTTGCTCTCCACCTCGGCGGCGATGCGCCGCAGGGTGTAGTGGTCGGCGCTTTCGCTCCAGAAAGTCAGCGCAAGGATGGGAACGTCATCGATGTAGCGCGGCTTTATCAAGGGCGGAGAGGCCGCCCAGGGAATGCGGTC